>CAZXQM010000019.1:9454-21949 GCA_964643455.1 uncultured Vampirovibrio sp. | reverse complement strand
GGTGCAGAAATAGATATTCAGGATAATGGTATTGTCACAATAACTTCTAACGATCAGGAAGGTGCGCAAATCGCTAAAAAGATGATTCAAGACCTTACTTTCAAACCAGAAGTTGGAATGATAATTAAAGGTAAGGTTGTAAGAATTATTCCTATTGGTGCATTCGTCGAACTTGGCGGCGGTAAGGATGGTATGGTTCATATCTCACAAATTTGCCAAGAGAGAATTGAAACCATTGAACCACACATTAATATCGGAGACGAAGTTATTGTCAAAGTTATTAAAATAGATGACAAAGGTCGGATTAACCTGACAATCAAAGGCGTTACTGATGAAGATAAAACAAGAATTATAAATGCTTAATAGAAAAAAAGAAGTCCGAAAAATCGGACTTCTTTTTTATACAATATTTTCTTGATTTAAGTTAAAATATTCGCCTGCACCAAGACTTAAACTTTTAACTGCAGCTTGAACTCTATTTGTAACTCCAAGTTTCTTATAAATCGATGCTACATGAGCTTTTGTAGTGTGATTTGAAATAAAAAGTTTATCAGAAATTTCCTTATTATTTAATCCTAACAATAATAAATGCAAAACTTCTTGTTCCCTTTCAGTAAAGATATCTACTATCACCAGCTATCCTCTTCTTTCTAAAACTCTTTTACATCACATTAATACTATATCTATTTGTACAATATAGAATAGCTGCATGTCTATAAGCTCGGTGGCTACTTTTTTGCCAAATAAATATTAAGTTTTGTAACAATTTTGAAAACCGTCGAAATCAAATATATTTTAAATACTTTATATATATAAGATGGTATAAAAAGGAATATTGCAAGATGGGTCTTAGCACAAATACAGATTTACAATCAGTTTTTAGTCAAGTAAGCAATTTACTTAACAAATTGCCTTCTGATTCAAGCGGAAGCTCATCATTTAATGCGGAAGAATTTTTCCAATTAGGGAATTTACTTAACGGTTCAACCAGTGGCACAACCAGCAGTTCTGGCACTAGCAGTGACAACACCGCAAACACTATTCAAACCACAATTAATAAAGTCATGTCATTAATTGATAAAATTACTAACCAGGAAGCAAAAGCTGCAAGCAATGAAATTAAGAAAAATAAACAGGCTGCTGATGAATTAAAGAAAGAACAAGAAAATGCTAAAGCAGAACTTAGTCAAAACATTGAAAATATAGAAGCAGAAATAGCAACTGAAAATGAAACTGTGATTAACTCTACTGCAAGTCTGGAAGAAGTTAATGAGCAGTTAGCCGAAAAACAGGAACAAATAAATGAAATTGTCAAACAGATAGAAGAACAGCAACAGCTACTTGCCTCTGCTAAAACCCCTGAAGAAAAAGCCGCAATATTAGGAACAATTCAAGGTTTATCTGGACAAATAGGCGAACTTGTTGGTAATATCGGAGACTTGCAAGAACAGGTTGCTTCTTTAAGTCAGGCGGTTGAAACGTCTGTTACAAATATTGAAACTGCTAAAGGTAATGCCGTTACAATTCAAGAAGACGGAGAGATGAAAATTACACAGTTAGTACAAGAAGGTGCTAACTTAGTAACAACTAATACTTCATCACAAGTTCAAGGTGTTACTAATACAGTAACAGGTAAAGCTTTGGAAGCAGCAGCAGAAACAGCTTCTTCAAATATGTTTTCAGCTTCAACTGCACCACAATTATACAGAGCCGCAAATGACCAGTCTACCGCAGGTCAAACCAGAACAAGCGGATCATTAACTAACCTGCAAACAGTTCTACAAGGTATTGGCGGTTTACAAGATAATTTGTCACTACTTACAAATTTTGAAACTTCCATAGGAAATGCTTTAAGTGAATTCAGTGGAGCAGTAGGCAGCTGGAATACTGCGATAGATCCTATCATTACAAGTATCGGTTCTTTTGAAACAGTTCAAAGCGGCAACGAAGAATTGCAAGCTGCAGTTACCAGTGATCTTGGCTCTTTAGGATATACAGCAGAAGTAGATGAAGAAGGAAATGTTCAGCTTTCAAAAGAAAACGGTGAAGAAAGTGGAATAGAAAACGGAGAAACTCCTGTTGCACTACAGACTTCTGAATTTGATGTTCAGGGTAAACTAAATTTATTTGAAAAAGTTCAAATAGGAGTATAATAGTCAAGAATAATAATCTCTAACTATTTTTAAATAAACATATATATTACTTAAAATATAAAGATTTTATTAAACTTTTTTAGCGAGTGTATAAAATACACTCGCTAAATTTATTTTGTAGATTGAATTCCAGCTAATTTATATATTTTTTATCCCTCAATTACACTGTACACTTGCGTTGACAACTAATTTAATTTGTGTTGCAATATTGTTATAGCCGTACTTAAAAAAGGAGATTTTAATATGAAAACGAAAACAAAGAAAAGCGTTGATTCTTTGGAAAAATCTCTAAATGCATCAAATGTAGTTGAAACACTTGATCAATTAGAAAGTTTAATTTCAAGAGTCAGCAAAGCACAAAAGATTTTCGCTACTTTTTCTCAAGAAAAAGTAGATGCTATCTTTAAAGCTGCAGCAGCTGCTGCAGACAAAGCCCGTATTCCTCTTGCAAGAATGGCTGTTGAAGAAACAGGCATGGGCGTTTTAGAAGATAAAATAATTAAAAACCACTTTGCATCAGAATACATTTATAACAAACACAAAAATGCTAAAACTTGTGGAATAATTAAAGAAGATAAAGTTAACGGTATAAAAATTGTTGCAGAACCTTTAGGAATATTAGCAGGTATTGTTCCGACAACAAACCCTACATCAACTGCAATATTTAAATCATTAATAGCTCTTAAAACAAGAAACGGTATTATTTTCTCACCACATCCGAGAGCTAAAAAATGTACAATTGAAGCTGCTAAAATTGTTCTTGATGCAGCTGTTAAAGCCGGAGCACCAGAGGATATCATTGGCTGGATTGATGTACCTTCTATAGAACTTTCAAGTGCGTTAATGCAGCATCCTTCAATTGCTTGCATTGTTGCAACAGGCGGTCCTGGTATGGTCAAAGCAGCATACTCATCTGGCAACCCTGCACTTGGTGTAGGTCCTGGTAACGTTCCTGCAGTTATTGATGAAACGGCTGATATTAAGATGGCTGTTTCCTCAATACTTATGTCAAAATCTTTTGATAACGGTATGATTTGTGCTTCTGAACAATCAGTTATTGTTGTTGACAGTGTTTACGAAGAAGTTAAAAATGAATTCCTCTACAGAGGTGCTTACCTTGTTAATGATGAGCAGAAACAAAAATTAATTGATTTACCACTTATTGATCCAAAAAGAGGAAGTGCTCATCCTGATGTAGTTGGTCAAAAACCTCACAGGATTGCAGAACTTGCAGGATTTGGCAGTGAAGTTCCTGAAGATGCGAAGATTCTTCTTGTTGAAAGACCGGAAGTTGACTGGGAAGATCCATTCTCAAGGGAAAAATTATCACCGGTTCTTACAATGTACAGAGCTTCTGACTTTGAAGATGCTGCAGAAAAAGCTCATCACCTTGTAATTAGAGGCGGTGCAGGACATACTTCTGTCCTTTATACTGATGAACGCAAAAAAGACAGAATTGATGCTTATTCAGAAAAAATGCCTACCTGCAGAGTATTAATTAACTCTCCATCTTCACAAGGCGGTATTGGTGATTTATATAACTTCAGACTTGAACCGTCACTTTCACTCGGCTGCGGTTCTTGGGGTAAAAACGCTGTTTCAGGTAATATCGGCGTTGAAAACTTATTAAACTACAAGACTGTTGCTGAAAGGAGAGAAAATATGTTGTGGTTCAAGGTTCCTGCAAAAGTTTACTTCAAAAGAGGTGCTACTGATTTAGCTCTTAGAGAGTTAGCAGGTAAAAAACGAGCATTCATTGTAACTGACAGATTCTTGTTCAACTCAGGCGCAGTAAATACTATTACTAACGTTCTTGATGAAATCGGTATTGAACACGAAGTATTCTTTGATGTTAAACCGGATCCTACATTGTCTACTATCGATCAGGCAATGGCTATATTAAGACCATTTGAACCGGATGTTATTATTGCTGTAGGCGGCGGTTCTCCGATGGATGCAGCTAAAATCATGTGGTTATTATATGAACAACCTGATACAAACTTTGAAGATATCGCAATGAGATTTATGGATATCAGAAAAAGAATTTGTTCAATTCCAGAACTAGGAAAGAAAGCAACAATGGTTGCAATCCCTACAACTTCAGGTACAGGTTCAGAAGTAACTCCATTTGCTATCATTACTGATGATGAAACTCATGTAAAATACGCAATTGCAGATTACGCATTAACACCAAATATGGCTATTGTTGACCCGAACTTCGTAGACGGTATGCCTAAAGGTTTAACTGCTGCTTCTGGTATTGACGCATTAGTACACTCTTTTGAAGCTTACGTATCTAATATGGCTACTAACTTCACCAATTCTAATGCTCTTGAAGCAACTAAGTTAATCTTCAGATACTTAGAAAGATCATATAGAGAAGGCGCAAATGATCCTATCGCAAGAGAAAAAATGCACTATGCCGCTACAATTGCAGGTATGGCATTTGCTAACTCATTCTTAGGATTATGCCACTCAATGGCTCACAAACTCGGAGCTATGTACCATGTTCCACACGGTGTAGCTAATGCATTGTTATTCAGACAAATTATCAAATACAATTCATCAGATGCACCTCACAAGCAAGCAATTTTCCCTCAATACAAGTTCCCTAACGCTAAGACTAAATACGGTCAAATAGCTGACGAACTCGGACTTGGCGGAAATAATGATGATGAAAAAGTTCAATTACTTCTTAATGCTGTTGAGGATTTGATGAACAAGATTGAACTTCCTAAGTCAATCAGAGACTTCGGGGTTGATGAACAAACATTCATGGATAATTTGGATGAACTTGTTGAACTGGCATTCGATGACCAGTGCACAGGTGCAAACCCTGCATATCCATTAATGGATGATATCAAGAAAATCTATATCGATGCTTACTACGGTAATGTTTAGAGAATAATAAAATAAATCATAAAAAGCAGGGTAGAACAAAAATCTACCCTGCTTTTTATAATGAATGTAGTAGATAAAGTAATTATATAGAAATAATTCGCAAAACAGACAATTGAAAACAACACTTGAAAATGAATTTAATTCATAGATTCAACAAAAACATTATGAAAAGCATTATTACAGAAATTGCAAAAGAAATTCCTACAAATATCCAGAAAACAGGTTTTCTTTTTGTATCAGAAGTTTTCATTGTGTAAACCTGCTTTACTGGCGATTTTTGGATTTTCGATTTTTTATTTTGTTGTCCCTTATCTTTTTCTTCCTGCGTCTTTAAATTGGATTTTCTTATCATCAAAAGATTTACATCATACTGTTTTTTCAAGATTGCTTTACTACCTTTTTTATAAAGCACTGCATAGTTTATTGATGCTTCAAATGCTCTTTGCAAACATTCAAAAGCCAGAACCCCGTCACGTTTTACACTTGCAGAATGAATAGATATATTTCCTTGTTTTTTTAAAAAATACAAATCATCTACAAACTCTTTTTCAGGAATAGAGTGAGCTTTATCCTTCAAAGTCGCGAGCATATTGTCAAATGTTTCATCAAAGCTGTAATTGTCAGCCAAAATATTTTTACACAATTGTTCGCCAAATCTTCTTGTTTGAGCTATACACTGCTCAAAAAACTCAAAGGTATATAATTTTTCAGCTTCCACAATAATGTCGTATAAATTACTATCAATTTTTTTTAAAAAATCAAAATTTGTCATCTATTTAACAATACTCCTTGAATGGCATATCGCAATAGCAATTGCATCCACCGTATCATCCAGTTTTGGAATTCTGTCAGAATTCAGAGCAAGCTTCACCATCTGTTCCACATTCCTTTTTTCAGCCCGTCCGTATCCGGTCAAAACTTGCTTTACAACCATAGGTGTATAACTAAAAACCGGAATATTAAATTTTTCAAGAACCGTTATTATTACTCCGCGTGCTTCTGCAACAGGAATCACGGTTTTTTGGTTTTTGAAAAAAAACAATTCTTCTACTGAAGCACAATCCGGCTTATATTTTTCTACAATCGTAGTTAAATCATTGTAAATTTCCAGAAGCCTTTTTGAATCTGATAAATTTTTATCCGTTTGTATAGAGCCAGATGCCAATAGTGTTATATAATTATCTTCCGCTTCAATAAGACCGTACCCGACAATTGCCATACCGGGGTCTATTCCCAAAATTTTCATTGTTTAATTATAACAGTAACGTAACATTTCTGCAATTTTTCGTGACAAATCATTATTTTCGCGCTATCATTATAATGGTGAAATAAAGAAAAGGTTTTTCAATGGAAAAAGAAATGGTTATAGGTATTCCGAGAGGAATGTCATTCTACAATAATTATCCGTTCTGGTTTGGATTTTTTTCAAGCTTAGGTATAAAAATAGTTCTATCAGATCCTACGACAAAGCAAACAATGTCGGATGGTTCTGCGCTTGTAGTTACAGAAACTTGTCTTCCAATAAAGATTTATCTGGGGCATATCCTTAATTTAATCACAAAAGGTGTAAAAAATATTTTTGTGCCATCTATACAATCAATTGCTCCAAAAATATATAACTGTTCAAAAATCAGAGGACTTCCTGATTTAGTCAGAAATGTTATAAAAGCTGATATTAATATCATAGAACCCACTCTTGACAAATCTCAAAAAAATCAAGGTTTGTATACTTTTCTTGCAGAAGCTGTAAAACCATTCGGAATTACTAACATTGAGGAAATTAAAAAGGCTTCTAAACAAGGATGGAAAGTTTATAACAACTTTTTAGTCATGGCACGCTCCGGTATGAGCTACAAAAAAGCTATGAACTATGCTCTTCAAGGAAAAGTGTTTATTGAGAATTCATCAAGTTCATCTCCTATTAATATTGCACTTGTTTCACATGGATATAATATTTATGACGACAGAGCATGTATGAAAATTTTTGACAAACTTGATAAAATGGATGTTAAAGTTTACACCTCACTTCAGCTAACAGACGAGCAAATGGAAGAAGGTATTGCAGCTTTGGGACAGAAACGTTATTGGGCAAATGAATATGAGATGACAGGTACCGCAGGACATTACCTGAAAGATAACAAAATTGACGGGATTGTTACCCTTAACGCTTTTGGTTGCGGTCCTGATTCATTAATGATAGAAAGAATTACAAGAAAAGCAAAAGACAGCGGAAAGCCAATTTTGGCGCTTACAATTGATGAACATACCGGAGAAGCTGGTTTTATTACCAGACTCGAAGCTTTCATTGATATGCTTTATCGCAAAAAACGCTCTAATATAATCAATAAAATTTCTATGTCTGAATACGATTATGTACCTCAGACAAATATATGTAATTCTTTAACTTTTGTTGAAAATAAGTAATTGAGAGTTTTATGTTAGATTTTAAATCAACATTGAAAATGGCTATAAATTCACTCAGAGTGAATATGCTTCGTTCTGCACTTACAAGCCTTGGGGTAATTATCGGTGTAAGTGCCGTAATTATAATGCTTGCTGTAGGTACCGGCGCAAGCAAAAAAGTTACGGAAAATATGGAATCAATGGGTACAAATATTCTGACAATCCGCTCGGCTTCTGCAAAATCCGGCGGTGTTCATCTGGGAATCGGAACAAAGCCAACACTGACTTCTAAAGATGCTGAAGCTATAAAAAAAATGGCGAGAGGAATTCAAGCGATTTCTACAATGTCATCAGATACCCAGCAACTCACATACGGAAACCAGAACTGGTCAACAACTGTTTATGGAATTCAACCTTCATACTTATATATAAAAAATTATGAAATAGAAATGGGTAGAGGTTTTATCCCGGAAGATCTTCAGAACAGCGCGAAAGTAACCATTATTGGCTCAACAATTGCCACAGAACTCTTTGGAGATGTTGATCCGATAAACAAAATTATAAGGGTAGGCAATATTCCGTTTAAAGTAATAGGGCTTTTAAAAGCAAAAGGACAATCAGGACCTTTTGATCAAGATGATTTAATATTTATACCAATAACAACAGCACAAAAGAAAGTCTTTGGAACGGATTTCCCCGGAACAGTCAGCCAGATTGTAATTAAAGGTCAAAATCCTGATACACTCGATGAAACTATGCAGGATATTACAGAAATAC
The DNA here is from genome assembly GCA_964643455.1 of uncultured Vampirovibrio sp. Lineage (GTDB taxonomy): Bacteria > Cyanobacteriota > Vampirovibrionia > Gastranaerophilales > Gastranaerophilaceae > CAG-196. The sequence continues at coordinate 13,715 of CAZXQM010000019.1, read as the reverse complement.
TTATTGCAAGACACAACATCGGTAAAAATCAAGAAAATGACTTTGAAATCAGAAATTCTGCAGAGTTTCAGGAAAAAATGAAATCAACTGTCCAAACTTTTGCCATACTGCTTGCTTCAATTGCATCGGTATCATTGCTTGTCGGCGGTATAGGTATTATGAATATTATGCTTGTATCAGTAACTGAAAGAACTAAGGAAATAGGTATTAGAATGGCGATAGGTGCACAGGTAAGCGATATAAGATGGCAATTTTTGATAGAATCTTTTCTTCTGTCTATGATAGGCGGGCTTATCGGAGTTATTACAGGTGTTTTTGGTTCATTTTTGATAACCGTTTTTGCTCCCTCTATGACAATATCAATTTCATTATTTTCAATTATTCTTGCTCTTGGTTTTTCAGGTCTTGTCGGTGTAGGTTTCGGATATTATCCTGCTTATAAAGCTTCTCTCCTCAATCCGATTGACGCTTTAAGATATGAATAAGCTAAGTAAACAGGTTAACAAAGCTTATGATTGTAAGGTGTTAAATTTTGTAAAAAAACTTTCTATGACAAGCAATAAATGCTTTTCTTTTGTTTTAATTCGTGTATAATAGAACAAAGAAAGAAAAAAGATTTATGCTGCAAAACATAACAACATCACAAGTTACAAAGCCAACAACATTAAATGAAAAGATAGAGCGTTATTTGTATGGTATTTTTGAAGCAGAACTAAATACTCCCGGCTCTATACTTGTAAGTTATACACCATTTGTTATTAAAAAAATTGCAGCGTATCTATCAGGCAGAATCAATATGCCAGCTTCCATAGGAATAGCTGGAGAAACTGCAAGCGGCAAATCTACTATTACTATGGATTTGATTGATACTATTGAATCTTTTGCAACAGAATTCAATATAAAAGATGCTATTACAAGAGTTAATACGGATGATTATTATTACGATCGCTCAGAAATGGTAAAAGCAGCAGGAAGTTTTTCAGAATTTGCAAAAAATTATGACCTGGATGTTCCACAGGCTCTCGAATTGGAATTGATGCACAAACATATTAAGGAACTACTCTCCGGAAAAGAGACTTTTCTTCCTAAATATGACATGAGCGGCACTGCAATACGTCTTAATAATTATACTCTGGCAAAACCTTCTAAAATCATTATTTCAGAAGGTTTATTTACACTTACTGACAAGGTTAAGGATGCTTTTGATTTTAAGATTTATGTTGAAATTGATGAAAAAATCAAAAAAGAAAGATTTTATGTAAGAGCAAAAGAACGAGATCTCGGAGATTCCGCTGATATTATTTATAAAAATGCAAATGAAAAAGCGGATGTTTACATCAAACCTTGTAAAAACCAAGCCGACATTGTACTTTCAGGTGCAGCTGACCGAATCAGGTACAAAAATTTTCTGAACAAAATCATTGCCGTTATACACGAATTATATTTTTCAGAGGTTTAGGAGTAAATTTTGAAAGTTCAAAAAACTATATTTAAAATTAATCAAGATAGTATGCGTTTTATTGAAAAAAATACAAAATTAACTGCCGACGAAATGCGCAATCTTTCACTGCAAGACACGCGTGACTTGATGGTAAAAAGAGGTGCTATAAAAAAGCCAAACCCCTTTAAAGAATTTTTTACAAAACTTTATAAAAATTTTGGAGAAAAATACGGACTGCTGAAAAAAGAACATCATTTCTATACGGATATTGATTAGTTTCTAATATTTACAATTCTTTAGTTAAACAATCAATCCCTCCCAGTGCTCTTAAATATTCTTTTGTCGGGGCAAAATATATTTTATCAAATCCTACAGTATCTTTTAAAAATTTTTCCATATATTCATCCAGATTGTCATCACCTGAAGTATTGGTAATATAAAATTTCTCTCCGGTTTTAGCAGAAGTTCCGCAGATTGCGTTCATATAATTTATGGGATTTTCTACTCCACGAGCCTTTAAGCTAGGATTAGAGCCTTTATCAATTTCTGTAAAGCAAGGAATTTTTATTATTTCATATCCCAGTTCTTTTAATTTGTTTTCTGCCTCAGATGCAATTTCTTCTGTCTTGTTTGCCATTTCTTCAAGTTTACCGATTAATTTCAAGTATTCTTGTTTTCGATTTTCTAAATTTTTCTTTTCTTCAAGTGATGTACCGGCTGCCTCCGTTGTTTCAGAACTTGCTTCCAGCTTTTTGTTTATATCCTGTATAAATGTTTCCAAAATCTTGATTCCCGCTTCATAATCGGGGATTCCTATCTGTCCGTTATTTAATGGTCTGTAAAACATATCTATATGGAAATCAAATTGAGGGATATATGTAACATTTTTTTCTTCGATACCAAGTTCCTCCGCAATTTGCTTTTTTGCAATATTTACAGAAGCTTCGGAATCCTCCAGACCCAATTTAATCATTGTATATTTTATTGACTCCCCGCCTATAATAGCCGCCGGTTCACCGTCTTTTGTAAGAGTATTTAAGACATTTCCTCCTTCTAAATAAGTTTTGCCTGCAACAATATCCTCTTGAGATAACGTATGAGAATACTTTATTGCTACCGGATCTTCATTGGGTTGTTGGCGTTGGAAAGCACTGCCCTGTGCATGCAATGAAATATGTCTTCTTTTTTCGGTAATTTTTGATTCTTTGTTATAGGCTTCTATATTAGATCCAGTCTCACAATTAGGAATAAGCTGTTTTTTATCAGCTCTTACTATACTCAGATCTTCTGTCCATAAAGCTTCGCCGTCAATATCCAGTAATTCTACACTAAATCCTTGCTCGTCTCCCACTTTATTTAAAAATGAGACAAGTTCAGAATTTATTTTTGATTTTGCAACTTGAATTTTTGATATATTTCTATTAATTCCCTCTGACCAGTTTGTTGTTCCATCCTGGTTGGAGTCTTGTATTTTTCGCACTACGGGGGTAAGAATAACTCCTGTTTCCTCACGATAGGACTGTTTCCAGGATTCTACATAATATTTACCTTCCTCTAAATTACCTATAGCAGAATAATCAACAACAGTTTCTGCAATCTTTACACTATCTTCAGCCCCATCCTCCGCCTCACCATATTCTGTATAAGTATTCAAGTATTTATAATTTGTCAATTTATCTTTATCTTCAGGAATATTTATAATTTTAGGCGTAATTATGCGGGGATTTTCATTACCTTCTAACGCGGCTAATTGTCCCGTTTCAATTTTATTAACTAATAAATCTAATTCTTCATTTTCAATAATGTTATTGCCTTTTGTTTTTTCAATTTGAGAATCCGCAACTTTTAGAAGTTTTTGTAAGAGATCTAATTCCTCTTTATCAACCTTTCCATCAGAATTCGTGTCAACGGAATTAAAAATAGAATTTAATTGTTTGGGTAAGGTATCTTTAAAAGAATCCCAATCAGTCCCTGCTTTAATATTGCATTTTTTCATTTGGTTAAATTCATCATAGTAATTAAATTCCATCATACATTCCTTTTTCTCAAAAGCTTACTATTTATAACGGCATTTATTTTCAAAACTTTAAGGTATGATTGATAATTGTTACAAATATTTACATAGAATTTATTGTGGATTTAAGAAGAAATACTCTGATAAAGAGAGAGAGTGATTACTTACTTAATTAATTAAGTATTTTCGTGATATTTTTCCCACAAGTCAGGACGTTTTTTCTTGGTTCTTAAAATTTTTTGTTCCATTCTGTATTCTTCTATTAACTTATGATTTCCGTTTAAAAGAACCTCCGGAACTTTATACCCCATATATTCTCTGGGTTTTGTATATTGCGGATATTCAAGAAGTCCGTCAGAAAAACTGTCATCATGCGCAGACTCGATTTTACCGAGAGTTCCTTCGATTTTCCTTGAAACACTGTCTATTATGCATAATGCCGGAAGTTCCCCGCCGGTTAATACGAAATCACCGATAGAAATTTCTCTAGGTTTGATAATATCTCTTATTCTTTCGTCAAATCCTTCATAATGCCCGCAAAGAATTATAATTTGTGCATATTCTGCAAGCTCATTAGATATACTGTCGCAAAAAGGTTCACCCTGTGGTGTCATCATTATGGTAGTACTATTGCCAAGCTTTTCAACCGAATTATAGGCATCAACATAAGGCTGAGGCATCAAAACCATGCCAGCACCACCACCATAGGGCGTATCATCGACTTTTTTATGTTTATCCAGCGTAAAATCTCTCGGATTGACTGTATTTACCGTAATAATACCCTCTTCTGATGCCCGTTTCATTAT
>CAZXQM010000019.1:0-9354 GCA_964643455.1 uncultured Vampirovibrio sp. | reverse complement strand
AGCTCATCTATCAAAAACTCATCCTCCTCAAGAAAATTTCTTGCAGTTTCTTCTGTTACGAAAACAAGCTTATTTTTATATTCTAAAATTTCATTTAAAGTATCAATCCCCTTAAACTTAATAATCCCGCACTTAGGAGTAAACCTTATCTTTGAAACCTCAAGTCTTTTATACTCGTTATTTACCTGAATATAAACTTCCTTTAGATGTGAAAGAAAATCTTCCCTGTTTTTGGAGTACCCAAATTTTGCTTCTCCATGCACACCATGAAAATTAAGAATTTTACCTATAGAAACAAAATTAATCTTCATCTTCTTTCTTCTTAGGCTTTCTTCCCCTTTTCGGCTTTTCTTCTGCAGCCGTTTCTGCAGCTTCTACGGGAGTTGCCTCTGCATCTGGAACATTTTTAGCTTCCACAGCAACAGGAATTTTTTCCTCTGCAGTAGGTTTTGTATGTTTTGCAACCATATAATCAGCAGGCTTGTCTGCTCTATCCTCATTCCACCTATCTAAGCCCATTTGTGCCCTGATTAATTTAATACCAACGTGAACCCGCCATTCATCCATTTTTAATTGAGCTGCAATAATTTTGTGACAACCTATAGGCGGCAACGGTAAAAGTGGCTCATAAAGAGCTTTTATTGCCATCATCTGGTCTGGAGAAATTGCAAGTTTGCGTTTAGGGAACGGAAGCTTTGGCAGCATCATTTTTTGTCGCACTAAGTTTATTCCGAAAAATACTTTTTGCGGTTCAATACCCAATTTTGCCCCTATTACTTCATGACTATCAGGATTTGGAAGCGGTAACATGGCTTTGTATAAAACTTCAATCTGCTCTAATTGTTCCTTACTGATAAGTAACGACCTTGCCTTTTTTGGCTGTTTTTTCATAGGACGTCGTTGTTGAGGCTTTGCGCTTGCATAATTATTTTTATATCCGCCGGGTCTTCTTGGCTGTTGGCGATTATTATCCCTTCTCTGATACCCGCCTCGATTATCTCTATTATCACGTCTCTGATAGTTATTTTGTCTGTATCCGCTTTGAGACTGCCTGTCATAACTTCTCGGACGGGATTCCGTTGAATATGAACTATAAGAGCTATAGCTCTGCATAGGTTTTTCATCTGATGACTCACTACCCTTGTCTGCATATAAGCAATTAGGACAAATCACTCTTTTGGGGTTTTTAGTTTCAAATTCCGCACCACACTTAATGCACTTGTTTACATACATAATAAAAGCCTCTTAACCAAATTCATAAAAAAAATTTCACTACTTAATAATAATCCTATCAATTAAAACAATAATATGAGATATAATCAAAAAAGCAGGGAGTTAAAAATTCAACTCTCTGTATGTATTATAATATATCCTTTTAAATTTTGCAAGTGGGGAAATGCTTTGTACCGGTATGCAAAACTCCTGACATATAAGCAGAATTTATTAGTGCCCCAAGCATTATTAAGTTCAAAAGCAGCCTTGGGAGAATAAGATCATTAAGAGTAAGTCTAAAATTAATTTAAAGTTTGTAAAAAACTTACAACTTTACCACTATAATTCTTTATCTTCAAAATTTTAAATTCTAGGGAGTCAATCTCATCAAGACCTTCAACAATGAGAATATTACCCTTTACATTACTTAATATACTTTCATACAAATTACTCATGTAAGGCGGATCTATATATACAACATCAAATACCTCATTAAGTTTTTTTACCAGTTTTTCGCTGTCACCTATCATCAAATCCGGTTTACAACCCAGCTGAGTATAATTCTTCTTTATAATCTCGGCAGCTTTCGGGTGTTTTTCAAAGACTTTAACTTTTGAAAATCCTCGTGACAGAGCCTCCAGTCCCATTACTCCCGAGCCGCCAAATACATCAAGAAAAGTTTTCCCCTCAAAATCACCAATCAAAGAATACAGAGTATTAAAAACACCCATTCTGACTTTGGAAAGCGTTGGTCTTGTTATACTCTCATCCGGTACCGCAATTTTACGTCCTTTGTATTTTCCTGCAGTGATTATCATAATTCCAATTTTTCTATTTTAACATTAAAAATGCTCTCAATGTCAACGCCGTTCAAAACGCTGGTAATTAAATCCTCCGGCGAAAATCTTGTTTCAAGATGAGAAATTAAACCAAGTATTTTTATATTTGTATATTCTTCTATAACTCTCGGAATAGCATTCAACAAATGTTTTGGACAATCCTGCTTAATATTATTTATAACTACACCCCTTATTTCGAGCCCCTTCTCCTGTGCTGTATAAATTGAAAGCAAGGTATCATTTATAGAATCATCACGCGGCGAAACAACAAACAGAAGGGGGATTTGAAGTTTTTTTACCAAATCTGCAGTTTGAAACATGGGTGCTATAGGACTCAAAATCCCGCTATCTCCATCAATAATTATGCAGTCAGAGGTAGACTGAATTCGTTGATATTCTTTTGTTATCAAATCTACATCAATAGGTTCATTTTCCAGTTCAGAAGCTATTAAAGGCTCCAGTTCTGATTTATAAAGATATGTAAAATGAGTACTTATATAAGGATCTATTGTTTTAACATACGTTAAATCCGGAGACTGCATAAACCCATTATGTTCAATTCCATTTGTTTGAATCGGTTTATAAACACTCGTAGAATACCCCAGACTCTGCATAGTAGCGGCAAGTCCTGCTGATAAAAACGTTTTTCCTTCTCTGCGGTTTGATGATGTGACGTATAGGTTTAACATAAAATAATATTACCATGAATTTTCGTATTTGTAATATTTTAAATCACAAAATTTATTGTATGTAAAAAACTTTTAAAAGTTCCTTCTTGTAGAACAAACGGTATTCAAGAAAATACTAGTGCTTTTCTATACAATAAAATTTATTGTCAGTACACAATCTGCACAGTTATGTTTCGTGAACGCTGCTTATTGTCAAAATCCAATAAAACAACCTGCTGCCAGGTTCCAAGGTTCAAAAGCCCGTCTTTAAGCGCAATATTTACCGAACTTCCAACAATTGCGGCTCTTACATGTGCATATCCGTTGCCATCGTGCCATATTTCATCGTGATGATATTCAATACCGGTTGGTGCTATCCTTTCAAGCGCTTCCTTTAAGTCTTTAATCAAACCCTCTTCATATTCAATTGTCGTAACTGCAGAAGTACTTCCCTGAATAGACACACAGACAAGTCCGTCTTTTAATTCGTGTTGATATACGCAATTTTGCACGTGTTTAGTAATATCAATGATATCATTATTACCCTTTGTATTAATTGTAAAATGTTCATTAATTACAGGCATTTTTACTCCTCACAGACCCAAACTCTACATTTTATTTAAAAGAATTGTACAATAAACACCCCTCCCGTTCATTAAATAAACAGAGATTTTTACAAAACTAAACTTTTTTAAGTACTTTTACCCCACTTTCTTACCCCACACAACTTGAGAGGAAATGCCGGACAAAGTTATTCTGGGCTACAGCACTAATAATACACTGGACAGAGAATAGCCACAGCGAAACCTGAGCGTAATTATTAGTCAAGTAATTCCTTTCACCAAATTAAGAAACTATTTTATACAAACTACTGGCATCTTGAACACTTACATTGCCGGTAGGAATTATCAAAACTTCCACTTTCTCTACCCTGTTTGCATACTCTATTTCTATAATATCACCGACTTTTAATTGTTTTGCAGGCTTTGCAACATTCCCGTTAACAAGGATACGTCCCATCTCGGAAACAGTATTCGCTACAGTTCTTCTCTTTATTAATCTTGATACTTTCAAAAATTTATCCAAACGCATACATTAACCTCTACTAACCTTTGATATATTTAGTTTCAAAACGCTAACGGGAAGCAAAGCCGAAAGCGTGTTTAAGAAATAAACATCTCTAAGGTTATAGTTCTTTTATAATTTCTTTAACAAGCTTCTTAAATTTATCCTTAGCTTCGCCTGCCGCTTTTATTACATCAGTGTGCGAAAGCCCGACAGGAGAAACTCCTGCAGCAGAATTACAAATGCAGCTCAGCCCTAGAACCTTCATACCAGCCCAACAGGCAGTTATTGCTTCCGGCACCGTTGACATACCTACAGCATCAGCACCTAAAATTCTTGCCATTTTAACTTCTGCTGGTGTCTCGTAAGATGGTCCCGTAAATGCTATATAAACGCCTTTGCGCAAATCAAGCCCGATGTTTTTAGCTGTTTTTTCCGCAAGTTCTACGTATTCTTTTGTATAAATATTGCTCATATCAGGAAAACGAACGCCAATTTCATCATCATTTAATCCGATTAAAGGGTTTACTCCCATGTGATTAATGTGATCTGTAATTATCATCAAATCTGCCGGCTTAAATTCAGGGTTTACCCCACCAGCAGCATTTGTAATAATAAGAGTTTCAACCCCCAGTCTTTTCATAACTTTTACAGGAAAAACAACTTTTTGTATCGCATGTCCTTCGTAAAAATGGAACCTTCCCTGCATCATTACTACATTTTTCCCGTTAATTTCAGCAAAAACCAAGCGGCTTTTGTGACCGGAAATTGTAGAAGTCTCAAATCCTGGTATCTCCGAATAAGGAATAGCAATCTTGCAATATTCATCTGCAAGCTCGCCAAGTCCGGAACCAAGAATAATTCCTATTTCCGGCTTAAAATTTCCAATCTTTTCTTTTATAAACTCTACTGACTTATTAACCATAACACTAAAATCCCCTATAAATATTTTACAATAAAAAAATATCTCTACAAGACAATATAAAAACAGATTAATTACATATCATACAAAAATATTAAATTTATTGCTCTTATAACATTTTTGTAATATGATATGGAAGAGAGGTAGAAATGGATTTTTTTAGAAGAAATAAAAAGATTATAGTGGGATTTATTTTCGCCGCAGTTGCATTATGGCTTCTGGGAGGAACAGCTATAGTAGCAGTATTAAGCATGGGGAAGTAGAATGAACCAAAAAAAAATATTAACTTACTTAATATTTTTAGGTGTATTTTTCAGCATTTTCGCAAGCTGTAGTTGTTTTGCTACACAAGATTTGGAAGACCAAAAACAACAAACAAGGGCAAAAATAAATCATTTAAAGTGGTTAGAAAGTCTTGAAACAAGCAAATTATACAAGAATCAACAAAAACTGGAGAATGCAACAACCTCTTTGCAACAGTCAAAATCTCAGATATTGTCAGTTCAGAAAGAACTGGACAAAATGCAAGAACAACTAAATAAAGCTTCAGCTGAATATACAAAATTGAATAATATTCTGGCAGGACATATAAGAAAAGTTTTTAAATCCCAACGAAAAGCGTTTTTTGAACTATTAATTACTTCAGAAGATATTAATATGCTCGTTGACAGAATGTATTATCATAAAATTATTCTGAAAGAAGATGAAGCAAGGATGCTTACAGCAAGAAAAAAAGCTCAGGAAATTGCAAAATTGAAATATGATATAGAAACACGAAAACGAAACTTAGAACGTTCTATAGCGTCTATAAATACACAACAATCATACATCCAAAAAGCTATTGCTAAAAATGAAAATATGATAAACAAATTAAGGACAGACCGTGTTGCTTATCAAAAAGCAGAGAGAGAGCTTGCCAAGCAATCAGCAAGCATAGGTTCTTACATAAACAGAACAGCTAAAGATACTGATGTCCAGGTTGCGTCTGGTTTTATAAAGCCTATTCAAGGCAGAATAACATCTCCGTTCGGCTGGAGAACACATCCAATTTTTAATACAAAATCTTTTCATTCTGGAATTGATATAGGCGGGCCTAATTTAGGAGCAATCAAAGCTTCAAACTCGGGTAAAGTTATCTATTGTGGTTGGTATGGCGGGTATGGCAAAGTTGTAATATTAGAACATGGAATTGTAAATGGAAAACCTATAACAACACTCTATGCTCATATGAACTCTATTGCTGTTTCAAACGGTCAACGGGTTTCAAAAGGACAAACAATTGGATATGAAGGGACTACCGGATATAGCACAGGACCTCACTGTCATTTTGAGGTAAGAGTGAACGGACAGCCTAATAACCCGTTAAATTACATATAATAGGATATAAAAATTGAAAAAAATACTAATTTCATCAATATTAATTTCTTTAATAATCGGAAATGCTGTATATGCAGAGTATTCATTTGTAGATTCATCTGACTTTACAGGTGATGCCTTTTTTACTCCGCCTGCACTTCAGGAAAAGCAGGAAGAACAGTTAAAGGCAAATGATTTCGGAAGAACACCAAGCGTACCACCATTAAAAAAGCTTCGTTTGAAAATCAAAAAAAAGCTCAATGAAAGAAACGCTCGTAAAAACGAATTAGCACCAGTTGCCCCGCAAGAAGATGTTTATGCTGCTGAAGCTGAAATCTCCGAATATACATCTCAGGAACTCAAAGATGACTTTGATGAGACTATGATGCCAGATGGTTTTGAAGCAGATCAAGAATCTGTAGAAGAGAATAAAATAGTAAAAAAACATTTTTGGCAGAAAAAAACTATAACATCAAAAACAAAAACTCCGGAAGAAGAGGATAATATAATTCTTGATTGTGAAAATGTTGACTATGATACTGATGCGTATTGTGTTGTTGCAGAAGGTAATGCAAGCCTTTATTTTGTTAAGCAAGATACAACTGTTAAGGCTGATAAAATTACTTATGACAGAATGAACAACACTATTAAAGCCGAAGGCAATGTTAAAATATTAAAAAATGCCCAGACCATAACAGGTGAATATATTTTTGTAGATTTGAACGAAGAAAATGCTCTTATCGAAAAGCCAGTAGCTCAGACTGCAACCGTAAGTATCAAATCAGAAAAAGGATACGTCTACGGTGACAGAATTGTTCAGGAAAATGGAGAATTAACAGTCGATAAATCTTTTCCTGTAAATTTTCGTTCTATAAATAGCGGACCTATTATATCCAGAATGATTGTACCGGAAGATGAGAAGCTTACCAAGGATATGGAAGACGGTAAAATCACATTAAAGGTAAAAAATATTAAAATTACCCAAAAAGGTGATTTAATAGTTGCGGATTTAAAAAAAGCATCTCTATTTAGAGGCAATAAAAAACTCATCAAATTGCCGCCTGCAAAAATATACACAAATAAAAACTTTGACTTTGCAGAAACAGCTTCCTGGGAATTAGGTTCTATCAGAGGTTTAGGTATGTATATAGGTCCGGGACACGTATTTGAAATTCCTGGCGGCTCAATATTAAAAGTCATGCCTATATTAAACTATAACCACGGATTCGGTGTAGGAGGTATTGTACGCTACAGCAATGCTTCAAACTGGACACAGGCAGCTTATGGTACTGCTGACAGTAAATTTCTAATCAGAGGCACGCAAAAACTTGATGATCACCTGTCATTACAATACGTAATGAATGATTACTCACGTGAATGGTTTTTAGGTAGACGGCGCGCAAAATATGGTGCCAGTATCGTTTACGAAAACGGATATGCAAAAGAAGGTTTCCTCTTAAAGAATCAAATGTCTAGTTTTGCTCACCAATTTGATTTTGGCTATTTCCAAGATATTGATGAAGATTCTAGCTACAAAAAATTGGGCGGTTCAGAGCTGGGTACAACTAGAACAAGGTATATGGCACAGGTTAACCAGAATTTTTATACTTATAAAAATAAAGAAAAGCAAACTGCTGTTTCCTTCGGTGTTGTAGGGCAGCTATCTGCCGCATTATATGGTACCGGTGATACACAGGTGATTGGCCGTATCGGGCCGAATTTGCATTTGCAATATAAACGCTGGATGCAAGATATTGGATATTTCCATTCCGCATACGAAGACAATACTCCTATGCCAGTTTACGATTCATATCGCTACGGAAAATCAAATATATATTTAAGAGAATATATAAGACTTAACAGATATCTTACAGTATCCTGGTTCGGGTCAATGAATATATCCGGTGATTCACCTAATGATAGAGTATTCCAAGAAAATTCTTTCTTCATATCGGTAGGACCTGATGATATAAAATTTAGTATCGGCTATGACTTCATCCGTGAAAATACAAGATTTATGGTAGAGGTTATGATGGATACAAAAGGTACAACTCTTGATTATGACAGGTTGGAAATAAAACAGGATAAAAAGGCTAAAAAATCTAATGATGAAGATTACAAAGAAGAAGAGAAAACTGATTTTCAAAGTTCACCAAAGGCTCCTGTGCTCCAGCGTGCAGTTGTAGAAGATGTAAATAATATAGAAGATGTTTTATAAAAATAAGTTGGTTAATAAAATTATTCAATACGGCAAATTATGCGGAGAAAAAAATTTTTCACCGGGTTATTCAGGTAATATTTCCGCAAGATATCTGGATAAAATGTTTATTACAACATCCGGATCATCAAACGGGTATTTGACTAAGGAACAAATTGTACTTACAGATTTTAACGGTAATTCTTTAGAAAAAGGGAAAAAACCTTCAAGCGAAAAGTTTCTTCATATTGGTATTTATAAATTAAGACCTGAAATAAATTATATAATACATGTTCATTCTCCTTACTTAAGCAGCTTTGCTTCTGCAGGCAAGGATTTGATGGAGCCAGTGATGGCAGAAAATGTGTTTTATTTCGGAGGAATTCCACTTGCTGAATATGCCCTTCCGTCTACAATGGAGCTTGTGGAAAATACTATTAAGTATTTCAACAAATATAATGCTGTTCTTATGGCAAATCACGGGTTTGTTGTGGGGTCTGAAACGATTGAAGATGCATACTTAAGGCTTGAACTAGCTGAATCTTATGCACAAGTTGTTTTAAACACATCTCTGCTTGGCGGAGCAAAAAAGCTTAGCAATGATGAAGCAGAGAAAATTTTAGCTATGAGATAAAAAAGAGGGATATTAAATATCCCTCTTTTTTATAATAATTCTTTTAAATAATTCGGCAGAGCGAATCTTGCGTTATGATACTCTTTATTATAGATTTTGCAAGTTTTTGTAACTGCTTCACCTCTCCGTTCATCCCAGTATGAAAGCGGTTTAATAGTTTCGGAACAAAATGCCCATGCCCAGTAGCCTCCGGGATAGGTTGGAATATTAGAAGTATATGTCGCACAAATTGGAAAGACTTTATTGAGAAGCTTGTACATTTTTTTGATTTCTTCTTTGTTTACAAAAGGTGATTCTGATTGTGCAGCCATAATACCGTTTGGTTTAAGTGATTTTTTTACATTTGTATAAAATTCTTCCGTAAATAAGCCTTCTCCAGGCCCCATAGGATCGGTGGAATCAATAAGAACTATATCAAACATATTTTCTTTATCTTTTATGTACTCAATAGCGTCTTCCAC
>CAZXQM010000018.1:22655-27758 GCA_964643455.1 uncultured Vampirovibrio sp. | reverse complement strand
TACGATAAACACGAGCATTTCATCCCTAATAGTTCAATCAAATTTAGAAAAAGCTACAAATTCATTAAATCAGGCAATGGAAAGGTTGACGCCCGATTACAAAATTAATTGTATGGATTATTCTGTTGTTAAAAACGAGAAAATTCGATTAAAATCTTTGGGTAATGCTATAGATAATTTATTGAAAAGTTTTGAAGTATTAAAAGCTTTAGGAAATGTATATGCACTTATTTCTTTTCAATGGCAGCTTGTAAGAGATTTGACAGAACAAGCTTTGAATGGAACTTATGATTCGGATTCATTAGAGTCCATTCAGTCAGAAATAATTGCAAGCTTAAAGGAAATTGACCAGATTGTTGCAAACAGTGATTTTAAAAGTTTAGAAATGATAAATGATTCAATGGAGTCTATAGTTTTTGACGCATGCTTATATAGTGATTTTTCCAACCAGATAGAATTGGATGAATCATTATTTAAACCTTGTGATGTTTTAACATTATTTACAGAATATACAACTTCAGGGGTAACTTCTATAGAAGAAGCTGCTAAATTATGTACTGGTTTTTATTCAGGTGTCGGTGAAGTTACAGGTGCTCAGGATACAATGCTTAAAGCAATTGATAAGATTATTAATGAAATTTCAGCCAGGGTAGCAACATTAGATTCTGTACGGTATAAATTGGAGTCAAATATTGAATTAATAAAAATACAATCTGAAAATATTGCATCTTCATTATCAACATTATGGGATGCTGATATAGCGGAAGAATCTTCAAATTACATACAGGCACAGATTTTGCAGCAGCCTTCAGCAGTGTTGCTAACAAATGCAAACTAACTTCCGAGTGCTGCTTTAGCTCTGGAAATTATGCAGAAAAACAAGAGGCTGCATTTACCTCGGGTTAAATTTCAGTATAACTGCTATCTCCTTTAATTTATGTTACAATTAGGTATAGAATAGTTAAATAGAGGTCTTTTTTCTATGTATGAATTTCCGTTTGAACTGGATGATTTTCAAAAAGAAGCATGCCAATGTATATCTGAAGGAAAAAGTGTGGTGGTATGTGCGCCTACCGGCGCCGGAAAAACAGTAATTGCACAGCATGCAATACACTGCGCACTGGAAAAAGGGGAAAAAGTTTTTTATACAACGCCATTAAAAGCTTTATCAAATCAAAAATATAGTGATTTTTCTGAAAAGTACGGAATTGAAAGAGTCGGACTTCTTACCGGCGATACTTCTATTAATAGAGGGGCACAAATTGTTGTAATGACTACGGAAGTTTTCAGAAATATGCTTTATGGTACTAACTTCGGTTCGGTTACAGATAATTTGAAAGATGTAAGATATGTTATTTTAGATGAAGTTCATTATATGAATGATGAACAAAGAGGAACTGTCTGGGAAGAAAGTATTATTTATTGTCCGACCAATGTACAGATTATTGCGCTTTCTGCGACAGTTGCAAATGCGGATAAACTTACGGAATGGATTAATACTGTTCATTCAAAAACAGAACTTATAAATACTGATTTTCGTCCTGTTCCATTAAGGTTTTATTATTTTGATTCATCTCAGCCAAATACTCTTTTACCCCTTTTAACGCCTAATGGAACTTTAAATAAAAAAATTAAACCTGAGAAGAAAGAATTCAAGAGAGGAAAATCGGTAGAAAAGAAGAATGTTGTCAAAGATGTTGTCAGAAATTTGCATGAAAAAAATATGCTTCCGGCAATATATTTTACGTTTTCAAGAAAAAAATGCGATGAGCAGATGGAAAGATGTTCTTCTCTCTGTCTTGTAACCAAAAAAGAGCAGGAAGAAATAAGGCAGATTATAGATGATTATATTGCTGAGAATCCATATTTATACAGAAATAAACACATAGAATATCTTCTTCAGGGGGTTGCTTCCCACCATGCAGGTCTGCTTCCCGGTTGGAAAGTTCTTGTAGAAAAACTTTTTCAAAAGGGATTAATCAAGGTTGTCTTTGCAACTGAAACTCTTGCGGCAGGAATTAACATGCCGGCACGCTCTACAGTTATCAGTTCAATAAGTAAACGTACTGATTCCGGACATAGAATTTTAACCCCGAGTGAATTTTTACAAATGTCTGGCAGAGCCGGTAGAAGAGGGATGGATGAGATAGGTTATGTTGTAATCGTTGGCACGCCGTTCCAGACACCGGAGGAAGTAGCAGAACTTGTACTGAGTGATGCGAATCCGCTTGAAAGTAAATTTTCGCCAAGCTACTCAATGGTTCTTAATCTGCTTCAGAGATTTACGTTGGATGAGGCAAAAGAACTTGTATTGAAAAGTTTTGGATATTTTTCTTCAAATTCGAGAATCGAGCCTTATCTTGCTCTTAAAGCAGAGTATGAAGAAAAAATTAAAGAGTGTAATTCGTTTGAATGTTATTGCAGAAAAACAAATGAAGATTTGCTGGAATATAATAAAATAAGAGACATGTATGTGCAGAATAGACGAGTATTTAAGACTATTCAAAAGCAGGAAAAGAAAAAGAATCGACCGTTAAGTGAGGAAGCTGTTGAGTTTGGGCGCCAGACAAAATTAATGCTTCAAAGGATGCATTCCTATGAATGTGATACTTGCAGGCTTTTTAAAAAGCACATGAAGATTATTGATGTTCTTGAAAGATACAGAACGAAAGAAAAAGCGCTGAATAAGGAAATAGAAAAGCAGAAAGATATTTTCTGGAATAAGTTTTTATCACATAGAGCGGTTCTTATGGATTACGGGTATCTCAAAGATGACTATCCAACCGAACAGGGAGTTACAATTTCACAGTTGCGTTCGGAAAACGAGCTTTTTCTTGCAAGAATTATTTTCTCAGGAGTTCTGGAAGGGCTTACACCTGCAGAACTTGCAAGTGTCATTTGTGCTATAACAACGGAAGATATGAGAGCGGATTTATATTCTCAGCTTCCACTTTCTCCAAATGTAAGAAAAAAACTTAATAAGATTAAAGATATCAAAAGGGATTTGGATAAAAAACAAAAGAATCATGATGTAGATGATCCGATGTATATTAATGGTTTTTACGCGCCTCTTATTGAAATGTGGGTTAATGGGGCGGAGTGGGAAAGTATTATTGATGAAGTTGATATGGGCGAAGGAGATATTGTGAGAAGTTTTAAACGGGTAGTTGATGTTTTAAGGCAATTCTGTACAATTTCTAATATTCCTGAAGATATAGTTTTTACTGCAAAAGAAACTATTGAACTGATTCATAGAAGTCCGATTGATATAGACTAAATTATCTCGGAAATTTGATATTTATAATCTTTCCGTTCAATGTAAAATATCCGTCTTCTTCGCCAGATAAATCTAATTTAGACTTAGGAGTTTTTCTTAGCTGTTTCTGAACTCCATTTTGAGTTTTTGTTGAAGTTTGCTTTTTTATTCCATTTGCACTTGCAAAAAGTGCCGGTTTAATTTTTAGCATTATTTACCTCACTATAATATTCTATATAGTGAAAACTTTAAAAAATAAAATTTGCTATTCTTCAGGAACTTCTATTTCAACATCCTCAACATCTTCTTCTTTTTTAATAATATCTATAACGTTTTTTGCCATTTCCTTAGCAATTACGTTCCTCGTTGAGTCAGGGCAATTCTGGAGTAAACTTATTGCTGTTCTTAGAGTACCATCTAAATCATACCAACGTCCATGTTTTGATTCATCCATAACATCTTCTGCAGCTGAAACAATGTCTTCTACTGATTCATATTCAGTATTTGATAAATGATGTTCTGTAATAATTTTAATGAGGTTTAAAGCAACCTTAATTTGAGTTTCGTCATCAGACTCCTCAAGTGTTTTCATTGCAGAAGATAAAACAGGGTCTTTGTCATACCAACGCCTTGCACTTGTTGTAAATTCTTCCTTCATAAACACCTCCTGATGACCTACTTACCAGTTTATTATACTATACTATTTATGTTTTGTAAAATAAAAAATGAGGTTATTTTTTTACAAAACTATTTTTATTTCAATTTGACGATGTTGGTTATATTATTGTACAGAAGGCGTTTTCTTAACGAAATAGGAATTGTACGTATCTCAATATTTTTATCAATCATATTTAAAGAATTTTTTATCATAGTATCTTCACGGGTTGTTCGCATACTATCATTGCATCCATATAAATTTGCTATTATTAAATCTAAGTCATCTTCAGTTGTATAAGGTTTTTTCAGCATAACATTATCTACATAACTTGTATCTTTTATCGTAGAGCAATGTCCATTTACGTTTATTTTTGTATGTATATACTCTTGCCCATTAAAAATATTTTCTACCCTAATATTATTACCTATTTTATCAGTTATCACGTAAGAAAGCAACTCATTATTTTTACTGAGTTTATTTACTACAATACGCTGGTTATCATCTGTATATGTGGTTATTCTATCTAAAATATCATAGCCATAATGTTGTTCTAATATGATTTCATTATTTAAAAATATTTTACGTTTTGTTATTCTGCTAAAGTCATCATATTTATATACTGATAATATTTCTTTTCCATTAATTTTTTTACAAATACTAATAATATTTCCTCGTTTGTTATATTCATACATGTATGTATACGCAATAGTATTATCACTTTTGTATAAGGATTTTGAATAAACACGTCCGTTCATATATTTTTCTTTAGAATAAAGAATTTTGTTTCTGTATATATAAGCTTCTGAAATATCACTGCCTTCAAAATTGACTTCTTTATATAGTTCTCCATCAGGAGTATAGTACTTTACAGAAGAAACTGTTCCTCCGGTACCTCTGCAAATGATTATGTCCGAGCGAAACTCACTGTTCCTTTCAACGTCTATCTTTATTATGTTTGATACACGATAGTATGCGGTAAGATCTTCAGGAATAGCAAACCTGTAGAAAGAATTCATGATGGTATCTCCTATTTTATATAGTGCCGCCATCTCCTCGTATATATAAAGTAAATAAATATTGAATAATTTCAGCTTTGATAAATGTTTTTACAAAAGTTTACATTATATATTTAACTTGTATCCGCCGCCGTAAATTGTTTCGATATATTTTTTACCATCTGAAATTTTAT
>CAZXQM010000018.1:17267-22555 GCA_964643455.1 uncultured Vampirovibrio sp. | reverse complement strand
TTGTATCCGCCGCCGTAAATTGTTTCGATATATTTTTTACCATCTGAAATTTTATCAATTTTACTTCTCAAATGTCTGATGTGAACTCTTATTGTTTCTACATTATCATCTGGTTCATATCCCCATATTTCTTTCAAAAGCATTGCGCCTGATACCATGTTACCGTGATTTTGGAACAAGAGATTGAAAATATCATATTCAATTGGTGTTAATTTTTGAATTTTATTATTAATTTTTACGCTGTAAATTTCCGGGAGGAGCGTAATTTCTTTATAGGTTAGAAGCTCTCTTACAGCAGAAGATTTGGGAATCTGATGGGTACGCTTTAAAAGAGCCCGGACTCTTACAATTAGTTCTTCAATTTCAAACGGTTTAGTCAGGTAATCATCGACACCGATATTGAAGCCTTCAACTTTGTTATTTAATTCTGATAAGGCAGTGAGCATAATAATAGGAGTTTCTGAAATTTCAGGACATTGTCTAACTCTCTGTGCCATTGTGTATCCGTCCACGTCAGGCATCATGATATCAAGAACAATAAGTGACGGTTCTTCTTGCTTTGCTTTTGCGAAACCTTCAACGCCGTTATAAGCCTGAACTACAGTGTGTCCCTGTAATTCCAGATTTACTTTTATAAGTTCGTTTATAGCAACATCATCATCAACTACCAGTATTTTAGCCATTTGCAATCACACTTTCCAAATTGTCAGATTCTTCTGGCTCTGAAAGAAGTGATACAGGAATAGATTTAGTTGAAGTTATTCCGTAATCTTTCAGAGCTTCTACCTGAGAAAATAAGCTTGGTTTGTTTTTATTTCCTCTTTTAAACCTGTTTATTGCGGTATTTAATTTTTTGTCAACATCTTCAAATCTTTTTTGCACATCAATTAAATCTTCACAGAATTGTACAAAAGTTTCGTATAAATTTGTGCCGGCATATACAATTTGATTTAAACTCTCCTTCTGTTTCTGTTGTGCCATAAGTTGGTTTACCAGTCTTATCGTTGTAAGAAGTGAAGCTGTTCCAACAATAATTACATTTGATTTATAAGCACTGTTTATCAAATCGGAATCTTGATATAGAAGGTTAACAGAGGTTTCTACTGGCATATACATAAGAACAAAATCCGGCTGAGACAGGTTACCTGCATTTTGATAATTTTTATTTGCTAAATCGGATATTCTTTTTTTTACTTCTAATTTAAATTCTTTAAGCTTGGTTTTGTCTTTAGTATATTCTAAATAACTTGAGAGTGTAACTTTGGAATCAATAATAAGATGGTGATTATCCGGTAAATTGATAACAATGTCAGGTCTTATAATATGTTCTTCATCATCTTTTAAATTTGCAGATGTCATAACTGTCTGCTTGGTATAATGTATTCCCTCAACCATCCCGCTTGACTGAAGAATCGTATCCAGAAGATTTTCTCCATATGCTCCTTTTATATTTTGATTTTTCGTTAAAGCTTCAGTAAGATTCTTAGCTTCCTGCTCTATGAGTTTATTATTTTTCTCCAAATTTCCAATTTGTTCAATAATTTTAGTTGTGTTTTCAACTCCTGTAAGATTAAATCGTTCAACCTTTGCTTTAAATTCTCCCAGCTCTTTTGTAAGCGGAAGAATCTTTTCTTCAAGAGCTTCTCTGTTTTGTTTTCTTAAATCTTCCTGTTCACGCTTAATTGTTTCATTTGCAAGTTGTACAAAATCGCGTTTAACAATTTCATGTAATTCATCTGCAGAGTTTATTTTTGCTTTCAAATTAATTAATTCTTCCTTTAGTGAAAGAATTTTTTTTGTGTATATTATATGAAAAACTATCGCTGTTAATATTGCTCCTGCAATGAAATATAAAATTTCTGTCACTTTTAGTTGTTTTTCCTCTTTACTCCTACATTCAGCATTTGTAAAAACGGGCTTCTTTTATTATAAAAGAAGCCCGTTAAAAAATCTATCTTCTATCTTGCAGTTTTGCAAGCAGTTTTAATATTTCCAGGTAGAGCCATACAATTGTAACCATTAGTCCGAAAGCTCCGTACCATTCCATATCTTTTGGCAAGTAATTTTGAGCTCCTCTTTCTATGAAATCAAAATCTATAATCAGATTTAAAGCTGCAATTACAATAACCAGTAGACTGAATCCTATACCGACAGCGGATGAAGTATTAATCATAGGTATTGCAAAATGGAAAAAATGTCCTATAAAGTCTACAAGATAAATTACAGCAATTGAAGCTGTTGCAATAAAAATTACACTTCTAAATTTATCTGTGCACCTTATTACATTTAACCTGTAAAGTGCCAGCATTGAAAATAATGCTGCAAAAGTACCTAAAACAGCTTGAGAAACAATCCCCGGATAAGAAGCTTCAAATGTTGCTGAAATTCCACCGAGAAACATACCTTCACAAACGGCATATACCGGTATAAGATATTTGATTCTTGTAAAAGCAACTATCAAAGCTAATATAAAGCCAACAATTGCTCCAGCTTCGGTCAACAATATTGCTAAATCAGTATATCCTAATGTAAATCGTGACCATACAAATGCAGCCGATGCTACAAGCAAAATACCAAGGAAAGCTGTAATCTGTAGAGTTCCGTTTACTGTCATTGGTTCTCCCTGCAAAACTCTTTCCTGTGCGGTAAATTTATCATTTAAAATAGGATTTGCCATATTCCCTCCTTCTAACCTCTATAAGTATTATATCATACATTTTATTTAATCTGGTGAAATTAATTTTTTTTTAATGTAATATTTTAGTGTGAAAAGATTCAAAACCTTTTTTAAATACTTTAAAAAAAATAAGAGTGCTTTTTATAAATATTCTTGCCTTTCTTTTCTTGTTGGCATTTTGGAACTGTTTGGAGTTGCGCTCACATATCCGTTTATCATGAAACTTCTGGCTAGGGAGCAGGGGGAGGGCTGGATTAATTCACCTGTTGTAATAGGATTGAGTATCATAATTCTATTTCTTTTAAAAAACATGTTCATGATTTTTTATTCTTATCTTCAGGCGAAGTTTACTAAAAATGTTGAAGCTGAAGTAAATTTAGCTTTTATGAAATATTTTTTGTCTTCTTCTTATCAAGAGACATCAAAAATACCGTTTGCTCAAAAGGGAAATATTCTGGGTTTTTTAATCCCGAATGTTATAAGCAACTATGTTTTAAGGCTTTTGAATCTTGATGTAAACTTTTTTATTTTTGTTCTTATATCATTGTTTCTTGTAATCAAATTTCCTGTTGCTACTGTAATCACACTTATTTTTGCAGCAATACTTATGGGAGTTCAAAATTATATTTTTAAACCTAGGTTGGGAAAAATTTCTCAAAAACTCAGTGAGGCATCTGCTCTCTATAACCAGAGAGGGAATGAAGCAATACTGAATATCAAGGGGGTTAAGGTTTCTAATAATGAAAATTTCTTTTTCGATAATTATAAAACTGCAATATTTAATTTCTTTCAAATAGGTGAAGAAACTTTATTTTTGAACACAATTCCTCCATATATAACAGAACCGTTTATTATAATTTTATTATTTATTTTGTTGTCAGTTATTTCATTTGAAAATTTTTCAGAGCCAGACAAGCTTGTTGCTTCCTTTGCTGTTATAGTTTCTGCTATATTCAGGCTTGCTCCGACTATTTCAAGAATACAGGTTAATTTAAACGGTATTAATTCAGTACTTCCAGTTGTTGATGAGTTTTTGTCATTATGTGAAAAATTCAATATTTCACATGTAAAAGATCTAGAAAATAAAGATTTCTGTACATTTAATGATAGAATAGAGTTAAAAAACATTAATTTTGAATACGAAAAAGGGAAACCTGTTCTTAAAGACATAAACCTTACTATTAAGAAAGGTGAATTTATTGGAATTGCAGGGCTTTCTGGTGCCGGAAAAACAACTCTTGTTGATATTATTGCGGGTCTTTTTACGCCTAGTTCAGGGGAAATTATAATTGACGGGAATGTTCAGTCAAAACCAATAAAAATTGGATATATTCCACAGGAATTTACAATTATAAATGGCACAATCAGAGATAACGTAACTTTTGGTGCTCAGAAACAGGATGATAAAGCTGTAATTGAGGCATTACAGAAAGCACAGCTTTATGATTTTATAAAACAAAATTTGAAAGATGGAATTAATGCTAATCCTTTTGTTGATTCAACGGGTTTTTCTCAAGGGCAAAAGCAAAGACTTGCTATTGCAAGAGCATTGTATTCAGATCCAGATGTCTTAATTTTAGATGAAGCAACTTCATCGCTTGATCTAAAAACAGAAGATGAAATCTGTAGTGTCTTAAGAGATTTAAAGGGACAAAAAACAATTATTGCAATAGCTCATAGACTTTCTACAATCAAGTTTGCAGATAAAATTGTATTTATGAAAAACGCTGAGATATCTGATATCGCAGCGTTTGATGAACTTGTAAATAATAATAAA
Organism: uncultured Vampirovibrio sp.; assembly: GCA_964643455.1. Taxonomy (GTDB): domain Bacteria; phylum Cyanobacteriota; class Vampirovibrionia; order Gastranaerophilales; family Gastranaerophilaceae; genus CAG-196. The sequence goes on along the minus strand of CAZXQM010000018.1, from coordinate 18,101 downwards.
GATTTTAAAGAACTTGTAACTTTTGCGTCTATACAACAAACAAATTAAAGAGTTCTTACTTTGTCCATTAATTTTGTAATTCTTTCCCGTAACCCATTGTCTATAGGATTTGTAAACCCATCTAATCTTGCAGCTTCTTCTCTTTGAATCATTTCTTTTTCAATCATAGCCAATTTTCTTAACGCAATGCTCATCGTAACCTCCTATCTAATTACCTTATTTTTAATCTTACATATATATAAAGTTAATTTGTTTTAAAAAATTGCTTTATTGTTAAGAAATATTGCAAAAAAAAACAGGTTGTAATATGTACTACAACCTGTTTTTGCGAAACTTCTTTTAAATTCTCTACCATTGAACTTTTTCAATCAATTCAATTTCATATCCGTCTGGATCCTTAATAAAAGCTATACTAGAACCTTTACCGGTTAAATCAAAAGGCGGATAAAGGTATTCATATCCGAGTTTTTTTATCTTGTTAGTGAATTCATCTAACGATTCTACTGCAAAAGCAAAATGTCCGAATCCATTTCCTATATTATACCCGTCAGTTGGAGTTTCGTCATTTACTGTTAATTCTATTTGACAGTTTCCGGATTCATCTGTCAAAAAATACAACCAGCAGTCGTTGAGTCTTTTCTTATGATCAAATTTCATATTTAGTGCTTCTGTATAAAATTTTAAAGATTCTTCAATGTTTTTAACTCTAATCATTGTATGCAAAAATTTCATATGCCCCCCTTGTGATGTTATTTTTTTATCTAAAAGCTTTCTTTAAATTATTACCCTCTGAACACTAAGTCTGGATGTCTTGCTGCTTGAGTTTCGTCAACT
>CAZXQM010000018.1:6677-17167 GCA_964643455.1 uncultured Vampirovibrio sp. | reverse complement strand
GGCTCAATCATCATAGCTTCATGAACAATCAGAGGGAAATATACTGTTGGAGGATGGCAGTTTGAATCCATAAGACGCTTTGCAATACCAAGAGTGGAAACACCTTGTTGATGTTGTTTTTCTCCGGATAATACAAATTCGTGCATGCAAGGTTCATCATAAGGAAGCTCATAAGCCCCTTTCAACTTTTCTTTAATATAATTTGCATTCAGTACAGCATCAGCACTTGCAAGCTTCAAATCGTTGCCCATCATCAATATATAAGCATAAGCTCTTACAAGTATTCCAAAATTGCCATAAAAACTTCTAACTTTTCCTATAGAATGTTTTACATCATCACTTCTGTAATATTTTTCTCCATCGAACTCAATTACAGGTTTCGGTAAAAAATCCTTTAAAAAATCCTTAACTCCAACAGGTCCTGCTCCCGGACCGCCGCCGCCATGCGGTGTAGCAAAGGTCTTATGAAGATTTAAATGTACAACATCAAATCCCATAATGGCAGGATTAGTCCAGCCCATAATAGCATTCAAATTTGCTCCATCATAATAAAGAAGCGAACCATTCTTATGCATTAATTCGGAAATTTCCAGCACTTTTTCTTCAAAAATTCCAAGAGTATTAGGATTTGTCATCATAATAGCCGCAACATCACTATCCAGAATCTCCTTTAGAGCATTAATATCGACCTGACCTCTTTCGTTAGACTTAATCTCCACAATGTCAAATCCGCACATTTTAGCGCTTGCAGGATTTGTACCATGTGCAGAATCAGGTATGATAACTTTTTTTCTGTTTGTTTCACCTTTTACTTCAAAGTATTTTTTGATAATCATCATTCCGGTAAGTTCACCGTGTGCCCCCGCTGCAGGCTGAAGGCTGATTTCATCCATTCCTGTTATAATTTTTAATTTCTCCTGAAGCCTGTACATTAATTCCAGTGCTCCCTGTGAATCATCATCATCCTGATACGGATGGAGATTTACAAAACCTTCCAGAGAAGCAAGGAGCTCATTAACTTTCGGATTATACTTCATTGTGCAGGAACCAAGCGGATAAAATCCTTTTTCTATGCAAAAATTTCTGTCACTGAGTTCTTTGTAATGACGCATTACTTCAAGTTCACTAAGTTCAGGAATACCTATAGCTTCTTTTCTCAACATAGAATCAGGTAAAAAAGTCCCCAATTTCAATCCATTTGCTTGAATCTTTGGAAGTTCAACTTTGTCAGGGATACATTTTTCACCCTCTGACACTGTATTTGTAGCATTAACTCTGTTTGAAATACACTTCTCCTTAATTCCTCGTTCAAATATCGTCTTCATTTATTTCTTCCTGTTTCAATAATTCTTTTTTTACCTTATCCAACGCATTTTGTATGATTCTCGAGATACGCGATTGAGATATATTAAACTCTGCTGAAATGTCTTTTAGTTTTTTATCATAAAAATATTTCGCTTCAATTAAATCCTGCTCTCTTTGTGGAAGCTTTTTCATAACTTCACAAATTCTATTTTTAAGCTCAACTATTTCTGCTTTTTCTTCAGGAGTTCTGTCATTATCTCTTATTAGGGTAGGATTTTCTGCATCCGCCATTTCTTCTATTGAAAGAATTGTCTTATAAACAGCATCTTTAATTTTTTCTTGTTCAGTTGATTCCTGATTTTTCATTACATACCACTTATATCTCCTGCGCATCTCATTTCTGATTGCCCATTTTATAGCTTTTGTTAAATAAGCTGTATTATATAGCTCCCTATTTCTTTGGTTGTTTACCAAATAATAAACAGTATAATTTGCAAGTCCTATAACTTCGGAGAGGTCAATTAACCCCAGATTGGAGAACTTTTTGTATTCGACTTTAGATATAGTTTCGATTAAATCTTTATACTGGGAAAGATTAGCTCTTCCTTCCCTCTCTCTGTTTATAGAATCTAAGTTTTTCATACCTTATAATATACCAAAAAAGTATAGAGAAATGCAAGGATACTGAGAATTTTACATTCATTTCAAAACGTGGTAATATGTAACATAAAAGAGAGGTAGTTTATGAAATTTTCAAGATATATAAAAACCGTTTTATTAATAGTATTGAGTGCAGGTATATTAACAACAAGTGCAATTTGTCAGGAAAAAGCTGCAGCGCAGCCAGCCGAAACTCTTACAAATTCAGCTGTTGAGCAACCTGCACAAACTTCAGTTACTGCAACGCCGCTTGATATAGTAAATTCACCTTCTAAATATTTAGACAAGGATGTAATTATGAAGGCTAAGTTTGATAAGTTTTCAACGCTCGGACTGGATTATAAACCGGCATTTAAGTCATCGGATGATTATATTTCGTTTTTGGTGAAAAGAGATGATACTATGCATGATATTCCTCTTTCTGAGATGAAGTTATTTTTAAAACGGGATATGGCTGAAAAGTTTATTGATTTAAAAACAAATGATGAAATAGAGATTAAGGGAAAAGTTTTTTCAGATGCCCTCGGAGATGCTTGGGTTGACGTATCACAGTTGACAATTCTTAAGAAAGCACCTGAAGTTGAAAAGAACGGAGAAAAATAAATTATGCCGGAAAATACAACAGTGAATAATCTGGAAATAAAACAGGATAAAAACAAGGTCTTTCTAACTGTGCACGGTCATTTTTACCAGCCGCCGAGGGAAAATCCTTGGCTGGAAGCTATAGAGCAACAGGATAGCGCGCAGCCATTTCACGATTGGAATGAGAGGATAAATGCAGAGTGTTACAATCCTAATTCAGTATCTAAAATTGTAGATTCAAAAAATAAAATACTCAATGTAGTTAATAATTACGAATATATGAGTTATAATTTTGGTCCTACTCTTCTTTCTTGGATGGAAGAATTTGCTCCGCTTGCTTACGAACGTATTATTAAAGCAGACATTAATTCCAGAAGAATGCGTTCCGGACATGGTAATGCTATAGCGCAGGTATATAACCATATAATAATGCCGCTTGCCAATGAACGTGATAAACAGACTCAGGTAAAGTGGGGTATTAAAGATTTTGAATACCGTTTTGGCAGAAAACCTGAAGGTATGTGGCTGGCAGAAACAGCATGCGATGATGATACTATGCGAGTTCTGGTTGAAAATGGAATAAAGTTTACAATTCTTTCTCCTTATCAGGCACAAAGAATAAGAAAAGAGGGTGAAAAAAACTGGCAGGACGTAAGCTGGGGAAATATTGATCCGGCAAGATCTTACAGATATTACATAAAGTCAGCACCAGGTAAGTATATTGATCTTTTCTTCTATGACGGGGCTATTTCCCGTTCAGTAGCATTTGATGAGCTTTTAACCGACGGAAATAAATTTGTAAACAGATTAAAAGATGGAATTTCCACTCTTAGGAATTATCCGCAGTTAGTTCATATTGCAACTGATGGCGAAAGTTACGGACACCACACAAAATTTGGCGATATGGCGTTAGCTTACGCTGTTAAAGTAAAAGTTAAAGACGCCGGATTTGAAATTACAAATTATGGTGAATATTTAGAAAAATACAGAAGCGACTGGGAAGTTGAGATTAAGCCTGTATCATCTTGGAGCTGCTTCCATGGTGTTGGCAGGTGGTGTGAAGATTGCGGTTGCTCTACAGGTGGTCATCCAGGCTGGAATCAAAAATGGAGAAAACCACTTAGAAATGCACTTGATTTTCTGAGAGACGAAATGGCTGCTCTCTATCAAAAACAGGGTAAAAAATATTTTAAGAATCCGCAGGAAGCAAGAGAAAATTATATAAGTGTTATTTTAGACAGAAGTGATGTAAGTGTAAAGAGTTTTCAGGAAGAATATTTTCTTCCTGAGTTAAATGACGAGCAGAAAGTCCGAGCAATGGAACTGCTTGAAATACAGCGACAGGCAATGCTTATGTATACAAGCTGTGGATGGTTTTTCTCTGAAATTTCCGGAATAGAAACTGTTCAAATTATGAAATATGCAGCAAGAGTGATGCAGTTAGCTAAGTCTTTTCTCAAAAAAGATTTGGAAACACCATTTCTAGAAATCTTAAAAGAGGCAAAAAGCAATATTCCTGAGTTTGGTACCGGAAAAGACGTATTTGAAAAATTTGTTAAACCGTCCGTAGTTACCGCAAAGCAAATAGTAAGCCTGTGGGCAATCTCTTCTCTTTATACTGATATAGAAGATGAAGAAACTGTTTATTGTTATAAAATCCGTAAGCATTCTTATAAGACAGTAACTAAGGGGACTTCCAAGCTTGTTATTGGGCATATTGAAGTAGAATCGAAAGTTACTCTTGAAAAATCAAATATGATTTTTGCAATGCTTCAATTCTCCGGCGGAGATTTCCACTGTGCAATCAAAGAATTTTCAGAAAGCTTTGATGGTATTCAGAAAGAGCTTGTGAGAACTTATCTTGTTTCGCCGCTTACTGAAATAATAAGAAGTATAGATAATTATTTCGGAGCAGAATACTTTACGCTAAAAGATATATTTATTGAAGAAAGACGTAAAATTTTGCAAACAATGCTTAAAGGTAAGCTTCAAATCTTTTCTAATACATATGAGTCTATGTACAATGAAGGTAAAGGTTCAATTTACCAAATGCAGACTCTTGGATTGGAAATTCCTAAAGAATTTAAGATTTCTGCACAATATGTGCTTACAAAACAATTTAATGATTTGTTTATTGATTCAAGAGGTTTCTTAGACAGTGATATTATTCAACAAGCTTCTGATATTAACTTTGAAGCAAAAAGAATTGGTATAGAGATTGATAAAACTCCTACTGCTAAGATATTCAGTAAAAAGATTGCTCAAAATATTAACAGATTGTCATACGCGCTTGATTTGCAGCAGGTAGATGCAACTCTTGAATTGTTAGATTGTATTGCAAAACTTGAAATTAAAGTTGATATTGCAGAAGCTCAAAATTATTATTTTTCCAAAATTGTTACAAATATAGATGAGTTAATAAACAGTGTTTCTTGTCAGGCTGATAGAGATTTATTAATGATGTTGTTTGAAATTGGAGAAAATTTAAATATTAATATGGATTATTACAAACAAATGTTTAATAAATCCCTTGTAAGAAATGTATAGTTAGTAAAAATAAAGTCAGTTTAAATTTTTATTTTAAATATAACTATTTCTTATCTACACAAGAGTTCAAAAATCCCTTCTGAATATGTAGGATGAGCAAAGCAGATTTCTTTTAGTTTATCCAAGGTTATTTTTTGCTGTATTGCAAGCAGCAATATGTGTATTAGTGCAGAAGCTTCTTTAGATATAACATGTGCACCAAAGATTAAATTGTCCTTGGTAATAAGTTTAATAAAGCCGTCTGTTGCATCATCACACCATGATTTTCCAAGTGCTGTAATCGGAAGCATTAGTTTTGTATAGCTTTCGTCAATATCCTGTTCTCTTAGCCCAACCCATGCGATTTCAGGAGTTCCGTAAATTATTGCAGGTGTAAGACTCTTTTCAAATGGAATTTTTAGGGTATATTCTTTTGCTTGATGTATTGCGTAGTGTGCAAGCTGGATTTCTCCTGCTGAATCTCCCAGTATTTTAATTTCTTTACACGCAGGACAAATAGGTGTTCTGCCAACTGCGGATAGTATTATTTCCGGACAAATTTCTACCCCGCTCTTCATATAAACTTTTTTGTTTTCGATTTTCTCGACACAGTCATTAAGATGAAATTTAATACCTTGTTGCTTAAATATACGTTCAACTCTTTTAGATACCTCAATATCTGCAGCAGGAATCAGATGATTTGCAAGTTCTGCTATTGTAACCTCTGAGCCGAAAGCTGAAAATATCCTTGCCCACTCCGTTCCTATAGCACCCGAACCGACTATTAGTACTGATTTAGGTAGTTTGTTCAGATTAAGTACGTCATCGGAGCTGAGTATAAACTTACCGTCAAATTCCAAACCTTTAAGTTCTTTTGGTTTTGAGCCGCATGCGGCAATAATTTGTCCGACCTTATATTCTTCACCGTTGGCGGTAATAGTATTTTTGTCTTTAAGAGTGGCTTCTGCATAAATTGTTTTAACACCGGAATTTTTGACTGCAAGTTCCAGAGCTTTTCTGATTTTTTCAACTGTTTTGTCTTTTTTTTCAGTAACTTTTGAAAAATCAAAATTTGTTAAATCAAATTCTATTCCAAATTCTGCTGCTTTTTTAAGATTCGAAAATATTTCAGCAGAATGTAAAAATGATTTTGTAGGGATACAGCCGGAGTTCATACATGTACCGCCGAGTTTGTTTTTCTCAAATAAAATGACTGTATGTCCTTGTTTAGCAAGATTTATGCCTGCGGTATAACCGGCAGGACCTCCTCCTATAATCCCGTATTCAAAATCCATATCCTACTCCTTTTTTTTCTATTATAGCGCAAATTCTCAGACAAACTATATTTTCATGTTTCCGGCTGGTCTGATTGGCTGCGGACGTTTATCAAGGTATTTCTTTTGCATATCTGATGCCATAGAGTTTCTGATAATTGGAGTTACAATATTTGAAGAGAGTATGCTTGCGCCTATTGTCCCCATTGTTGTTACATAATTTTTGTATGAATAGTATGATTCTTTCGGGAATTTGGGATTTTGTTTGATTACACTATCTAAATCAAGAGAGAGTTTTCCGACTTTGTCTCCGTATAAGTCCTTGTTTTTATTAAGAAACATACGAACATTTGTCGGAGCAATTTTCCCTGTAGAAGCAAGTTTAGATATTATCTTTTTTGTGGATTGTGTAATTGTAAAGAAACAGCCTATATTTACTGCAGTATCTAAAAGTGCTTGCGGTACAAGAAAACTTTTTTGTTCTTTCTTTATTTTAGGGTTAAAGAGAACTGCGCAGACTTGTGCAAGTGATGATAAACCCCAGCCGACTGTACCTGTTATTACAAGCATTGTGGCTGTATTCTTTTTGAAATTTTGATAAATCCAGTCAAGTCCTTTTTGAAGAGGTGAGCTATTCATTTTTCACCTCCAAATTTGCAGGGGCTGATTTTTTCTGTTTTTCTGAGAACTTATCATGGAATAAGTTAGTCAAATAAATAGTAAACGGTGCATCAAGCAAAAAGTTTGTAATAGCACAGGTGGGTAGAACTAATAATGTTGAGAGTGCAACTCTGTAGTTTTTTAGAAATTTTTCATTTTCCGCAATTTCTTTAAGGTATTTTTTAGGCAAAAGTGTTTTACTGAACTTTGAATTTCCTTTAAGATCAGTCATTTTTTCTATAAGAGTGTGTATTGGTCCTCTCACTATGAATATGCCAACGCTAGTTCCCGCTAAAATAACTGCAAGCCGGTTTAAGAAAGCCATTTTTCTTGTTTCTTGGTCTACTTTTTTATTGTTATAATCAATAAAAGGCTGGGTTAAAATGGCTGTTGCTCCCATTATTCCTCTGTTTTGTGCGGGTTTGGAAACCCAATTATCTATTTTATTCCATTTTTCAAGCTTTCTTGCAGATTCTTTTTGCGTGTGCTCAGGTATAACGTCAATAATTTTTTGAGTGACGCGATTTTTTAAATCATTCCAAGCACCATTATTAGGCTTGCTCTGCATTGATACACTATTATTAATCGGCTGTATATTCATAACACTTCTACCTGTCAATATAAAACAACTGAAACTTGAAAATTGACTTATATATAACAATTGTAACAAAAAGTTTACATTTTCTGAGTTCTAAGGAACAGCTAAAATAATTCTTTACTCCTGAATTATTGACGGACAGCGCTATGTTTAGAAGTTGTTTCACCCAACTTCTCTATTCACCACTCACTATTCAATAGTAAGATACGTTTCCTCTACAGCCAGAATGACAATAAACTAGTAGTGTTACCCGTCGGGTTTTTATATTTCCCCCCCCCAAAAAAAAAAGCTATGAACTTTTTATCGTGCATAGCTGTTGATTAGGGATATGTGTATCGTCGTTTTTTAAGGAGTATAGTTATATATTAGCAGTATATTTTTTAAATAAAATCATGAGAACGTATGATTTTGTAAAGAATCTTAACAATTATTTTAGTACAGGGTTAAATCGACCAACAGGACTAGGAATAAATATGTACATCGCTTAGGCATTTCTATTATTGAAAAAAGATTATGATATATTAGAATTAGTAATGTAGACTGGACGGGAGTAGAGTTATATGAATATTGATAAAAAGAATATTACAATACAAATTCTTGCACTTGCAGGTTTGGCTTTGGCAATAAAACTTGCCTGCATATATTATACGGCGAATTATAATCAGTATGCATTGTCAAGTTTTTGTTCAATAAACGATTTTGTTGATTGTGATGGTGCTGCAAAATCACATGTTTCCCAATTCTTGGGTATTCCTTTAGCATATTGGGGTATATTTTTCTATTTAGTAATTCTCTTTTTGACAGTTGTTAATAAATTAAAAAACTTCAGGTTCTTAAAATTTTTGGAAGTATTTAAGCAGCCGATGGCTTATATTACCGTTTTGGGAACAATTGCTTTTATTTGTTCAATGATATTGGCAGGATTAAGTATATTTAAGATTCATAAGTTATGTATACTATGTGTAATTACTTATTTTATTGATTTGGTAATTGCTTTGGTAGCATCTTCTGCAAAACCGCGTGTTTTTGTGGAATCGTTTGTGATAACTGTTCAAGATTTTATAGCCGGAGCAAAAAAATACACAAAAACTTTTATTGTATTATTGATTCTTTCTGTTTCTTTCTTATGTTACAGTGGAATCACTAATAATTTTGTGCCTCATATTAAAAAATCTAAATCAATAATGAAGTATAGAAAAATGAAGTTTAATCCGTATCGTGTGAAAGGTAATTTACTGGGCTCAGAGAAAGCAGATGTTGTAATAGAACTTTATTCTGATTTTGTTTGCCCGTTATGTTACATTCATAATATAATGTTGCATCAGGCTGTGCAGGAATTTTCAAATGTTAAGGTTATTCACCATAATTTCCCATTTGATAAAGAATGTAATCCTTATATTACTGTCAATATGCATCCAAATGCCTGCTTTATGTCAAGAGGTGCAATTGCTGCAAGAAAGCAAGGTAATTATTGGGAGATGAGTTCTCTTTTGTATGAAAATCAGCCGAGAAATATGGGTGCTATGTTAGAGCTTGCTAATCAATTAGGGTTTGATGAAGAGCAATTTATCAAGGATTGTAACTCTCCTGATACTTCAAAAGAAATAGAAGCAGAATTAAAAAAGGCCTATGGGCTAGAGCTAAATGCAACTCCTACTATGTTTATTAATGGTGAAAAATTTGTAGGAGTGAAGCCATATTATGAATTAAAGGAACTTTTGAAAAAGCATGGTGCAAAGTAATAGTAATAAAATTTTGATACACGCATGCTGCGGAGTATGTTCAGGATATCCCATTTCTTTATTAAAAGAAATGGGATATGAGCCTGTTGTTTATTTTTGTAATTCCAATATAGATACGAAAGAAGAGTTTGAACGTCGTCTAGAGGCGCAAAAGATAGTTTGCATGTATCACTGGGTTGATTTGATAGAAGAAGATTACAGGCATGAAGATTTTCTTAGAGAAGTTAGGGGGCTGGAAAATGAACAGGAACGCGGAAAAAGATGTGATGTTTGTATAAGGATGCGTCTAAGTGAAGCGGCTAAGAAGGCTAAAGAGCTTGGAATAAAGTATTTTACTACGTCACTTGTTATAAGTCCTCATAAGAATTTTGCAAAAATAACAGAAATAGGTAAGAGTCTTGAGGATGGAGTAGAGTATGTAGCAATAGATTTCAAGAAAAAAGATGGTTTTATGAAAACAAATAAACTTTCAAAGAATTTAGGAATATACAGGCAGGACTATTGCGGGTGCGAGTTTAGTAAAAAACATCTTTTTCGTAAAACTATTTAAAGACAGGTGTGGATGTTTTATTAAGTTTTTGTAAAAAGAAAAGTAACTGCTTAGAGAGGAGTTTAGGAATAATAAATATGGAATGCAAACGGGATGAAAATATATTAGAGTGTACTTGTTCTGCTACAAGGTGCGGCAACCGAGGAATATGCTGTGATTGTGTAAGGCATCACAGGGAGGTAGGAGAAATTCCTGGCTGTTTTTTTCCAAAATGGGCAGAGCTTAAGCACAACCGTTCTATAGACTATTTTGTGGAAGTTTGGAGTAAAAAAGGAAATCAATAAGAAAAATATCTTGAAAAATCCACGTCTTCAAAATTGCATAAAAGATGGAAAATATCATCATCGTCATCTAAACGTTGAAAATTGTATTCATCAAATTTCCAGTATTTTGGTTTAATTCCTTTTACACGTACAATGTTTTTTTCTTTGAGTATCTGGAGTTTTTTCTTAACTTCTTCTAAAGGCAGGTCGACTAATTTTGCCAGTTCAACTGCGGTAATGCCGTCTTCGTGGCTGTATTTTTCCGGGGTAAGGAACATGAGTTCCAGTCCGACCATCTTTAAGTTTTTATCTTCAGCTTCCGAACTCATG
>CAZXQM010000018.1:5316-6577 GCA_964643455.1 uncultured Vampirovibrio sp. | reverse complement strand
TTATATAAAAGATGTATCAGGTAATAAAATTTGCTAAATTTATACCTGTATGGATATAATGTATGTTGTTACAGGCTTGGAAAGATAAAAATGAAAAATACAAAGAGTGCAATTATCTGGTTATGTCTTGCACATTTATTTGCAGATGTTTATAGCGGTTTTTTGAATCCTATTATGCCGTTCATTGCAGCCAAATTAGGATTTACAATGGCATTGGCAACTATTGTTATAAGTATTTCACATATTTGTTCATCCATGATGCAGCCGGTTTTCGGCTTTTTTGCAGATAATATTTTAAAAAGATTTTTTATATTCTGGGGTATAATTTTAGCATCATTGTTTATTCCTCTGACACCAGCAGCACCAAATGTTCAGGTTTTACTGGTGTTTATGATATTGGGTAGTATTGGCGGCAGCTTTTTTCATCCACAGGCTATGGGGTTTGTAAATTATTTTGCAGGAAAAGAATGTCCGACAACAATGGGAACTTTTATGAGTATGGGAGCTTTGGGATTTGCATTCGGTCCTCTTTTAGCAGCTTTGATTACTCAGGTGCTTGGGCTTGATATGATTTCTTATACTTCAGTTTTCGGATTAATTCTGGCAGCATTGATGTTTTTCTTTGTACCTAAACTTTCCAAAATTGAGAAGAAGCCGAGACATAAGGATTTTATAAGCTCATTTAAAGAAATTTTAGGCAACAGACAGATGAATTATTTGATGCTTGTAGCAATGATGAAGTCTCTAATAACAAACAGTTCTTGCATATTGCTGCCGTTCTTGTGGAAGTCTATGGGATGTTCGCCTTTCTATATAGGTTTTGCTCTTTTCTTATTTGTATTTGCAGGAGCCCTCGGATCATTTTTAAGTCCGCATGCAGAAAGAATTTTCGGTTCTAAACCTGTTATTTATTTTTCAATGTGGGCAACGTTCCCTATGATGATTTTGTTTGGATTAATTTATAAAACTTATCCAATGGCAGCACTTGGAGTTTTTTTCATTATCGGATTTACAACAATGCTTGCACAGCCTGTTACTATGGTTTGGGCTCAAAAGATTTTGCCGGAATATAAAAGTATAGTTGCGGGGTTTATTAATGGTTTTTGTGTTGGTGTGATTGCCCTTTGTATGTCAGTTTTAGGAAGCATTGCGCAAAAATTTGGCATTATGAATGTTCTGATTGTTTTAAGTGTAATTCCGGCTATTTCTTCATATTTTGTAAGATACTTGGAAGAAGCAGATAAAAGATAAGGGAAAAAGG
>CAZXQM010000018.1:0-5216 GCA_964643455.1 uncultured Vampirovibrio sp. | reverse complement strand
TATAAATATTTACGCCCTCTCTTGTTTACCCTGTAAAACCTTTTTGATATAATATTAAAAGAGCTTATGAAAAAGTTAATCAAGAATCTTATATACAAACTTCAAAACCCGTTGCATTTGGACAAATACATTCTCAAGCAAGTCATTGAGATGTTCATTATGGGTGTTCTGGTCTTTACGTCTATTATTTTTGCGTCAGATACATTTATTACTTTGATTAAACAAATTTCAATGTACGGTATTCCGTTTAAGTATGCAATTCTTATGATTATTCTTCACCTGCCGGAAGTATTTGTTATGACAATTCCTATGGGGGTGCTGCTTGCAACGGTTATGACGCTTAACGGATTGAGTTTAAATTCAGAAATCACAGTTATGCGTGCATGCGGAATCGGGCTTAATCGTATTGCTAAGCCTATTTTTCTTTTTGCAATAGTTATGTCTTTAGTAAGTTTTGTTATTAACGAAACAGTCGTGCCATTTTCTACAAGATTATCAACAAAACTTGCCGGTGTAGCTTTCAGTCAAAAAAACGTACCAGAAGGGAAGCAAAACTTTACTTTTAAAGAAACAAAAGAAGACGGTTTATTGAAGAGATTATTTTATGTAGGAGATTCAATAGACGGTATTTTGTATAATATAACAGTGCTTGATGCATCAAAAGAGGGTACTATACAGATTCTTCAGGCAAGAGAAGGGGCAACAACTCCTGGTGGCTGGAAATTTCAAAAAGGTGCGATTTATACCGTAACGGATAGTGGAAAAACTCTTGATACAACGCTTTTTGAAAATACGGATGTGAAATTTGGCATGGACTTATCAAAAGAATTGGATAAGAATCTGGCAAATCAGCATAATTTTATTCAGCTGTGTCGAGTACTCGCTAAATCTAATATTAAAGACCGTGTAGAGCTTGAAATAAGTTTGTTTGATAAAATTGCACTTCCAATAACTACTGTTGTTCTTGTTTTGATTGGTGTTCCGCTTGCGATTACTCCGCCTAGAGTCAGATATAACAGAGGATTCCTTTTTAGTATTTTAATTATTTTTGCATATTATCTTGTAAGAGCACTTTCTATTTCATTTGGCGAAGCAGGCTCCCTTCCTCCGGTATTGGCAGCATTTATGCCGGATATAATACTATCTGTAGCTGGTGTAGGTTTATATTACAGAAAAGTTTATACAATTTGTTAAAGGAGTTTAGTTTTATGACTTTTTATCTTAAATATCGTATTATTAGTTTGTTGCTGGCCTGTTTTATAGTAATGCTAAATGTTGCACCTGTTCCAACTGCTATTACAGTTTTTGTGTTGTGTGGTGTATTTTTGTTTTTTAAATATTACATTCCCCATAAAACTGTTTCAAACGGACGTGTCGCTCGCAGAGAAGCTGCTTTGAGACGGGCGAAAATTCATCTTGCACCATATAAAGATATCTGGCGGGATTTAAAATTATCTAATCCGTATTGCTATTTGACTCTGGGTATAGACGGTATGACAATAGAAGGTTTTGAGAAAACAAAAGGTGGTGTTTTCAGAAGTTTTAAAGTCTTAAAATCAAATGTTCACGATAGGGAAGATGTTTGGAATATGTTTTGCAAAGCATTTAATTATAGCAAATCTTATGACGGACTTCTTGAAGATTGTAAGCGTTTTAAACTTGTAGTGGAAGAAAAATTATTTGAAAAGCCTGTGGAATCCAGAATCCCAACTATACGGGTACAAAAAGTTGACATAAATAATTGCAATGAAGAAGAACTTGCAGCATTGCCGGGAATTAGTGTTATAATGGCAAAAAAAGCGATAAAAATGCGCAGTGAGCTTGGCGGTTTTGATAATATTGAAGATTTTTTAGCTATATTAAATATTCAACCTCATATGCAAAAGCAGCTCAGTGAAATTATTTATGCCGGCAAAAAAACGGAGCAAAAAGAAAAAAACAGGGCATCAGAAAGAGAGGTTGATTTTTAGTATGTTGGCAGTTTTAGTCATTGTGCGAATTATTATATTTATTATGGGTATTTGGATGTTACTTTCATGGGTAAATTCACAATTCAATGATGAAGACAAGGATGTTACTGATGCAAGCAGTCCAGACGAGTATATTGTAAGAAAAATATTTCGTTTTTTTAACCAGAAGTAAAATCCGGGCTGTCTTTCAGTTATTTTGATTTGTTTTTACCGCTTGTTTAAATTAAAAAAACATTTTTTTAAAAGGTTCAAAAATTTTGAAATTAAGAGTAAGTAATATTCTAAAAAAAACTAAAGTAGAAGGGCCCGGTATTCGTTATTGTATTTGGACTCAAGGATGTTCAAGACATTGCCAGGGCTGTCAGGCTGTTCATACCTGGCCGCATACAGGCGGAAGCTTGATTGATGTAAAAGATATTATTGAAGATATAAAATTTCAAAAAAATATAGAGGGGGTAACTTTTCTTGGCGGTGAACCTTTTGAACAGGCTGATGCTCTCGGTGTAATTGCACGGGAGGTTCAAAAATTTGGTTTAAGTGTTTTGTGTTTTACCGGTTTTTTGCTCGAGGAGCTTAAAATAGATAGTAAAAACGAGCTTCTTCTTGATAATATTGATTTGCTGATTGATGGTGAATTTAGGCAGGATCTTGTTGATTATTCCCGCCCTTGGTGTGGGTCATCCAATCAAAGATACCATTTTTTGACTAACCGGTATAATGAAGAAATTCTCACAAAATACAAAAATAAAGTAGAAGTAAATATCTCAAAAAACGGAATTATTTTTATGAATGGAATGGGAAATTTTGATGAAATACTGCAAAAGATTGATTTGGTAAATATGAATAAATGATATAAATAATGAAAAAGGAAATTTTTATATGTGTGCATACAAATTATCTAATCTAATAAGAGCAAGATTTCCTCTTATTTATATTTCAACTTTTGAAGAAGATAGAGTTACCAAATATATTAAGTCTGTTGTGACGGATGTTAAACAGGTCAAATATGAACGGGAGATATTTAGCTGGACGCAAACAAACGGACTGCGTAATGATACAACTAATAAAACTATATCAGATACGATATGTCCTTGTAAGATGCTTGAATTCATTAGAAAATATGATAAAGATGCCGTTTTTATTCTTTATGATTTTTATGTAAATTTCGGTCCTAAAAATAGAACTCCTGATTATAACGTTATAAGGAAAATCAGGGATATAATTCCTGATTTAAAGCTTGGTACGTTTAGAAAAACTATTTTCTTTATTTCTCCGGAGCTTCTTATACCGGAATCTTTGCAAAAAGAAATTACCATATTTGATTTTCCGCTGCCTAACTTGGGTGAAATCAAGGCAAAATTTGACAGTATGTTAAAGCAAAACTCTGGAATTGAGGCAAATTTATCTGAAGAAGAGAAAGATAAGTTGTGTAAAGCCGCATTAGGACTAACTTTGCAAGAGGCGGAGAGTGCTTTTGCACTTGCAATGGTGAATGACGGTAAGATTGATATAAAGGATTTGCCGGTTATTCTGGATGAAAAGGTTCAGGTAATCAAAAAGACAGGTATTCTGGAATTCATACAGTCTGATTATTCTCTTAAAGACATTGGCGGTTTGGATAATTTGAAAAACTGGCTTTTAAAAAGGAACAACTCATGGTCTGAAAGTGCTAAGAAGTATTGTATTCCGGCTCCTAAGGGAGTGCTAGTAACGGGAGTTCCCGGTTGCGGTAAGAGCTTGACGGCAAAGGCGATGAGTAAAATATGGCAGCTGCCGCTTCTTAAACTTGATTTTGGTAAAGTTTTTTCCGGTCTGGTAGGAAGTTCGGAAGAAAATATGAGAAGGGCTTTAGCGACTGCAGAAGCAGTTTCTCCATCGATATTATGGATAGATGAGATAGAAAAAGGGCTGAATGGTGTAGGTTCAAACGGTGACAGCGGTGTTTCTTCAAGAATCTTCGGACAATTTTTGACCTGGATGCAGGAAAAGGAAGCTCCTGTTTTTGTTATTGCAACTGCTAACAATATAAGTAACCTGCCGCCTGAACTTTTGAGAAAAGGGCGTTTTGATGAAATATTTTTTGTTGATTTGCCAACACTGTCAGAAAGAAAAGAAATTTTTAAACTTCATCTGGAAAGACGTCTTAGAAATAAAGAGGTTGCAAGTGAGATTGCAGGTGTAAGAAATGTTTGCACCCAGCTTGCAAAAATGACGGAAGGTTTTATTGGCTCTGAAATAGAGCAGGTTGTAGTATCTTCGCTTTGTGATGCGTTTTTTGAAAACAGACCTCTTAGTTTTGAAGATTTGGAAAGAAATATTGTTAATACGGTTCCGCTTTCTACAACTCAGCGGGAGCAGATTCTTGCTCTCAGGGCTTGGGCAAACGTAAGAGCTGTTTCTGCCGCAAAAATTTCTGATATGAAGCATTATAAACGTGAAGATAATGAAGAAAATATTGCAGCTTCAAGAGGCGGTCGAACTTTAGATTTTTAGAAGGAGGAACAGTAATGTCATGTACGGTATTTGCAATTCCTTATGCATTGGGATGGGTTATTACTGCACTTATTCAGGTAGGAACTGCATATCAAAAGGAAATTGCTCAAAAAAAGAATCTTCAAAATGCTGAAAAAACGACATGTGAGGAGATTAATATAATATCTGAAAAACATTTCATTGAAAAAAGTTTTAAAACTCCTTTTATGGATAAGACGCTTCTTATAAAGACATTAAATGAGCATGGAGTCTCAGGATTGAGCGAAAATGAATACGGTCAAATAAAATGTTATTACGAACATTATGAATTAAGATTTGAACGAGTGAGTCAGAATGAACCGTATTCAATTGAAATAAGGTGTCTTGATACGGATGATATTGATTTAAAATTACAGGACTTGAATATTGAATATGCTGTAAATGTTCAGGAAGAAAGTTATAATAGCATCGTAAGTAAGCTAAAAGAGAATAACATGCAGATAGAAAATGAAGAAGTTTATGATGATAATACTATTGTTTTAACAATAAATTTGGAGTGATTAGATGTCCAAAAAATTAAAAATTAAACTTTTGCCGAATGGTGAAATACAGATGGAGACAATCGGGGTCAAGGGAAAAGAATGTCTGGAATATGTAAAACTCTTGCAACAACTTGTTAATGCAAAGATTACAAAAACCGAACTCACTGATGAATATTATGAAACGGAAACAGAAGTAACAAACTACGAGAATGCAGAAATAAGGCTAGATTAA
>CAZXQM010000017.1:0-28020 GCA_964643455.1 uncultured Vampirovibrio sp. | reverse complement strand
AATGAAGTTACCGGACAGAATCTTACTTATGAAGAATTAATCAAGAAATACAAACTGGATTATCTAAACAGCAAAATCTATTCTTCTGCAACAGTTCTTTTCTGTTCTAACGCGTTTTCGGAAATTTTTGATTATATTTCGGAACCTCAACCTGAAAAACCTGTGATTACGCAGAAAGTCGGAAGAAATGACCCGTGTCCGTGCGGAAGCGGCAAGAAATTTAAAAACTGCTGCGGAGCTTAGTACCGGATACGCTAAAAAGACAGAACACATACAGATACTGAATGTTATGTATTTATGTATATCTACAATACTTAAACTTTATGCTTTAGTAGATAAGCTTTTTGGCTGCCTTTTGAGTTTGCCATACTGCTGAATTTTGGATTCATAAAGATGATTATAGTATTTTCTTGCATCTCTTGCACGATATTCAGGATTTGTCTGCTTATCTTTCTGAATCTTTGCTTCTGCTTTTTTGAGCATCTGTATAATGTCTTTAACTTCAAACATGCGACTGTTATCAGTATTGCGTTTTTTGAGCAAATAATTAGCGAATTTTTTGTTATTTCCGTTAATTAAAAGATATAAATCCAATACATCTTTATTAGAGGAGTTGATACGGTATTTCCCAACGGCTCTGTCAGCTTTTCTGGTGTCTGCAACGGAAGCAAAAATTTCCGGAAGCAGACTTAAACGGATTTTTGTAGCGTAAGCTCCAAATGCGTCCTGTTGTTTTGCATACGTTTTAGGTCCCAATTTGGATGATATGATTTCAAAAATATTTTTCTTAATTTCTTCTTTATTAGTTTTCTTCTTAGCTGTAGGTTTAATATTCTCTGGTTCAACTTTCTCTTTAAGTTTAGCTGCAGCAGTTTCTGCGGCTGATACAGCGGTCGTTTCCGTTGCGGATTGTGCGGTTTTTGTTTCTGCTGCTGTAGTTTTTTCCGTTGCTTTTTCAACCGGTCTTGCTTCAACCGGAGATACTGCCTGTACTTCTTCTTTTATTTGCGGAGTTTCAATAGCTTTTTTAACTTCTTGCGTTTTTACCGGTGAAGCTTTTGCGACAATCGGTTGTGCAGTTTTGGATTTGACTTCTTCCGGTACTGAAGGATGTTTTGATTCAAAATGTTTAAACTTCAAAATGTTTATTTTATTTTCGATTTTTGTCATTAATTTTTGTAGAAATGAAATCTCTTTGGAAAGTCCGTATTTGATTTTCTTTTTTTTCTGGTCTTTTGTCATTTTTGTTTCAAAGAAAGGATTTTCCAGTTCGGTTTGCAAAGTATTTATTTGCTCTTCTTTACTAACTTGACTAAGAATATTTTTTGCATTTTTGTAAAAAATTGCAAGTTTTGCAGAAGGTATGTCAGATAATATTTTATTAATATTGTTTATTGATATACTATTATAAATTGGATTTTTTAAAAATTTTTGTAAAAATTTTCTTGCATATGGGTCACGGTCAACAGTATCAAATAGTTGTTTCAGTTCATTAAACTGTGTTACCTGTTGTTCGGTATTTTTGTGATGCACATGGATATTAGGGAAACGCTGCATTATTTCTATTCTCTGTTTAATATTTTTATCAGTACTGGTCTTAAACATATCAAACAAAACCTCATCAGCACCGGCAGCAAGAAGCTCTTTGTCAATTCTAAAGTGTGTAACCATGTATTCCAGAAAATTTCTGCCGGCATCGGAATAGTTTTCTACAAAGTGTTCAGAATTAAATACTTCTGTCTCAGGAAGTCTGAATGTAGAACGTAGTTCTTTGTTTTTATATAATATATCGTATTTTTTTTGATGATATGTTTTGTTTGTAACCATTTCATCAAGATTTTTTACAGCATCTTTGTTGTTGCAATTTAGTTTTAAGTATGATTCGTATTTGGAATAATTTTTTACATACTCTTTACTGTTAGGAGATTCCAGCAGTTCTGGAATTAAATCTAAATGTACATTTTTGTTTTTTGAGAGAATTTCATTGTTAACTTTTCTTGCATAAGCAAGACTTTTTCTTTTGTTATTCTTGTCAATATCTGTGAAAATTCTATAAAGGCTGTTTAAAGAACCTTTAAAATTTGAGATTAAACTGAAGTGGTCATTTTTAGGAGAAGTTACTATTTTATAAATCTTATTTACAAGAGTTGAATCTTCTTTGTCAGTTTGTCTGTAAAAATTATCTTGATTATACCTGTTGGCAAGTTTTTCTAATAAAATAATACGTTTTGTTGAGGCGTTTTCGATTAATTTAAAAATATCTTTTTTGTCTTGATGAAGCATATTACTTACTGCATCTACATAGTCTTTTCTCTGATTGATTGTAGCTTTTTTGGCTAATGAAATTCCTGTAAATTGTACGTTGGAGCTGCTGTTTAGATTGTTAATTGAGTTCATTTTTTTACCTACCTTTAACTTAGTATTTATCCTTTAAAAAAGCGTAAAAAAATATTTTGCTAGTTTGTTTGCGAATATTTACAAATTATTTATATAATTTAAACATGCTTTTTCGGAAGTGTAATTTAAAATTGTATTATAAGAATTTTCAAGAATGTTGTTTTGATTCTGTGATTTGACAATTTCATTTATTATTCCGTCTTTCCAAAAATATCCGTTTTCACCATCTTTAATAATTCCGGCGGCACCGTCATTTTCTGAACATATTGTAATACATCCTGATGCCATTGCTTCCAGATAAACCATACCAAAAGTTTCATTTACACTCGGAAGTGCAAATATATCGGCTTTTTGCATTTCTTGTATAACTTTTTCGTGCTCAATCCAACCCAAAAACTCCGGTTTGGATGATAGTTTTTTCAGGTTCTGGAATTCTTTTCCGTCACCAATTATTTTTAATTCAACATTAAGATTTTCACATTCACGAATAACTTTATCTATATTTTTGCGTTTAATCAAATTTGCACAGGTAAGAACTTTTACTTTCTCCTCAGGATTCCATTTTTTATGTATGATTTCACAATTGATTCCGGAATAACAGACAAAAGTTTTATTTTCAAATTCCGGATAAAGTTTTAAGAATTTTGTTTTAATAACTTCTGAACGGCAGGCGATTTTGTGTGCATTTTTGTATCCTTTTTCCAGTTCAGGTTTAAAATAAAGTGCGTAAAGAGGATTTGTTAGAACTTCTAAATCCGAAACGTGCACACCGGCAGTGAAATTCAAGCCGAGACGATTTGCAAAAATAATACCGGAAGGCATGTGGGCGATAATTTTGTCAGGTTTAAATCCGGTTTGTATCTTATTTTTTATTTCTCCAAGAAACGGAAGAAAATAATTTATATTCTCCACATTTCCATAAATTCCGCTTTTATAAAAAGGTTTTTTCCGGATAAAAGAATTAAGTAAAAAATTGGGCTTAATTATTCTAACTTCGTGACCGAGTTTTTCCCAGCCGGAAACAAAGTTAAGGATGGTTCTGGGAGTGTATTTTTCATCATCTTTTACCGGATATAAGTCTGTAATAACAAGAATTTTCATTATATGTTGCCGTATTTGTTCCTTTCAAAGCATAAAATATTTATAAGAGAAAAAATCATTACAACAACAAGCAGTACAACTGCCAGAGCGGAAGCGTAACCTAAATCAAGATTCTCAAACGCTCTTTCGTAAATATAATAAACAATTGTTTTGGTAGAATTTAAAGGACCGCCTTTTGTCATAACATAAATTTCCGCAAAAACTTTCATTGCCGAGATTGTGCTTATTGTTGAGACTAAAGCTATTGTAGGCATTATATGCGGAACTGTAACTGTGAGGTGTTTGGTAAAAAAATTTGCCCCGTCTATATCGCAGGCTTCGTACAAATCTTGCGGTACGCTCATTAAAGAAGCGAGATAAATCATCATATAATACCCGATACCTTTCCATATAGTAACAACTGCAACGGAAAATAATGCAAAATTAGGGTCTACAAGCCAACCTGCCGGTTTAAGATTCATAAGTGTTAAGATATAATTTAAAATACCCTGAGTCGCATAAAGCCATTTAAAGGCGATTGCAGCAACTACAATTGAAACGATTACCGGAAGATAAAGCAGAATTTTATATAAAGTTATTCCTCTGATTTTCTGATTAATCAAAATTGCAAGAAAAAGAGGAAATATTACAAGAAACGGAACGGCAATTATTAGATACATGAACGTATTAAACATAACTTTATAAAAAATTGGTTCTTTGAAAAGTTTTATATAGTTATCAATTCCGCAGAAAGCAGGATTGTAAAGACTTGAAGAATAATCAAAAAAACTTAACCCGAATGTCTGGAAAAAAGGTATAAAAAAGAAAACAATTAACACTGCCAAAGCCGGTATTAAAAATAAATATGGTGTATATTTCTTATAATAATTCATAGAATGATTATCTCATTTGTGTTATTCAGGGTCAAGCGGAAATTAGTACCATATAGATAAGCACAAAAGTTATAGTAGTGAATAAATCGTATAACCGGTATCCGGATTTATGAGCCGGAAACTATCCCCTGTTTCAACAAAGATAATTCCACTTATATTTTGAATCCGATGACTTTTAGAATTTTTATGAGAAAATTTCACATTTCCTTGCTATTTAATAATGAATTTATCCCCGTAACTGAACCGGCATTACAAGATAAATATAGTCCTCATCTGAAATTGGAGCAAATACTGTTGCAGACAAAGGAGAATTTAATTTTATTGCAACTTCTTCTGATTCAGCTATTTTTAAAAACTCAAGGATAAATTTATAGTTAAACGCAATAGCAAGCGGTTCGCTCATATATTTAATATCAATTTCGTCCTGTGAATTACCCGCATCCGGAGAATCGCCGGAAAGCTTGAGTGTATTATCTGCAAATTCAAATTTAACAATGCTGTTCTTCTCGTTAACCATAACAGCAACTCTCTCAAGAGCTGAAATAAGTTCGTTTTTGTTGACAGTTGCTTCTTTCGGGAAAGTCTGCGGTATAAGCTGGTTATATTTAGGAAACTGACCGTGCATAAGACGAGTTACAATTTTTGTCTTATCAATTGTAATTACTATTTTTTTCATTTCTTTACAAATCTTAATTGTGTCAGAATCGGTAATTAGAGAAATTTTTGACAACTCAGACAGAACTTTTGAAGAAATCAGCATTTCAAAAGGTTTTTCGCTGTCGGAAGAGTTGTTTTTAACTACTTCTCTGACTCTTGCCAGTCTGTTACCGTCTGTTGCTGCCATTTCAAGTATATTTTTATTAACTTCGCATACGACACCGGATAGAAGATTATTTGTTTCATAACCTGCTGCAGCTGATACAACCTCTCTTATAGCTTTGGTAAAAGGTCTTGTCTCAATCTCCATACAATCGGTTTCTTCAATATTTTCTTCTACCTTTGGAAATTCGTTTGCAGAAATCCCGATAATATCAAATTTAGAGTTTTTGCAGGTGATTGTTGCTGTAGAGCCGTTGAGTTCAAGATTAATTAGTTCATCATTAAGCCTTGATAAAATTTCACCTAATTTTTTAGCCGGAAGAGTAAACCTGCCCTCTGTTTCAACATTTGCATTGAGTAACGTAATAATTGATAAATCAAAATCTGTTGCAGTAAGCTTGATTTGACTAGCTCCGACAGTTTCGATTAAAACGTTAGCTAAAACCGGCTGCAAACCTTTAACAACGGTTGCTCTTTCTACAATTTTTATACCGTTTAGTAAATCATCTCTATTTGCAACAAATTTCATTTACATACCCCTCAAAAAACTTACTTAACACGGTAATTTTAATATAAAAGTGATTCATTTACAAGTCTTTCGAGGAAATTGACTTCATTTTATTTCACATTAAACATATAGAAAAAGCAGCTTTGTAAATATTTGTAACAAAAACTTCAAAATCTCTAAAGTTTTACAAAAAAATGCCGATATAAAAAATGTAAGATAAATACTTGAGAATTATTTAGGAAAGGATTAAAAGTATATGCGTATCGAAAATGAAATGTTATCAAGATTCAACAAATTAGAAAATCAATCAAATTTAGAAATTACGTTATCAAATGAATTGGACTTTTTCTTTGATAATGTCTTGGACACAGTGGTGAATTTCTTTAAAGAAGAAGCAACGGTATAGCAATCTTTTCCGTTAAGATTAAATTAGTGTAAGGCTCAAAAATATCTAACCGATTTACTCTCGTAAATTTACCTCCTTTACAAACACAAATTTGTCTGGAAATTTATCACTAATTTAGTACGGATACAGAACTCAATTCTGTATCCGTTTGAGTATTTTTAAAAGTAATCGACCTTTTGTATATCTGCACTTGTTCCCACTTTACATTCATACCCGTTTATGCTCTAATGATAAGAGGTTTGGTACTATATTAAAGGGAAAACAGGGGTTAACAGAGAATCTTTGTACAACCTGATGAAATTCAAGTAGGAGAGGTTATGAAAACAGAAGAAAGAACATTTGTTGCGATTAAGCCGGATGGTGTAAAAAGAGGGATGATAGGTAAAATTCTGGAAAGATTTGAAAATAAAGGTTTCAAAATTATTGCAATGAAATTACTTCAGGTAACACCGGAGCTGGCTGCAAAGCACTATGAAGAACACAAGGACAAGCCTTTTTATAACAGACTTGTTCATTACATAACAAGCGGTCCTATTGTTGCAATGGTTGTAGAAGGTTATGAAGCGATAGAAAGTGTACGTCATATAGTAGGAGCAACCAACCCTCAAAAGGCTGATGTAGGTACAATTAGAGCTGATTTTGCACAAGTTATGGAATACAATATCATTCATGCTTCTGATTCTCCTGAAAGTGCACAAAGAGAAATTAATCTCTATTTTAAGCCTGAAGAAATTTATGATAACTGGCAATCTATGCTTGAGATGATTACTTATGATGAAGAAAGATTCCAAGGGTAAAATAGGTTAGAAGAAGGGCGGAAAGGTTCTGATATTATATTGATACTTTTCTCCCAAATGCGTTTTACACTTTTAGGAATTTAATCAGGCATACTGCCGGATAAGAAACTGATAATATGAACGACAATTTTAGTTACAAATTGATTCATACGGATAAAAATACCGGAGCACGTGCCGGTATTTTA
This sequence comes from uncultured Vampirovibrio sp., assembly GCA_964643455.1. Lineage (GTDB taxonomy): Bacteria > Cyanobacteriota > Vampirovibrionia > Gastranaerophilales > Gastranaerophilaceae > CAG-196. The sequence goes on along the minus strand of CAZXQM010000017.1, from coordinate 20,935 downwards.
CATACGCCTCATGGTGATATTGAAACACCTATCTTTATGCCTGTTGGAACAAATTCCACCGTAAAGCTGGTTACGAACAATAATCTTTATGAGACCGGTGCGCAGATTATTCTGGCAAATTCATACCACCTGTACTTGCGTGCAGGGCATAAGCTCATTGAAAAATTCGGTGGTATTCACGGCTGGATGAACTGGCAAAAGCCTGTGCTTACTGATTCGGGAGGTTTTCAGGTATTTTCTCTGGCACATTTGCGCAAGATTTCGGAAGAAGGGGTCGAATTTAGAGACCCTAAAGACGGTAAAAAACATTTTATCAGTCCTGAAATCTCTATGGAGATTCAGCAGGCAATAGGTGCGGATATAATTATGGCATTCGATTGGTGTGCACCTTTTCCTTGTGATTATAAAACTGCAAAAGAAGCAATGGAGAGGACGCATAGATGGCTTGAGAGATGTATAAAAGCTAAAACCTCAACAAATCAGGCACTTTTTCCGATTTGTCAGGGAGCATTTTATGATGATTTAAGAAAAGAAAGTGCGGCTTTTGTTTCGTCTTTTGATGCTCCGGGGTATGCTATTGGTGGATTAAGTGTCGGTGAAGATAAAGAAACAATGAATCATTTTGTGGAACTAACAGCACCTTTGCTTCCGGAAAACAAGCCGCGATATCTCATGGGAGTTGGTACTCCGGAGGACTTACTGGATGGAATCAAGCGAGGGGTTGATATGTTTGATTGTGTATTGCCGACAAGAAACGCCCGCCACGGTTCATTTTTTACTTCAGAAGGTAAAAAACAGATTAAAAACGCACAATTTCAGGAAGACCCGAGACCGCTTGATGAAGATTGCGATTGTTATTGCTGCAAAAATCATTCAAGAGCTTATCTTAGACACTTGTACAAGTGCGGAGAGGGTACAGGGCAGGCTTTGATGTCAATTCACAATATTAAATTCCTGATTGATTTTGCAAAGAAAGCAAGGCAGGCTATTTTGAGTGATGAGTTTGAAACATTTTATAACGAAAACTATCCTAAAGTTTTAGCCGGCTAATGACTGAGTTTGAGGTGCATTTTTTAAAGCAAGTTTTATAGTATCATCTGAATTTGTTTCTACAAATTGATAATAATTTTCCAGAACATTTGTAATTTGTTTCTGGTTAATGTTTTCTTGCTCGCCTAAAAAGGTTTTCTTAAATGCGTTGTTCCACATTGTAATACTTTTATTCAAAGAATATAGATTATCCTTGGGAGCACCTTTCTCTTTTCCGCATATCATAGTGAATTTTACTCCCAGCTCATCAAGTGAATCGGCAATTGCGGTATATAAATCAAAACTTTTTACAGATTCAGGGCTTTTAGTATTTAGCTCCCAGCCGCCGCAGATAAAACCGCGTATATCATCACAGGTTTTTTGCAAAATTTCAATACGTTTGGCTAGCTCTTGTTTTATTGTTTTCAAACTTTGCATTTCCGGTGCGACATGAAACATAAAATGTTTATTGCCGGCATTTAATACTCCTGCAGTGCAGCTATTTATATTTTCTGTTTGCATTCCGCGTTGTGAAGCAATCAAGCTGCCTTTGTGCAAAGTATAATCATGAAATTCGCCGATAAGTTTAGTCCTTTTTGCTGGTATGTGGGGAATATTAGTTATTTTTATAGATAATGGACACATATATAACTTCCTTTCAATTTGTATAAAATATGTAAATTTAAAAATTTGCTATTTGATTAGAATTTCTTAAATATGTTTTGGGGTAGAAAATATGATATAATAGGTATGACGTATAGTATGGTACTAATTTTGTGTTTAAAAAACTAATTTTGACATTAAGATAAGCGAGTCTTAATAACTAATTATGGATGATATAAACAACAGAAAATTTGTAGGAAGACTTATTTATTCCGTTCTTGCCGAGAGAAAGAGTGTGAGAGAAGCGCTTATGCTTTTTCCTGATAGTACGGATAAAAATATTGAGTGTGCTTATCATGCACTTGTACATTTTGAAGCGGATGAAGATTTGCGGTATCAAGATTTTGAGTATCGTGAAGAGCAGAATGATTATCTGGAATTAATTGCCCAGACTCTGTCAGAAGGCAGATGCCTCCCGAGAAATATAATTGAAGACTATGAACCTTATTATAAAGGAATTGCGCACAAATGGAAAAAAGGGTCAAAATGGTTCTGGAAAGAATTTTTTAGGATTATTAATATTTAAACAAATCCTGTTTCCCACCCCTGTTTGGTTCAAAATGATTGATTTTGTAATACGTATAATACAGGTATAAAAGGGGCAGATAAGCTCGCTTTATTCAACTTCCTTTAATTGAGCCCAAATAGTAGGATTTTCCGTATCATAGTCCATCAAATCAATAATTCTGTAATACGGGAGTCCGGCAGTAGTAATATGAGTAATTCCATTAACATTTTTTTCGCTATTAACATCAAAATGACCGGAGATTACGGCTATTACGTTTTTATGTTTTTCAAGAAGTGCCATATATTTTTCCGGTTTGAAAGTATAATATGCTTCCTTATTTGCTGGCGGTATTAAAGGAAAATGTTGGAAAATGATAACATGATTGTCCGGATATTGCGCAAGCTCACTATCCAGCCAGATTAAAACGTCATCTTTATAATAACCGTTTGTAGAAGGTATTACATCTTTTGAACCATCAACTACAGCAAAAATAATACCGTTTTTTTCAAATATGTAATTCGGCTTTTCCTGATTATATTTTCTTACATTTTTCTTAACGATTTTCAGATATTCAACTTTGCTTAAATCCTTGAGTTTATTTACTTCTTTGTCTCCAATTACTATATAAAACGGGCATTTTAATTTCTTGGCTTTTTCAAGAAAGGATTTTAATAATTCAGGAGAAGGTTTGGAAATATTGTCTCCGGTAAATACAACAAATTCAATATTATCCTGTTTATTTATATCTTTTATTAGGGTTTTAAAAGCAGTATTATCTGAAGAATCAGAAAATCTTGTATCACTCACCTGAACAAATCTTAAATCTTTTGCCTGTGCAGAAGCTGCAAAACATAAAAACGTGAAAAACAAACTCAAAAACTTCTTCATTTTTACCTCGGTAAAATAATTTTAGCATAAAAATACTATACTTTTTTGAGAAATAGGTTATAATGTACATACAATGTATAATTCGGATAGTCATTATGACTTTTGACTTTAATAATAACATCAACTCAATTGGTAAAGCTCAATCAGCGTACAAAGATGCTAGCGGTATGGGTGGCGGAGGTATGTATTTTCGTCAGAACCGAAAAAGAAAAGGTGAGGAACCTGAAGATATGTTTGAACGCAATGAAGAAAGAGATCCTGATGAGATTGATTTTGAGGTAGAATTAAAAGAGGAAGATATTCCGAAAGATACGCTGGTGAACAAGTTTGTAAACTGGTTCAGGATACAGAAGAAATAGAAGGATAAATAAAAAATTAAACTGATTCAGGCTTATGAATAATTATTATGAATTAAAAATTTCGATAAATCCAGACATGGAAGAAATCGTATCGGATATATGTTTTTCTAATTTTGATTGTGAAGGTGTTGTGCTGGCAGAAGAAGCTTATAAAGATTTGGAAATGACTTCAACTACCCGCGGTACGTTAAGAGTTTTTTTGACCGATTTGAAAAACAATCCGCAGGAAGTTTTGAAAACAGAGCGTGAGCTGCTTAAAGAGCGCGGTTTTACGGATGAAGAACTGGGAAGTTGGGATGTTGTTCTGGATGAGAAAGAAAATCAAGACTGGTCAAAAAAATGGAAAGAAAAGTGGACAGTGACTCATGTTACGGATAGAATCGCTGTTGTTCCGAGCTGGCTTGAATACACGCCAAAGAAAGATGAAATCACAATTACACTTGATCCGGGCTGTGCATTTGGAACAGGTACGCATCAGACGACACAGCTTTGTATGAAAGCTCTTGAGAAATACATGCCTCAAGGTGCGGAAGTTGCTGATATCGGAACAGGTTCCGGTATTCTTGCAATATGCGCTATGAAACTCGGTGCAAAATCTGCTTATGGCTGTGATAATGATGAGACCGTAATTGAAGTTTGCAGAGAAAATGCAAGAATTAACGGTTTGACATCATCTCAGAATCCCCATCAGCCGAATTCTGTGATGAGTGAGAATTGCTCTACTCATAATGATACAGAATCACCTTTATGTTCTGATAAATTGGCAGAAAACATAATATTTGAACTTAATACGGCAGATAAGCTTATAAAGCAGTATGATTTTGTTTGTGCAAATATTTTACACAATGTACTAGCACAAATTATGGGTGATTTGAAAAATATTATGAAATTCGGCGGTAAAATTGTTTTGAGTGGAATTTTGAATGACAAAAAAGATATTGTTCTGGAAGCAATTCAAAAGCACGGGCTTAAAATTATAGAAATTATGCCGCAAGACCAATGGATTGCTATTGTTGCAGAGAAATAATTTTTGTTTTTATTTCAAATCAAAGAACCGTATTTAAATTTCCGCTTAACCCTTAATATTTCGTTTACGAAATTTAAAAAAAACGTATATAATTAGCCCTATACAGGTAAGACCTGCAACAGCTTTCAATACAGGATGAGTTTGTTTTTCTTTTTGTTCGAGAATTTTTTTGTATTTAACAATTTTCTTATACAGCTCCGGTTCTGTTTTATCCAAACCCTTTGCTTTAAATGATTTTTCCAAAGCATCCATGGGATTGAATCCTTCTCCGTTCTCCAGAGAAGCAAAGTACTTATCCTGATAATCAATCGGTATCTGAGTTGCATAATTCAAAGTTTTATCACTATTGCCTTGAAACTGCTTATCAATATTAAGTGCATCTGCAAAATAAATCATGCTGTATTTTGCATTGACGGGTTCTGCAAGTTTTGCTTTTACAAATTCATTATGTCTTCTTAATTTTTTAACAGGAAGGTTAAAAATTTTGCTCAAAGCATTAACCTGTTTTTCTGTTGGCTGTATCCTGCCGGAGTCGTGATTACGTGCGCCTATTATAAAACTATCGGCAGTCCAGCCTCTTTCAAGGAAATTCTTATTTGTTTCCCAGTTTTCTGAAAGATAATCTGATGTGTAAATTTTTACTCTGTCCTTAACATAGGGTTTCAAAGTATTGCCGTCATATATATTAAAATCAGTATTTGAAGCGACAAATTCATGCATTATGTTTCTTGAATCAAAATCAGAACCTTTAACTTTTTTAAACTCATCATCAATGATATTTAAAATTTCATCCGCGTAATATTTTCTTTTTGTAATTCCGTTTTTAATTTGCGGTTGATTTGCGTATGTCCAAGAAGCATCTATTCTTATTCCGTCAAATCTTTCGGCATAAAAATGAACTTTCTTCCTCAAAAGCTCCCGACCTTCTTTTGAATCCAAATCTAATGCGGGAAGGCTCCAGCCTATAGAAGTATCAGGAAGAAATGCCTTAGGATTAGCCCAGACTTCATCGTAAGAAAAACCGCAAAGCATATCACCATTAAGCTTTATGCCCTTTTTGTGCAAATTTTCTCTTGCATTTTTCAAACTGTCTTCCGCAAGAAATTGTTTGAAGTAATAAAAATCCATCTCTTCTCCTTGAAGGCTGCGGATTTCTTTTACTCTGGATTCAAATTTATCTGCGCTTACAATTTCTCTGTTAAATAAATTTTTGTCAACACTGTTCCAGTTCTTGTAATTATAAGAATGATTAATTTTCCTAAGTGCATTGTATAAAGCTTTTGCTTCCAGCCTGCTTTCATTTTCTGATTTAAAATTTTCAAACTCCTTTTGGTATTTTCCACTCTTAAAAAGATTTCTCAAAACAATTTCCTGAGAAGAATTCTCATCTACAACATTGGAAAAATTAACTTTGTCTTTTATCTTGTTATCTTGTACAATTTTGTCAAAATCTTTTTTAGAAACGTATTTTTCTATATCAATAACGTGATTGCCAAGCTCCATAGACGAGCCGGAATAAATGGGATATTCACCCTTGTGGCTGTAATACTGACCTATAGGCAGAATCTGGTTTTCATTAATTCCCCAGTATTTTTTTGCAAAATCAAAAAACTCCTGACTTTCCGGAGAATTCAAATTCCCGACCCCGGTGCGGTTAGGAAGGGAAGAAGCCGGCACTATGAGAATAGACCTTATATCATCAGAATGTCCGGTGCATATTCTCCTGCCTTTTTTTAATACATCAGAATATTCGGCTTCCTCTGAAGGTTTAAGCCGTCTGGTGAAATTTATTCCGGATATTGCATGCATTTTCATATATCTATTTATTTATAAACCGTCGGAAAATTTTTTTTGCTTTTTTGTTCCGAAGTAATTAATATCCATTTCTGTCAGCAATATACCCGATTAGCAGATTGTCCGAATAAAAAAGATTATTTTAGCCTTCAATAAATACACCCATTGCGCGGAATTTATTGTATCTTTCATTCTTAAGAGTTTCCGGTGATTTTTTAACTAACTCATTTAAAGCTTTAACAATAGATTTTTTCATATTGTTAGCAACAGCATTGTAGTCAGAATGTGCACCGCCTAAAGGTTCTTTTATTTCTTCATCAATGATTCCAAGTTCAAGCAAATCTTTAGAAGTTATCTTGAGAGCTTCTGCGGCATCAGCGAATCTTGAAGCATCACGCCACAATATAGAAGCACATCCTTCTGGAGAAATAACTGTATAATATGCGTGTTCAAGCATCATAACTCTGTCAGCAACCGCAAGTCCTAATGCGCCGCCGCTGCAGCCTTCGCCTGATATAATAGAAACTATCGGGACATTGAGTTTTGACATTTCTCTCAGGTTCATCGCAATAGCAGCACCTTGTCCGGTTTCTTCGGCTTTAATTCCCGGATAAGCTCCCGGAGTGTCAATGATAGTAACAATAGGCATATTGAATTTGTTTGCGTGTTTGAAGAGTCTCAAGGCTTTTCTGTAACCCTGAGGCTGAGGCATTCCAAAATTGTATTCCAAGTTTTCTTTAGTATTTTTACCTTTTTGAATCCCGATAATCATAATAGGACGTCCGTCAATTTTCGCAATACCGCCTATTATGGCTCTGTCGTCCATACCTTCTCTGTCACCGTGAAGTTCTATAAAGTTTTCACACATTAACTCTACATAATCTAAAAATTTAGGTCTTTCAGGATGCCTTGCAATTTGTAATTTTTGTGAAGGTTTCAATTTAGAATATAACTCCTTTTTGTAGTCTTGAGCTTGTTTTTCAAAGTCTTGAATTTGACTATTTAAATCCATACCGGATTCTTCGCTCATTTTTTTAAGTTCATCTATTTTTTTTTGTATTTCTACTATAGGTTTTTCAAAGTCTAATACTACTGTCATTTTCTTTCTTTTTTATACTCCATGCATATCTAAAATATTAGCCAGTGTTTTTCTTAAATTCTTTCTCTTAGAGACTATATCCACCTGACCAAATTTAAGCAAATATTCTGCTGTCTGGAAATCTTCCGGAAGTTTTTGTCTTATTGTCTGTTCAATAACTCTTCTTCCTGCAAAACCTATTCTTGCTCCTTGCTCTGCTATAATAATATCTCCTAATGTGCCGAAACTTGCGGTAATCCCGCCAAAAGTCGGTTCGGTAAGAAGGTTAATATACAAAATTCCTGCTTCATCAAGCCTGCCTGCAGCACAAGAAGTTTTTGCCATTTGCATAAGGCTTAGTGCGCTTTCCTGCATTCTTGCTCCGCCTGAAGAGGTAATTGCAAGCATCGGGAGTCTGAGTTCAAGCGCTTTTTCCATAATTCTTGTAACTTTTTCCCCGACAACGCTGCCCATAGAACCGCCCATATAATCAAAATCCATTATAGCAGCGGCAATCTTATGGTTTTCAATTTTTCCTATGCCTGTAATAACAGCCTCGTCAAGTCCGGTTTTTTCATGAGCTTTTTTTAAACGTTCGCAATAAGCTTCAGTGTCAACAAAATGAAGAGGGTCAGTCGGAAGAACATTCTTAAACATTTCTTCAAAAGAACCTTCGTCAAAAAGCTGTTTAATTCTTATCGTTGCGTTTATTCTGAAATGATAATCACAATGAGGACAAACAAACAGATTTTTTTCCAGTTCGCTTTTTAGAATCTGCGAGTTACAGTGAACACATTTTGTCCATAATTCAGGAGATTCAACATCAATACCTTTCATATCACGTGCTCTGCGTTCTATCTGAGCTTCTTTTCTTTTATCAAACCATTCTTGTATCGTCATATAATTTATTACACATCCGGCTCAAAATGAGCCGTCCTTCTCCTTTTACAATCCACCTATACATTTTACATCAAACATATAGAAATGGGTATGTTTTAATAATTTGTTACGCATCAAAACCCAGTTTTGCCATTCTTTCCTTAACTTCTTGAAGCCAGTTTTTGTGTTTAATTTCCAGCTCAAGTTGTCTGATTTCAGCTTTGTTATTATTTGTTTTTACCTGATTTAGAGGCTGATGTTCAAATAAATCTTCTGCCGGTTTTCTGTTCAAATTTTTACACCAGCTTGCAAATATACCGTCGCTTTCAGGAGGCTTGATGAATTTACTCATATGAGATTCATCTCCAATATTAATTTGTGTTTTTAATTTATTTTTCATGCTTAAAGGTGGTCTGTACAAATTTTTTGAATATGTTGTTAATGCCTTTTGTGCATCTGCAGCAGACTGTTTACCTACTTTTACCAAAGCAATATCTAATAAAGATGGCATATTTCCTCCTTTTTATAATTACCATATTTCATGAAAACGTATAAAATAATTTTTTGCTATTAGTATACAGAATACGTTAATTATATCATATACACATTTCCATTAACAAATTCCTAATAAACAAATTAGAAAAGGTCTGGTTTAAACCAGACCTTCTTTTAACGCTTTAACTGCAGCTTGCGTTCTGTCATCAACTACAAGTTTTTGTATAATATTGCATACATGCGCTTTAGCCGTATGTTCGCTTATTGTAAGTGTTTTGGCAATTTGACTATTGGACTGTCCGTCTACAACAAGTTTTAAAACTTCGTACTCACGCTGGGTCAAATTAGAATGATTTTCTTTAAAAGCACTTCGTGATAGCTGGCGTGAAGGGATTACACCATTGTTTTTATCACGGATGAATGGGACTACATGAGGGTCTATCCACATTGCACCTTCTTTTACCATTTTAATTACATTCATCAAAAAATCGGTACTTATATCTTTAATAACATAAGCACTTGCTCCGGCGGTGAGAGACGATGTTAATTCACTCTCGGAGATATGGGATGTGAGCATAATTACTTTTATATGGTTATTATGTTCCAGTATTTGTTTTGCAGCTTCTATTCCCGAAATATCCGGAAGTCCTATATCCATTAGTACAATGTCCGGTTTTATGAGTTTTGCTTTTTCGATTGCTTCTTTCCCGTTAACAGCTTCACCTATTATTGTAAGTTCCGGATAGTCTGAAAATAAAGATTTTATACCAATACGCATAAGTTTTTGGTCTTCAACAAGTAATATTTTTATTTGCATAAAACCTCCTTTTTTCATAAGGCAGGAATATTTTCCCGTTATAATATTAAAATATTTATTGCACTTATTAAATTGCAGTAATAAATATTTCAAACGGTAATAATTGCGGGGTTAAATTCAGAAATATTTTTTTAAAGATTCCTGTAAATCAAATACAACTTTAATATTGCTTAATTTCTATTTTTATGAATCCGGAGGTAATTTATTACAAAGTTGAAATTCTTAACCTTGTAAATTTTTTATACTGTGTGCATTTTTTCAAAGATACCTTTTTTCTGAACCCATATTTCTACTTCAAGTTTATTGCCTTCTTCTATTAAAACATTTTTTAATTCTTTAAAATTCAACTCAGCTTCTTTAATATCACAGAGCATAAACATTACAAAATGATCTTGCATTAAGGTTTGTTTTATATCTTCAATGTTTACCCTGTACTTTGCAAGAATCGTTGAGACACCTGAAACTATTCCGACTTTGTCCGCACCGGATACAGTAATTATAATTTTGTAATCGTCCATTCTATACTCCTTAGGTTTAATTAGTATTATAAATGCTGAATATATTTTAAGTCAATGCGCAAAAAAAAAATTTATAATATTTATAACTAGTATTATGCAAATAACAAATTCATCTTTTGTAAATTTTAATGCAAATTTTAATTCTCGTAAGCTCCGATTTAAGCAGGAGGATTTCTTTATTGGAATAAAAGGGTATGGAAAAAACAGACAGTGGGCAAATGAAGTCATAAAAACGGCAGATATTGCGGTTAATTTAATAAGAAACGACACGTCTGCTGAGAATGTTTTAAAGATTATAACCTGCGGTATACAAAAAGCTAATAAAATGACCTTAGAAATAGCTAAAAAACTCTATACCGGAATTCTGCGGACTAAGCGTGAAGGCTGGGCTTCCGGATATATATGTGACCTCACAACACCATGTTCAAAAAATAAATATAAGCCTTATGAACAAAAACTGGATTATTTTGCAAAACATCCTTTAATAAACAAATATCAAATGGATATTTCAAGACCGTATATTGAAGATAATAATAAATTTATTTTGCACGCTTCTTCATTATATATTAATAAAGTTCTGGATAGGGTTTTTGAGTTAAGCAAAGAAGTTTTTCCGAAATATATTCATCAGGAGGTTAAAGGTGAAGATATGGATAAGGTTAATTCTGTAATAGCAGAAATTCGATGGCTTCTGGCGCATTCCACTCCATGGATGAGAGGAACGGACACTATTTCAAATGTATTTATGCGTGCTATGTACAAATCTATAGGAGTTAAATCTTATCCGCTTAAAAAAGGAGTTTCTCTTGATTTGGAAGCATATTGTACAGAACTCAAAGATTACAAGAAAAATTTCACTGAATATTTTACCAAACCGCCGGAAATAATTGACTCTTGAGTGAAAGTTTTACTATAAAGAATATAATTAAAATTAACTAGTATTATATTCTTGTCTTTTGCTTGGCTAATTTTGCACGTTTTTTACGGCGCATAAGATCTACAAAGGCTTCCAGTCTTGTAATATAACCGGCTTTTCCTGTTTGTTCATCCATAATAAGAGTCAAAATTGGTATCTCGTGTTCTTCTCTCATTGTTGGGAAGATGTTTTGCGACATAATTTCCGGCATGCAGGTGAAAGGAGAAATATGTATAATTCCGTCTTTTCCTTTTTCATCTGCAAAAACTACATCAGAGACGCATTCTAATGCATCACCGCCGATATCGCGCATTAAATAAGGTTTTGCCATTCTTTCAGCTCTCTGTAAGTGAGTTTCCTGAGGTCTGAATGCTTTAGGGATAATTGCATCCTTCAGAAAACTGCCGACAGTAAGGCTTCTTCTGGTTTGAACTCCCATTCTTCCCAGCTCACGTTCAATATTCTGGTTAGAAAATTCATCATTTACAAGAAAGATTTCGCCGGTTATGTCCACATTTAAAACTTCTCTATTCGGATCAATTTCCGTTTTTTCAATTTCTTTTAAAGCTCTTGCATAAGCCTTTTTTAAATCATGTGTAGAATCGGCTTTATCGATTAATTTCAGAGCTTTTTTGTAATTTTTTTCCGCATCTCCGAATCTGACTTCTCTTGCTCTGTAATATGAAAGAGCAGTGTCCAGGTCATCTATGGCAAAGATCTTACGCATTGTGATGTTTATGGCTCTCAAAATTAAAATAGGGTCGTTTTTGCCGGAAAGCTCTTTTAAACACTTATACACACCTTTTATTCCATCATATAGAGATAACTCAACATAGTTGGCGTTATAACCTAAATCCTTAAGAGTTGTGTGAATGTTAGTACCGTATTCACCAAGACGACAAATTCCGGGAGATGTAATCATTGCTACATAATCCGCACCACCCTGAATAGCTTCAATAAAGTTTCCTAAAATAAGTTTATAAGGAAGACAAATTGCTTCCGGAGAATTTTTAGTTCCGTATGAAAGTGTTTTTTTACTGGTATACGGCGGAACATAAGGCTCTACACCGATTTTTCTTAATCCTGCTGCCCATGCAATTGATATTGTTCCCATATGCGGAAATGCAACTTTAATTTTTTTATTATTTTTCTTTGACATTTAAATACTACCCTAATCCCTTGTCTTTACTTTTTCATTATAGCACGATTAAAATATTTTGGAGTATAATAAAAACTATGGGAAGAATCGTCCAGCTTTCAAAGCATATAATAAACCAGATAGCTGCGGGAGAGGTTATAGAACGTCCGTTTTCCGTGGTAAAAGAACTTGTAGAAAATTCAATTGATGCCGGATCGGCAAGAATCAGTATTGAGATTTCAAACGAATGCAGAAATATTCGTGTTGCGGATAATGGTTCAGGAATCCATCCTGACGATATTATGCTTGCATTTTCTAAACATGCTACCAGTAAAATATCGTCAAGTGAAGATTTGTATTCCGTAAAAACCATGGGATTTAGGGGAGAAGCTCTTGCGAGTATAATTTCTATTTCTAAATTAATCTGTATTACGAGAACAAAAGATTATGATTATGGTACAAAGGTTGAGTGTGAAAGTTCTGAGGTTAAGCAAACAAAAACAGGATGTGCTGTCGGTACAATTATGGAAGTAAGAGACCTGTTCTATAATATTCCTGCAAGATTGAAATTTCTGAAATCTGCAAAAACGGAATTTGCATATATTAGCGAGCTTGTTCAATCTTTGGCTCTTGTACATCCGGAGGTTGCTTTTGAGCTGAAAAACAATGGCAAGACTGTTTTAAAGACTACGGGACAAGGGGATACTTTGCAAACTTTGAAAGAAATTTTTGCGGAAGATATTTCAAAAAACTTTAGAAAAGTTTTGAAAACCGATAAAATATCCGGATTTAAGATTTCCGGTTATGTTAGTACACCGGATTATACAAGATCCAGCAAAAAGGATTATTATACATACGTGAATTCACGTATAGTTAAATGTCCTGTATTCCAAAAAGCTGTTGATATGGTCTATAAGAATTTAATAGGTTCCCGTTATCCTTTTATAATACTTAATCTGGAACTACCGGCCGGGGAAGTTGATGTTAATGTACATCCTTCCAAAAAAGAAGTCAGGTATAAAAATCCAAATCAGGTATTTAATTTTATTTATTCGGCGATAGATATGGCGCTTTCCGGACAAGCAGAACAGGAAAAAACAGCCGAACCTCAAATAATCCGGTTCCAAAAAGAACAAGATGAAATCTATGTCAGCGGAAGTCTGGATTTAAGCAAAATCTTAAATAAGCCTGAAGAAAAGGATAAGATTGTCAGCTTTCCTAAACAAAAGGCAGTTATGCCGCAATTTGATAAGCCGGTTGAAAAACAAGCATTCGTACCAAAAACTTTTGAACAGGCAAAGTTTATAGAAGAAAGACCGGTTGAGCAGGAAGACATAATTATAGGACAGTATAAAAAAACTTATATTCTTATAGAACGGGAAGAAGGATTGGAAATTGTCGATCAACATATTGCGGAAGAAAGGTATATATACGAAAGACTGAAAAAATCCAAAAATATAGATTGCCAACTCCTTTTTATATCTGATGTTCTTCCGGTATCTCCAAGTGACAAAGATATTTTGGAAGCGAATAAAGAAAAATTGGAAAAATTCGGATATGAAATTGATTTTATATCCGATACGGAGGTAATCTTCAGAAAAGTTCCCCAACTTATTTCAAAAGTTTCTCCAAAAGAAATTTTGGCTGATATTTTGGAAAACATTTCAGGAAACATTGATAGTATAGAAGAAAGTATTTTGATTACAACTGCCTGTAAAGCGTCAGTAAAAGCAAATACATATTTGAATCAGTTTCAAATGCAGGAAATTATCCGTAATTGGCGCACCTGTGAGAAACCGTTTACCTGTCCGCACGGTCGGTCGATTTCAAAAATTATTGAACATAAGGATATAGCAAAATTTTTTCAGCGGAATGAATAAGTAATTTAAAAGCCGGGGTTTGAAAAACTCCGACTTTAAGGTTCATTATGATGAAAATGAATTATAATTTTTCTATATTTGAATTTTGTATCTGTTAATAATAATCCTGCAGATTAGGTATTGCCTGAAGTATTTGCAGGTTATTTATTGTAGTTTTAATACTTATAGTACAGTTAAATACAACTACATACTAACCATACACTATTTATTATAAATATATAACTTTGTTTTTTCAATCCCGTATATTGTTACTAATTATAAACTTTTTGTGATATAATAATTTCGCTTAGTTAAGAGGGGACTTATTATGTATAAATTAAAGCCTAGCTGTGAATTAGAGAGCGAGTTATTTGAAAATGTTTATGCCAAAACACCTGATTATATAAAGAACTTAGATTTATTGAACTTTGATGATAAAGGCGGGTTTATATTTACATTAAAAAAAGAACATCTTTATCCGCATTCTGAATCTAATCCAGAGGGGTTAAATCTCAAGGAATGGTTTGAAAACTATTCTAAAGAAGCAAAAGTTTCTACTGCAGGTATAAGAGGTCCTCAAAATATTTTATTTCCGCAGGATACCAGATTTCCTATAAATCTTGTCGGGATTGTGCTTGCAACCTTAGCTAAAGCTCTCGTAGCCGGAGAAAAATATCCGAATCAGGAGATTGTAAAACTTGCAGGAAGCGAAGTGAGATATAATTCTGCTCTTTACCTTGATGCAATTGCTAGAATTCAAGCGGCACAGGGTATCAGAACACTTGTTCCGGAAGGAAGAAAGACTATTCCTATATGGCTTGCTTCTTTTCTGGCATTTAAGCTTGATTTAGCGGGTGGAGAATACATAACTTCCAGCCACGGAATTTCCGTAAAAACTGCAACTAAGGATTTAAATTCTCAAGGCAGTCAGTATTTGCCGGAAGAATCTCTGGAATTTGTGAATAAAATTCAAGAAATTTTTGATATAACAGAGCGTGATGGAATTTATGAAATTAAAATTAGTACTAAAAACTCTCCGCTAATTGATGAGACAGTTATGTCAAAGCTTAATGATGGAATTGATTTATATGTTGATTATTTAAAATCCGGTGTGGCACACGATTTGGATGGCGTAAGAAAAATGCATTCTAAATTATTTATTGAATGTGTCGGCGGTTGTGCATATAAAACTTTAAGTCGTGTGCTTGATAAACTGGGAATTCAGGATAAATATGCCTGGAATAATACAGAGGAAGATCCGTTTTTCCATTCTATAGGAAAATATGACACTGATCCTAAAGGGAATAAAGTGTTTTACGATTATTCGGTTGATGCAACAGTTGTTGCAAAAAAATCTAATGGAGAAAAATTCTTTCCGGTAATCGAATCTTTACATTACGAGAAAGTTCTTAAAGATTATCCTCTCGGCACTGTAGTTTTGATTACGGATCCTGACCACGACAGGCTTACGGTATGCCAGATAGAAGCTGCCGGAAATTCTATGATGCTTGATGATTACGGAATCTCTTATATTCCTCTGGGTGAAGAAAGAATTTTAACTGTTTACAGTGCGAATCAGGCATTTTTAATGCTTATGAATTACAGAGTCAAACAGCTTAAAGCAAGCGGAAAGTTCAAAAATCATCCAAGGTTTATGATTAAGACAACAGCTTCCGCATTATCGTGGGACGAATGGGCGAAATCTCATGGAATTAAAGTTGTAAACGTACCTGTGGGATTCAAAGAGATTGCTAATATTATGAAGAAGGTTGAGCTTCAAATTAAAAATAATCCTGATAAAGAAGTTGTTGTTGATGATGTTTTTGGAAATTCAATTAATCTAGGTGTGCAGCCTCGTTTGATTTTTGGCGGTGAAGAATCTGGCGGAATGATTATGGGTTCTGAGGACTTGATTGAATCTTTAGCTGGCAGAAAAGCAATTGCTATGAGAGAAAAGAGTGCAACGGAAGCCATTATTGTGGCATCTTCTCTTGCTGCAAAGCTGGAGGACGATAACAAAACGCTTTCTGAATACCTTGCGGAAATTTTTGACGAAAATAATATTATTGCAAAATATGACGTGAGAGAGGATATTTCTTATTATAATGAATCGGAGCCGGATATTGAAAAGCTCAAACAGGCAAAAACCGCGGGAGAAAAGCAGAGAACTAAAAACGACCTTTTCTACCTGTCACTCGCTATTGCAGTAAAAGAGGGCAAAGCTGATTTGGAAGCGGTTAAAAAAGTTTTAAACGGTGCTTTTGCGGAACTTAGTTTCGACAACTTAAAGTCTGTAAAATTTGTAGGCGACGGTACGTATCTTCAATTTTCGGATAAATATATTGAAATCCGTCCTTCCGGAACTGATGCCAAGACAAAAGCTTATGCCGGCGGTGAAAAGCTTGAAGAAATTGAAAAATTTGCAAGAGTTTTAGGCAATTATTCGGGTGAGAGGACAGAGCTTCACAAGGAGCTTATAAGTGATGAATTTTATGAAAATTCAAAAGAAAAAGCTCTGGATGATTATCTGCAATTTGTTGAAAAAGATGCAAATAATGAAGTATTTGTGATACCGGAATACAGTTTTTTAAAGAACTAATATTGAATTTTGATTGCACTCCGGTGTTATCGGGTAATGGGGTAAGAACAAATATTCAAAATATTGGCTCCGGTGTATAATACAGAAGAAGAGAAAAAAGATTTAGCCGGCTTGGCAGAAAGTTCTTTTATAGCAGGTATAAAATATGAAGGATAGATGGTTTAAGTTGTCGGATAAGATAAGATTTCTGCTGGTGGGCGGGTTTAATGCCAGCGTCTCTTATTTGATTTATTCTGCTGTATGTCTGGTTTTGGGGGCGCATTTATATCAGGTGGCGCTGGCTTCTGCATGGGTAATTTCATCTGTCGTATCATTCACGACCCAGAAATTTCTGGTATTTAGAGGAAAAGGAAATTGGAAAAAAGAGTACCTCAAATGCTGTACAACGTGGGTTTTCAGTTACCTGATTAATGCTGCACTTTTAGAAATTATTGTAAAAATTTTGCATATAAATGTTTTTGTCGCGCAGATTGTAGCAACACTAATAGCTGCTGTTTTTACGTACATATTATTCAAAAAATTTGCATTTAAAGTTAGAGCCTAGATTAAGCTATACACCACGCAGCCATTTGTGGCGCAGACGCTGGATAACATTTTTTCTTTGCATATCTTTAATCGCAAAGTCAATATTTTCTCTTAATTTCTTTGTACTTTTTCCTTTTCTGATAGCAATGCCGTAAGGTTCTCTGGAATATCTTTTAGGCAGAAGTTTTACGGACTTATCTTCATATATAAATCTGCTGAGAATTGTGTCGTCGGATGTAAGTGCGTCAATTTTACCTTCTTTTAAGGCTTGATATGCCGTTCTGTAATTTTTGAAACCAATAATATTAGCGGTTGGTACAAGATTAAGCATATTTTTTTCGGCAGTAGTTCCGAATACAACGCCGACATTTTGTCCTGCAAGATCTGCAATGGATGTAATTTTACTGTTTGTTCGGACTAAAAGAGCCTGACCGGCAACATCATAAGGTACTGAAAAGTCGATAATTTCCATTCGTTGCGGTGTTATTGTTACTGTCGCAATTACTATATCCACTTCTCCGGTTGAAACTTTGAGCATTCGGTTTGCCGGAGTTACCGGATGAAATTCAACGGCGTTAGGTGTTCTGAGCAGGTATTGAGCAATATATCTTGCAAGATCCGCATCATATCCCCTGATTACTTTGTTTTCATCATAAAATCCGAAGGGTTTTGCATCTGTGTTTATACCTACCTTAATGATTCCCCGCTCAAGAATAGAATCATACAAATCTTTTTCCTGATACTTTTCAGGCTTAAAGATTACAAAATATATGACGACCAGAAGCAGAAATAATATTGTAAGTATTATTGCAAGTTTTTTCATACGCTGAGTTTAGGTTTCCTTCCGCAGGATTTATCTTCATCACAATAACCCAATCTTTCACATTTCGGTACCAGATACGGTTTTAACCACGGCTCTGTTTTTATAAGTTCATCACACATCATTTTGACCATTGTTCTAATTTCGTACTGGGCTCTGGTGCAGAGTCTTAAGTTTGCAAGATGAATCATTTCTCTAAGGTTAAGACTTGCTACGATAGAACTTGCAGCAGCGTTAGGAAGTACGGCTCTTGCATCTTCCGCCGGAATACCGGATTCAGTAAATTCTGTATAAATTTTAGAAACTTCTTCCATGAAGTTAACAAACTTGGTTTTTAATTCCTCATTTTTTTCAATTGTTGGAGGAATTATGTAATCAAACTGCCCTTTTTCTTTAACATATCTTTGTGATTTTTGGGAAAAGGACATGTGGCGGTGTCTTACAAGCTGGTGTGTGCAAGCTCTTGAAACATTTGAAATTGCAAAAGTTACCTGAATATGCTCAATGACTGAATAATGACCGGAGGAAACAACCCTTTCAATGAGTTTAAGCATTTTTTCTTCATCATCGGTGCCGGTGTATATATTAAAAGGACTGTCTGCACTATAGCAGGTTCTGGCTGCTGTATATATAGTCTTTAGCATATTTTCCGGTTTAGAAATCAGATGAACAACCGGCTTATTATTATTTTCCATACTCGTATCCTCTTCCTTTTATTAATGATAACATAAGATTATTGTTCTGTGAAATTGTTAAACTAATAGTTCTTTTTTGTATGATTTTTTTCTTTATGCGGGATATCGAGTTTAGGATTATGGTCGGCTATATCGGCTAAAAAAGTTGATAAGAAAGGAATCAGCATATAATAAACACAACCGACAAGCAGAATAGGTTTTGCAATTTTTATTCCTTCCACTTGTTTGTCGAGATTGCGTCCGCCGGTGTTTGCTTTCTTGAAATTTTCAATAAATTTTAATGTTGGTTTTTCGGTCAATTTATCCAAAATATAACTGCTTATTATACTTAATCCGGTTGAGATTCCTGCATTATAAATCAGAGCTTTTTTTCTTCTTTCTTCAATCTTGTTGCTTCTGTTGGTTTCATGTATAAAAGCAGCTGTTGTAAGCGCGTCAGTTGCAGCAACAATATGCATTGGGAAATTGGAATCTTTAAATCTGTCGGAGAATTTTTGCATACATTTTGTGTCAAGGATTTTTCCGATTCCCTGCGCGAGTTTATTTGAGTCTTTGCCTTTAAAAGCAATATTTTGATTTTCATTTTGTTTTTTTTGAGGCTTAGGTGTATGAAAAAGATTTTGCATAATAAATGGCATTCCGGCACAGGTCAAAACAGCTTTTGGCATTGCAACAATAAGACCCAGCCCTAGTTTAAACAGCTGAGTCGCAAGTGTGTAGCTTTTCGATTGATAAAGTTTTTCGTTTCCGTTTTTTAAAAATCTAATAGTTTCAGGTTTTAAGTAATTTTCAGGACTGGAATCGATTTTTTGTATTGCGCTTTTAAGCGGAGTTGAAACCCCCAGTGTTAAGAGATATCCTACACTGCTCGATGATATTGATTTAGCGCAGGCGACTTTTTTATTTTCCTTATCCGTATGCGGTGTCATCCAGATTGCGGCAGGACGGGCTCCTACGGAAAATAGAAGTGTTGTGGTTGCTGCAAATAAAGCTCCGTTATCTGCTGCAAATTCTAATCCCTTCTTTAGAGCTTTATTAGTGTAAATACTTTTGAATGAGATATCCCTGTCTGAATTTACTTTCATCTATTTTTATTAGATAACATAAATATGAAAATTATTAAATATATAAATTTAAAGTTTTCGGAAATTCTATGTCTAATGCTGATTTATTTTGTTCTTGCAGTAAATCTTCTGATATTTAAAGACAATTTTGCCTCAGTTTTATCTGCTTTTTTCGGCATAACTTATACATTTCTTGCGGGTAAAGGAAATCCTGCCTGTTATTTGTTTGGGATAACGGGTTCAGGCTTTTACGGATATTTGTCTTTTAATAATGCACTGTGGGGGAATTTGCTTTTGTATATGGGATATTATGTTCCTATGCAGATTGCGGGTTTTTTCAAGTGGAACAAACACCTGAAAACAGGTCGTAATGAGATTGTAAAAATCTCACTTTCAAACAGAGAGCGGCTTATACTTTTTTGTATTACCGTAATTTTTACGATAGCGGCGGTCGGTATTTTGTATTTTACCGGAGACAAAAATCCGGTTATTGACGGAATCACAACAGTTTTTTCTATAGCCGGCATGTATTTGACCGTAAGACGTGCTATTGAACAGTGGATTGTATGGATGTTTGTAAATGGTTTGTCTGTAATAATGTGGGTTTTGATAGCAATTAACGGTACAAAAGTATACTCCACTGTATTAATGTGGAGTATTTACTTTTTGCTTGCGATATATTTTTATTTTAGTTGGAAGAATGAGATTTCAAATACTCAAGAACTTCATCAACGTGACCTTTAACCTTAACTTTTCGCCACTCTTTTTCAATATTGCCTTCTTTATCAAGAATAAATGTGGAGCGTTCTATTCCCATATATTTTCTTCCGTACATGGATTTTTCTTTCCATACGCCAAACTTTTCCGCAAGTTCATGTTCCGGATCTGAAAGTAAGATAAAATTCAAATCTTGATTTTCTTTAAATTTTTTGTGGCTTTTTATACTGTCAGGACTGACTCCTATTACCGTAGCGGAGGAAATAAGTCTGTTAATGTTATCTCTAAAATCGCATGCTTCTTGAGTACAGCCTGACGTATTGTCTTTCGGGTAAAAATAAAGCACAACTTTTTCGCCTTTAAAACCGGAAAGCTCATACTCTTTTTCTTCCCCTTCTGCACTAAGCCCTTGAAGTTTAATTTCTGTCATAGTACTCTCCTTTTTTCTAAATTTATCATGATTTTACCGGAGTATCCAGTTGGAAAGTCGGATAAATTAAACGGCATGTTCTTTCTTAATAACGAAAGATTGACAATAACTTTAATT
>CAZXQM010000016.1:17966-28477 GCA_964643455.1 uncultured Vampirovibrio sp. | reverse complement strand
TTTTTGTAAATACTTTATATATACATAAGACATTAACAAAGTGTTAGATATAAGAGAGAGAAAAAGAGAAACAAAAAACTTCCCTCTTCGGGAAGTTTTTTTACGATAACTTTTTCAAGTAATCGATAAGTCCTTCTACAGCAAGCGTATAGCTTAGTTCCTTGAAACCTACAACCTGAGCAATGCAGACTCCTGAAAGGAGCGAAGTATGACGGAATTCTTCACGGGCGTGGATATTTGTCATATGGATTTCAACAGTCGGTATTTGAACAGCCGAAATTGCATCACGGATTACAACACTTGTGTGAGTATATCCGCCGGCATTAATCAAAATTCCATCATAAATACCTTTGGCAGACTGGATTTTGTCCACAATATCACCTTCGTGGTTGCTCTGCCAGGAATCAACTTCTGCCCCGAGTGTTTTAGCACGTTCCTTAACAGAAACTTCTATGTCTGCAAGAGTTATCGAACCATATTTTTCAGGCTCTCTTTGCCCGAGCAAATTCAGGTTTGCACCATTAATAAGTAAAATTTTCATAATCTTATACCCTTTTAATATTACATACTTTATAATACAATAATACTAATAAGAATGCGAGGAAAAAATGATTAACAAGCGCTGGTATGATAGAGATCCGATTTTAAAAGAAGCTTTGGAGTTGTTAAGACTTTCTCCCGAAGATACCAAGAATGAAGCGGCAGAGTTTATGCTTAAGCTGCAAGAACAAGTTGCAGGAGAAGTTATAGAACACGTTTACGATATTATCAATACATATCAAGGTAAGGGCAACCGTTGGTATGACAGTGACCCGGTAATGTTAAAAGCTGTTGAACTTTTGCGTAATGCTCCTCCAAAAGTTCAGAGAGTGGCAGCATTAAAGCTTCTTATTGCATTAGAGCAAAAGAGCTTTGAGGGAGTTGAAGTCTAAAGAATGAAAGATGTTCAGAATCAGTCTGATACACGTGGTGTAGAGATTCAAAAGGTTGGCATTAAAGGTTTTGAACTTCCTCTGCTAATTCAGAGGAAGGATAAAGAGGATATTGTAATTTATTCTTCCGTAACAGCCGGTGTTTCACTTCCCGCTCATTATAAGGGTACTCACATGTCGCGTTTCGTAGAAGTTTTAAATGAATGGCGGAGTAAAAAAACTCTGGGGATTGATATCAAAGGTTGTGTGGAAGCAATAGTTGAAAAGCTGAATGCTAAGAGCGGGTATTTAAAGTTTGATTTTAAATATTTCATCAATAAACAGGCACCGGTAACGGGAATTTCTGCTCCAATGTGTTATGATTGCACTTTTGAAGGAATTCTTGATAATTATGGCGAAGAGGATGAAGAATATAGGTTTTTTCTTGGTGTGAAAGTGCCTGTTACAACACTCTGTCCTTGTTCAAAGGAAATTTCAGAATATGGAGCGCATAATCAGCGTGCAATTGTGTCAGTAAAAGTTACTTATCCGGAGTATGAACACATTTGGCTGGAGGATCTGGTAAGAGATATTGAAAAGTGTGCATCTTGTGAGTTGTATCCTCTTTTAAAAAGAGAAGATGAAAAGTTTGTAACGGAGAAAGCTTACAATAATCCTAAATTTGTAGAGGATGTTTTAAGAGATGTTGTATTACTTTTGAGAAACAATGATATAATTGATTCTTTTGAAGTAGAATGTGAATCTTTGGAGAGTATACATAATCACTCTGCCTGGGCTTATCAATATGAAGGATAGAGTGCTATTTGGGGAGTAATCTTGACTAAAAATATTTGCAAACTTATACTTGTACTAATTTTTCTACTTGCTATTTATCTAAGGCTTGATGCGTATTTGATTAATAACTCTTTTTTTACTGACGAAATTTTACTTGCGCAAAATATTTTTGAGAGAAGTTATGCAGAATTGTTTTTACCTCTGAATTATTTTCAGTCAGCACCATATCTTTTTCTTTTAATTTCCAAATTGATATCTTCAACAATCGGTATAAATGAATTTTGTTTCAGATTATTTCCATTTATTTCAAGCTTGATTTCGGTATTTTTATTCTATTTGATACTTAAAGATTATGTGCAAAAATTCCAGGCAAGAGTTGTAGGGCTCTTCTGTTTCGCAATTTCTTACCCACTGCTTTTTTATGCGCAAGTTTTCAAGCAGTATTCTTCAGATGTGCTTGTTGCATTAATTATTTTGTATACGGCTTCAAGACTCTTCAAAACTAAACTTAGTGCCATAAAAGGTTTTGGACTTGGAGTCCTGTGGACATTCTGTCTTATTCTTTCATTTCCTGCTTATATAATGATCGCAGGATTTTTAATGGCGTGGTTCATTAGCAAGAAGAGTTTTAAAATTTTATATTCACTGATTTTACCTATTACTTTTACATTGTTCTATTATGTTTTCAATCTCTCAAAAGTCGGAGCTTCACGGTATTTGTCAGAATACTGGCAAAAGGGATTTGAAATTTTTTCTCTTGCAATATATAAACTCAACTTTGAATTTTTGTTTCAATACTACTCATTTCCTTTATTGTTTTTAATTTTGTTTATTATGGGACTTTGTTATTTGTATAAATATAAACGTTTTTATTTTTGGAACTTCTTTTCAATATGTTTTTTCACACTTTTTGCTGCTTTTTGTAAAATTTATCCCTTTGAGCGCAGGCTTGCACTCTTTATACTTCCGGTATTGGTTTTAATCATAATTTTTCCTCTTGATAATTTAAAAGATGGTTTAAAGTCAAAATTAATTATTCTTTTCTCACTTATTTTCTTTGGTTTTGGATATTTTAATTTTACAAAAGAGTTTGTAACAGGAAATATAAGTTATTTAAGGCAGGATGTAAAACCGCTTTTAGGAATTGTATCCGCAAAGAAGGAAAATGAGAGCATATACTTATATTACGGCTCTTTAGCATCATACTCTTATTATTCAAAAATTTTTCGGCTTCCATCAGTAATCAGAGGTCCTTATCCTGCTGATGAAAAATTTTCTGAAAAGTATTTGATTTCAGATTTAAAGCGCCTGCCGGCAGGAACATATTATCTTTTGTTTGTTAAAGGAACCTGGACTTATGAAAAAGATATTGAAGCTTTGAAAATATGGCTAGAGGATAAAGAAAAGATGGATGAATATGCACTTAAATCTGCTCTGTTGGTGAAGGTTAAGATTAAATAAATATTCTTGTGTTTCTACTATTATAGTTTTATAATAATAGATGAAGGGAAATATGGATGAAGGGCAGATTTTGGGTATTATTAATATCAATAATTTTATTGCTTTTTAATATGGCGTTTGCTTTAGATGTTTATTCACCTTACGTACCTAAAAAAAATGAAGTCATATTTAATCAATCAATGTATAAAATAGATATAATAGACCCAAAAGCCAGTACTAATTGGAAGGGGATAAATTATCCGGGACTTAGAGGAGCGAATCAACTTGTAATTTACACCCCTGCATTCGGGTACAGAACAAATACAAATGAATATGGTGCTGAAGCAATAGTAACAGGTGATACGGTAACATCTCTAAGTGGAGCGGATTCCCTTATACCTGCAAACGGACTCGTAATAAGCGGACATGGGCAAGCTAAAAAGTGGCTTAATGAAAATATAATGGTAGGGGCGAAAATCTCCATTGATTATGATAAAAAAATCATAACTTCTTATATAACTTCTGATACATTCCTATATACAGCACGTGAGAGAATAAAAGAAGTTCAAAATATGATGTTGTATTATGTTCAACATACTTCTAATTATAATCCGAAGCGAACCCAGCAAATTATATCTAAAGCAAATGACTATATTGATAAAGCCCAAAAGTATACAGAGGATTCTCAGAAATACGCTTCTCGTGCAATAGAATATGCAAACCTTGCAATGTCAGCAGTTGTACCATATAATCCTGCAGAGTTAAAAGGTGTATGGATACGACCGGCTTATTATAATGAAAAGGATATTATTAAAAATTTAGATAACATTTATAATATTGGTATAAATAATATTTTTCTTGAAACATATTATCATGGAAAGACAATATTTCCCTCCCAAACAATGGTAAAGTACGGGTTTATAAAACAGAATGAAGATTTTGTCGGGTTTGATCCTTTAAAAATATGGATTAGAGAAGCTCATAAGCGAGGCATAAAAGTTCATATCTGGTTTGAAACTTTTTATGTTGGAAATAAACCTCCGGAGACAAATCCAGAGTATATTTTGGCAAAACGTCCGGAGTGGGCAAATCGTAGAAAGAAAATGGCAGATTCACCACAAATAGATTATTCGGTTTCGGAACATAACGGGTATTTTATAGATCCAGCAAATCCTGAAGTCCAAAACTTTTTGTATGAACTTTTAAGTGAAATTGTTACTAAGTACAAACCAGATGGAATAAATCTGGATTATATACGATATCCGCAAACTCTAGATCCGGCTTATTCAACATACGATTTATCAAACTGGGGATATACAAAATATGCTAGGGCTGAATTTAAAAATATGTATGGTGTCGATCCTGTATTACTCAAAACAAGTGACCCTCTCTGGTATCAATGGAAGTATTACCGCTGTAATAAGGTAACTAGTTTTGTAAGACGGGTAAGCCATTTGTGCAGATATAATAATATTGCAATTACGGCTGTTATTTTTCCTAATAGGCTAGCTGCTCTGGATACTAAAATGCAGGATTGGCGCACATGGTCTATGAATAATTTTGTTGATGGTTTTACGCCTTTGTTTTTAACCTGTGATGATAAGACCGCTATGGGTTTGATGGACGAGGTTTTGAGAAATAAATCTTCCAGTACAAAATTATATGCAGGATTGTTTGTAACATTTATGAACGGTGCTACTTCTGATTTGATTAAACAAATTCATGCAGCAAGAAAGTATTCTCTGGGAGGAATAATTATATTTGACTACGCACACCTTACAAATAATTATATAAGTACCTTGACAGAAAGTATTTTTAAAGGCAAAAAGGAAGTGATAATTCCTACAGCACAACAATCTGGTAATTATAAAATGCAGACAAAAGCTAGTAAACGCGCAAAAAAATAAGACTGTGAGTAAATAGAACAAAATGATGCTATAAACCAGATTAGATTATTATTAATTTTCTTAAACTGCTTCTACGTAATTTAAAATTTCTTCTTCTGTATTCATCTCGGTTGTACAAACTAAGATGTGTTTCTCATCAAGTTTTATCCCGCCTAATATACCCGCATCTTTTAAATTCTGTAAAAATTGTTCTGAATTATTAACTTCAATTACAAATTCATTAAAAAAGTTTTTATTTAAAGTTTTTATTCCTTTGCCGTTTAACATTTTAGACAAAGCATGCGCCATATTTGCAGACAAAATACCAGTTTGCCGGAAACCTTCTTCACCCATAAGGCTTAAATACAGCGTTGCAGAGAGTGCAATTAAAGATTGATTTGAACAAATATTACTGGTAGCTTTTTCTCTTTTTATATGCTGCTCTCTTGTTTGTATGGTAAGCGTAAATGCCTGATTTCCTTCAGCATCTATAGTTCTTCCTACAAGTCTACCCGGCATCTGCCGCATATAAGAGTCTTTGCAAGCCATAAAACCTGCATGTGGCCCGCCAAAATTCATACCTATACCAAGAGGCTGTATATCTCCTACAACAATATCAGCATCCTTTGGAGGCGCAAGAACTGATAATGCAGCAATATTTGCACATACAATCAGTATTGTGTCCGGTTTTTTGATTTCAGGTATTTCTCCAAAATAGTCAGGATATTGAATAAGTACTGCACAATATTCAGATAAATCTTCAGGTAACTCTTCAAACCACTCAATCACAACATCCTGCGCCCAACAATACGTTTTTACAACTTCACTGTATTCAGGGTTAAGTCTGTTAGAAACAAGTACCTTATTCTTTTTCCCGCGATTAATTCTGTGTGCCATCAAAATCGCTTCTGCACATGCAGAACCCGCATCATACAGGGAAGCATTGGCAATATCCATACCTGTAATTTTTGAAATCATAGTTTGATATTCATATATTACTTGCAGTGTTCCCTGTGATATTTCCGGTTGATATGGTGTATATGCTGTTAAAAATTCAAACCTCTGCGCAACATAGTTTATACAAGCAGGGATAAACTTATTATATACACCTCCACCTAGGAAACAAGAATATTCTGTTTTATTTTTTCTTGCAAGATTCTTAATTTTACGCTGTACTTCCAATTCACTTAAAGGATTTCCTACTGTAAAATTTTTGCATTTAACAGGTACTTGCTTGAACAAATCATCTATTGACAAGCAAGATATTTCTTTAAGCATATTATTTCTAATTTCTTCAGTATGTGCTATAAATTTATTCATTATTCTATTTCTTCTTTATAATCTGAGTAATCTAACAAGTCAGCAAATTCTAATTGATCAGCTTCTGATTCAATTTTTACAAACCATTTATTGTCATAAGATTCATCATTAAGTAATTCAGGACTTTTAACAATTTCTTCATTAATCTCTACAATTTTACCTGAAATCGGCATATAAATTTCAGAAGCAGCCTTTACTGATTCTATTGTAGCGAAAGCTTCATTTTTACTGAATTCAGAGTTTACCTCTGGCAGTTCAACGAAAACAATATCTCCAAGTTGTTCTATAGCATAATCAGTAATTCCGACTTCATACTTTCCATCTTGTTCAAAAAGATATTCATGTGTTTTTGTGCATAATATACTTTCGTTCATTCAAATTGTCTCCTTTATAGCTATTTACATTATCCTTTATTATTTTTCTTTACAAAAGGTCGTTTTACGATTTCTGCGTTGTGTAATTTTTCTCTTATCATTACTTGAATTGTAGAGCCTACAGCTAAATTGTCAAGATTTTTTACATAAGCCATTGCAATATTATCACCTCTTACTGGTGAAATGCCACCGCTTGTTACATTCCCGATTTTTTCTCCATTATAATACACATCATAACCATGACGTGCAATATTTTTATCAAGCATTTTTAATCCTATTAATTTCTTTGAAACACCATTTTCAAGCTGGTTCATAATTTCCTTTTTGCCGTTATAATCTTCTGTTTTAGTTTTTGATACAGACCAGCCAAGTCCGGCTTCGACCGGTGTTGTATTCTCGTCTAAATCATTACCATATAAATGTAGAGCCGCTTCAAGCCGTAAAGTATCTCTTGCTCCAAGTCCTATAGGTTTTATACCATAGGCTTTTCCTGCATCTAGAAGTTTATCCCATAAATATTCTGAAAATTCATTTTTAACTAGTATTTCAACTCCATCTTCACCAGTATATCCTGTTCTTGATATCCATAGATTAATATTAAAAAGAGTTGCTCTCTTGATTGTAAAAAACGATGGTAAATTTTCTATCCCGAGATTTTTTATTAAATCACAAGCTTTAGGACCTTGTACCGCCAGAAGAGAATAATTATGCGATTCATTAATAATTTCCACATTGAATCCTATTTTATTTCTTACCATCCAGTTTAAATCTTCATCAATTCTTGAGGCATTTGCGATAATAAGATATTTATTATCTTCAAGTTTATAAATTATTAAATCATCAATGATTCCGCCGCTCTTGTTAGTCAATTGACAATACACCGCTTTTAAGTCAACAAGTTTTTTAATATCTTGGGGAACAAGTTTATTGAGAAACGGCAGGGCATCTTCACCATACACAATCATTTCACCCATATGAGAAACATCAAACAAACCTAAAGCTTCTCTCACTGTCTTATGTTCTTCAATTATTGACGAATACTGAACAGGCATATCCCAGCCGGCAAAATCAACCATTCTTGCTCCCAGAGCAATATGCTTGTCATGTAAAAAAGTCTGTTTAGTCATAAAGTACAGTCTCCTCCGCTTCACTTATTATTTTCTTAATAAATGCTAATTCTGTCAAGGAGATATTAAAAAAGACCTTTCTAAGGTCTTTTTCTTTAACTTAAAGTTTGTATCTTTTTATATAAGTTAATTACTTCTTTTGACATATTTTTAGGAATAACTATTTTAACTTTTGCGTTTAAATCACCAAAACCGGATGTCTTAGGCAATCCCATTTGTTTAAGTCTGAGCGACTGACCGCTTGACACTCCTGCAGGAATTTTGATATTAATTTTCCCGTGTAGAGTTGTTACCTCCTTAGAACATCCTAAAACTGCTTCCGGAGGAGTAATCTCAACTTCTTTTATAAGATTATCGCCGTCAAATTCGTATTCACTGTCTTTAAAATGCACAATAAGATATAAATCTCCCCTATTGCCATAAGCATCAGTTTTACCTTCACCTTTCAGGCGGACTTTTTTACCTTCTGTAACTCCTTTCGGGAGTTTAACTTTAACTGTCTTTGTGTGAGAAACAATACCTGTACCGCCACAATGAGAACAATACCCTCCGCCATGACATTGAGTACATTTTTCCATTTCATTAAATGTAACTGAGATTGGTTTCCCGTCAAAAATTTCTTTTGCTGTAACATTTAAATTTTTAGTTATATCCAGGTCTTCAGATTTTTGTTGTGTTGATTTTTTTTGTCTTGCAGAACCTGCACTCTGGGTAAAATCAAATCCGCCGTAATTCCTACCGGCTCTCTGCGTTCCCATGTTCCCCATCATGTCACCAAAAAGGGAACTGAAAAAGTCTGAAAATCCGTTATTGCCAAAATCAAAACTCTGTGTGCCACCCTGATTGAAGTTGAAGCTGAAGTTTTCAAACCCAGGCGGTGGAGTATAGTCGGCTCCACCTTGCCAGTTAGAGCCAAGACTATCGTACCGTTGACGTTTTACCTTGTCTGACAAAACTTCGTATGCTTCATTTATATCTTTAAACTTTTCTTCAGCTTCTTTTGTTTTATTTACATCAGGATGGTATTTTCTGGCGAGCTTTCTATAAGCAGATTTTATTGCTGAAGCATCAGCATCTCGGTTTACACCTAATATTTCATAGTAATCTTTATATTTCATTTTTGATCCTTCATATTTCTTTATATTCTAATATTAATACAAAAAATTACAAAACTTAATAAAGTTAATCTTTTTTTAATAGTATTTGTGATAAAATACTCTCAAAGGATTTTGGATTATGGACATAAAAAAAATATTATTCAAAACAAGTTCAATTGATGTAGAAAAAGCTCTTCCTGACGCATTAGTATTATGCAACAGGGAAGGAAAAATCGAATGGGTAAATGATGCTGCTTCAGAAATCTTTGAAACATCAAAAATGCATCTGTTAACTTCTAAAATATCTGATTTTATTGAAAATCCTATGAATTTAATCCGCAATTCCATAGACATGCACAAGCCTGTTATAACTAAATTCGTTGGAAAAGAATCTTATTTTGACATGACTGCAAAAGAAATCGATGAAGGTTTTGTTCTTGATTTCAGAGATGCAGTTAATTTACTAGAAGCGAAAGTAAATATTGATGAGGAACAAGATAATAAAAATAAGTTTCTTCTGAAATTAGCAAATGACCTAAAATCTCCTATTCAGTCTATTGTAGGTTTTTCTCAAGCTATGGCTGACGGGCTTGGTGGAGACATGAATCCTCAGCAGGAAAAGTATATTAGAATTATTAATAAAAATTCGGTTGATTTAATGTATTTTGTGGGCAAATTGTTAGAACTTTCACAAACTGAATCTTATCTAAAGCAGCCAGAAAAAAAGATATTTGATTTAAATGATCTGGTTCTTTCTGTAGTTAAATTTAATGAACAACTATTTACGGAGAATGAAGTTAAAATTAATATTATATCTGAACCGGATTTTGTAAAAAGGATTTCTAGTGACGAAGAAATTGTAAAACAAATTCTTCAGGATATATTGGAAGTCATTTTAAAATCAATTGATACAGGGGATGTTAATATAATTCTTTCAACTCCTGATGAAGAGTTTGTTGCATCCAAAAATTTAATGCCGGCGAATTATACATTAATCACAATTTCAACTGATACTTTTCTGCTTTCAGAAGGAGATTTAGAATGTATGTTTGATCCATATAAAATTGTTAATTCGGCAAACAGAAAGAATGTATTGCGCGCAATAGTACTGGCTAGTGTAAAAAACTTAGTTCAGGCTTTAAATGGGCTAGTTTGGGTAGAATCTAAAATACTTAAAAATACAAGTTTCCAGGTATTGATTCCTAATTAGTTTTAATAAGAGGAGATAATATACACAATTTATGAGTAGTGTAATATTAAAAAATCTTGTAAAAAGTTATGATGGTAGGAAAAATGTTATAGATAACATTAATTTGGAAGTTTATGACAAAGAGTTTTTAGTTCTGGTAGGTTCTTCTGGTTGCGGGAAGTCAACTATTTTGCGTTTAATTTCCGGGCTGGAAGATATTACAGCAGGAGAAATTTTAATTGATAACAAAGTTGTCAATAATATGCATCCGAAAGATAGAGATATAGCTTTTGTTTTTCAAAGCTACGCATTGTATCCGCACATGAGTGTATACGAAAATATAGCTTTCGGGTTAAAAATGCGCAAGTTTCC
>CAZXQM010000016.1:11338-17866 GCA_964643455.1 uncultured Vampirovibrio sp. | reverse complement strand
CGCACATGAGTGTATACGAAAATATAGCTTTCGGGTTAAAAATGCGCAAGTTTCCTAAAGACGAAATTGATAAAAAGGTAAGAGAAGTTGCTGCAACGCTTAATCTTGAAGATTTACTTGACAGGAAACCAAGACAATTATCTGGCGGGCAAAGACAGCGAGTTGCATTAGGAAGAGCTATAGTAAGAAGTCCTAGAGTCTTTTTGATGGACGAGCCCTTGTCAAATTTGGATGCAAATTTAAGAGTACAAATGCGAACAGAAATTAAACGTTTACACAAAAAATTACAGACAACTTTCATATACGTTACGCATGACCAGACTGAAGCACTTACTATGGGTGATAGAATTGTCGTGCTTGATAAAGGAAAAATACAGCAGGCTGCAACCCCTGAAGAAATTTATAATAAACCAATAAATATGTTTGTTGCCGGATTTGTTGGACAAATGAATTTTGTCGAAGTTAAAGTTATTAACTCCCAATTTAAAATAGAAAATGCAGTATTTGATGCTCCAAAAGGTATTTCAGGAGAAGTAATCGTTGCAATAAGGGCTGAAAAAATGACAGGAGGCGAATCCTGTATAGAGGTAAAGCCAGAAATTATTGAAATGACGGGAGGAGAGAGGATTATTTATTTTAATTTAAACGGTAATAAATGTTCTGCAAGATTGCCTCTTGAGTATCCTATAGAATCAATTGTCAAATTAAAAATTTCTGTTAGTGATATGCATTTCTTTAATAAAGAAACAGGAGAAATTATCCATTATGAAAAAATATAAGTATATAATTGCGAGTTCAGTTGTATTACTGGCATTTTGCATTTCGATTTGCTTTATTCCAATAAATGCAACGCGGTTTATACCTTCAATTGAAGCACAAGTTTCAAAAGAACTGGGTGTTAAAATTCACATAGAACGCTTAATATTGCGCCTAGGACCATCTATAAAAGTAAAGGCTCCGTCTATGCATATAATGTATGCAGATGGTCAGAAATTCGGTCAGTTTTCAAATGTAAAATTCTTTATACCTTGGAGTGCACTATTAAAAAATGATATAGTTATCAAAAAATTATGTGCTGATAAGTTTATCGTAAAAGTTGATACAGAAGAAGATACATATTTAAATGAAATCATTAATAAACTGAGTTCGAAAGGGGTTAATGATATCCCTGATGTAAAGCTAAAAGGGTACAGTATATCGTTGACAGAAAAAAATAAAGCATATCAGCTTGTAGGTTCTAGCTTAGAAATTTCAAAAGTTATAAATTATGAAAATATTCATATAAAGTCTGTTGGAGAGTTTTTCATAAGTGATAGAAAGCATCTTTCTTACGATATATCAATTCTTCCTAACCTAAAAAAAACTGAAAAATTCCCAAATATAGATTATCAGACTTTTCTAAATCAACTGGAAGAATTAGATTTTTATTCTGATATAATTGCAGATTTAAAGTTATATAATAACTTAAATGGAAATATTCAAATATCAGGTCTAGTTAATATTGATAATATTTCGGTTCTTGATTCCGACAGAAAATCTCCAAAAAGCTTTATATATCTTACATTTTTAGGAGATAAAATTGGTGTTTTATCTAACATTTATGCTTCAAGCAACAAAAAAGTATATATAGAAGGAGTAGTTAATAATTCGAAAAAACAAAGTATTGATATAAAAGTTAAAACAGATGAAATAAACTTAGGTGATATTTATAAAAAAGTAAAATTGTTAGCCGATTTTTCAAAATACAAAACCATTAGCTATATTGACGGAAATCTTAAGGCGGATTTTTCTATTAAAGGAGATTTAAATAAAATTAAATCCTCCGGTTTTATGAAGATTTCTAAAGGTGCTATAAAAGCAAACGGATTGGATATAAATAATATAAGTTCTGATATTGATTTTTCTAATAATGTTATAAATATTACAAATGCCGTTGGATATGTGAATAATGCACCTATTATGGTTAGAGGCAGTATCAACAAAAATATAAACGTTGAAGTTCTAATGAATAAGATTGAGCTAAAGCACCTTTTACCTTCGTCAACCGGTATTATAAACGGAACAGCTTCTATTGTTGCAAACCTAAGCGGAACATTAAATAATATATCTCATAAGGAAAATATTCAAATTGAGAATTTTAAAGCGGAAAAGAATTCTAGCAGTCTGTCATTTTCAACACTAAAGTTAGATACAAATAAAGATAATACCGCATATATAAATAACATTATTATAAATATACCGCAGACTGAACCTATAAAGTTACCATTGTTGAAGCTTTATATAGAAAGGGATTCTCTCTCTGCTCCAGAAACAAGTATATTTTTGCCAAATTCAAAGTTAATGGCTAAGGCAGAAGTTACAAATTATAATACAAAGAATGCGTCATTCAATCTAAATGTTAATGGTTATGTAAATTCACGAGATATTAAAAGCGTTAAATCAAATTATGCAGTTTACCCAGTTAAATTGTCTGTAAACGGTAATGCATTAGTTCAGAATATTCTAGCGCAGGTTTTTATGGAAAAGGCTTTAATTCTTGATGAACCGGCTATAATTAATTTGTCATCAAAACTAGAAAATAATATATTAAAGATTGATGATTTGAGTGTTTTACCTTTTAACGGAAAAATAGCAAGTGATTTTAAATTGAACTTGAAAGGTCAGAAAAAATTAATTATTTCCGGTAATATTGAAAACTTAAAAAAACCGATATTTAAAAATTTAAGAATATTTATTCCACAGCAGTTGAATGTAACATATTTTGATACAATAGCACAATTAAAAGGTGATATATTTATTAACGGAAGTATTAATAAACCGGATATTGTGGGGCAGATTTCAGCACAAAACATTATAAATCAGTTTTTACAGCTAGCTGTAAGTAATGTGGTAGTAGACTTTAACAAAAACTATGCTTCTGTAAATGCACCTCAAGTAAGAATCAGTGATTCTGTATTTGGCATTACTTCAACCATTTCTACTGATATATCAAAAGAACTTTTGGTAAAAAATCTAAATATAAAATCAAAATTTATTAATACAGATACTTTTTATATGTATAAAGATAGCCCAGCATTTAATATAATACCTCTTAGCATTAATGAAGGTACAATATATGCTGAAAAAGTGCATGCAAGTATTTACAATTCACCATTACACATGTCAGCGCTAACCTCTGAGTTCAATTTAAAAAATAATGTATTATCGTTAAAAAACATTTCTTCAAATGTTTTTAATGGTAAGTTGGCAGGAGCACTAAATTTTAATTTAAAGGATGAACATTTTAATTCCAAAATACAGGCACGTGGTGTTAGTGCAGCTCCTATATTTGATTTAATTTCAACAAGAAAAGATTCCGTAAGTGGAATAATGGATTTTGATACAAATTTAAGCGGAAACCTCTCTTCTAAGCAGTCTTTAAATGGAAATATTAAATTTATAGTTCATAATGGAAGAATGGGAACATTAGGCAAACTTGAACATTTATTATATGCTCAAAATATAGTTGCTGACAATATGCTAAGAACTTCACTCAGCGTTATAACTAAAGCAATAACTCTAAAGGACACCGGTTTATTTAAATACCTGAGGGGTGATATTGAACTTAAGGATGGTATTGCTAATGTAAAATTTATGCAATCCCAAGGTCCTTTAATGGCATTATTCATAAAAGGAGTTTATAATCCTGATAGCGATTACGCAAAATTAGTAATTTTAGGACGCTTATCAAATGAAATTATATCTGGTTTAGGTGTGTTCGGTGACTTTTCATTTAAAAAGTTATTGATAATGCTTACAGGAGAAGATAATAACTATAATATTTCGCCTGAAGATATTGAAAACTTGCCACAATTGCCAACTAAATGTACTAAAGAATTCAGAAGTATTATTAACGGAATTGTTGACAAACCTAGTTCTGTTATATTATTTAACTGGATTTCTTACTCTGAAAAATCATTTAGGCAGAAGGAGGTTCCTATGACAAATGTTAAAATTCCTGAGTTCATAGAATCGCTGCCAGATTAAAACTAATATATTTAAATGATTAATATTAAAGTAATTTTTAGTTTATAATACATTATCATGGAACTATTAAAAGCAGGGCAAAAGTTAAGTATTTATTTCCCAAAAGAAGATAAGTTGGTTGAAATTGTGTGCATAATTTCTAAAGTATTAAAGGACAGAATGATTATAGCACTTCCACCTAATATTATGAGATATATTGAACATCTCAACGAGGGTTGTAAATTAACTGTTAAGTTTTTTTCAAAAATAGGTACGGTAAACTTTAATACTATTGTAATAACTTCACCTTTAGAAAGTAACTTTTCTATTGAACTTGATTATAATGCGATGAAACTGACCCCTAATGAAGAAATCTCTGTTATAAGTGCTATCGAAACGCTCAATATTATAATGGATGATTCTTGCGTTTTTAAGGTAAATACTTTTGAAATTGCTACAGAATATTTAAAAATTTACAGTGATTACAAATTTCAGCTAAATGATTCTTTTGATTGCGAGTTAATTTTGCCTAATAATTGTGGTATAATAAGATTTAGAGGTACAGTGATATATATTGATCCGGTATTTAACAATGAGTATAAAATATCCTATGCAAATATGATAGAAGAATACAGGCGAAATTTACTATATTACATGTATCTGTATACAAATAATAGTTAAAATTAGGAAAAATATGAAAAATGTAACTGACAATAAGACAAATAATAAGAATGTACAAAAAAATAAAATGTATGATCAAATAGAGCGCTGTCGTTTAGATTTGCAAAAAGATCCGACAAATCCTGATTTGCATGTACGCCTTGGAGATTTATACATGAAGTGGCATTTGGATATTTACAGTGCCTGTCAGTATATTGATGAGGCAATAACTGAGTATCAACTCGCAATGGAATCATTGATTGATTCATACAAAATATACTATAAAATAGGCATTGCTTTTTACCATAAAGGTGATTTGGATAAAGCTATCAACTATTTCACAATGGCTTTAGAGAAAAAACATAATTATTACGAAGCTTATTATATGCTTGCTGAAACATTTGTAAAAAAAGCGCATTTTACAGATGCTATCGATGCCGCAGAGGCTGCTATACAATGTTCAAAATTTAAGTCCTCAAGTGCACATTACATTCTTTGCAAGTTGTATGAAGCTTCTTCCTTTAAAGATACAAGGACTAAATTAAAGGCTTTTTATGAGAAATTAATATCAATAGTTTTAATACCATTTGACAGAACTGCACAGCGTAATATTATCAAAAATATTTCATATTTACGCTTTTTCCCGCTATTTGCGCGAGGTTTTTATGCAATACAGTTAAAAGATTATGCAAAAGCAGTACAGATGTATAAAAATGCTATTGATATAGCTCCTGGTTTTGCACCGCTTTACTGTGTTTTAGGCGATATTTACTTGACTACAGGCTATTTTGAAGATGCTATTACAGAGTATAAGATGGCCATTTGGCTTGATTCATTTAATATCGCGGCGTATAGACATTTATGCAGAGCTTATGAAGAACAGGGTGACTATAATCAAGCAATTGAAGTTTATAATAAACTTATTGCCATGGCTCCAAATATGCCAGATTTATATTCAAATTTAGCAAATATTTATTATATAAAAGGTGAATTTGATTTAGCAATTTCTAATTACCAGACAGCTATAATCTTAAATCCTAATAAATCATGGACAAGTGTTATAGCACAAACTATGGGTTTTGTTTATCAGGAAAATAAATCAAATCCAGATGCTGCTATATCAGCGTATCAGACAGCATACGTTCTCACACCTGATGATATTGATATATATGTTAATTTGGGGAGTGCTTTTTATGATAAAGAAGATTACAATAATGCTTTAGCTGTTTACAGACAGGCTTTGGAACTCCAGCCACATAATGCTAA
The DNA here is from genome assembly GCA_964643455.1 of uncultured Vampirovibrio sp. GTDB lineage: Bacteria > Cyanobacteriota > Vampirovibrionia > Gastranaerophilales > Gastranaerophilaceae > CAG-196. The sequence goes on along the minus strand of CAZXQM010000016.1, from coordinate 11,935 downwards.
AATTCATTGTAATCTGGGCTTTTTATATTGGGGTAAAGGTGATTCAGAAGAAGCAATCAAGTCTTATGAACTTGCTATAAAATATAATAAAAATTATGATATAGCTTATAATAATTTGGGTGTTATTTATCTGGATGATTTAGGTCGCGTAAATAAGGCTATTGAGCTGTTTAAAAAAGCAGTTGAATCCAATCCTAATTATGCTTTAGCGCATTTTAACCTTGCCAGAGCAATTTCAATAGTGGGAGATAAGGTAGAAGCTGCAAAACTATATCAAATGGCGCAGGATATAAACAAGATAACACAGGAAATTGATCCGAGAGATATTGCTAACAAAATAAGCGAATTATTTGAATCATAGTTTACCCACTTTATTTCTAAAATTCATACATGTATAATGATATAACATTGGAATTAATATATGACTGAAGAAGATAAAATAGGAATCTCTCATTTAATTGAAAAAGAATTAAACTCATCTGATAAAATTTTAAAGCCTGATTTTAATCAGAAGACAGGACGTGAGTTACTTGCCTTTTATCTGCAGTCAAAATTTAAGCAATTATTAGCTTATGATAACAAAATTGCCGAACCTAT
>CAZXQM010000016.1:0-11238 GCA_964643455.1 uncultured Vampirovibrio sp. | reverse complement strand
TGCAGTCAAAATTTAAGCAATTATTAGCTTATGATAACAAAATTGCCGAACCTATTTTTACCGAGGTTCGGTATGATTTTATTCAAAGATTTTCCAAGAGACTTATTCAGAACCCGGAAAAACGAATTATGATTGGAGTTACAGGAGAATCTGCTTCTGGTAAATCTACTATATGCAAAGAAGTTGAGAATGTTATAAGGCGCTTTAATATGCCTGTAACAATTTTAACTACTGATAATTATTTTAATGATATTTCAGAATTAATTAAGAAATACGGCACATTTGATAACCTACGGGATAGTGGATATGATGTTGATTCTCCAAATAGCTTTCAATTAAATATTTTAAAAGAAGATTTGGATAAAATTTCTCATGGAGAGGATATATATTCTCCAGAGTATTTATTAAACGGGACTGGGGTCTCTGTGCCTAAAGCAAAATTTATTTCTTCAAATAAAATAGTTGTAGTCGAAGGTATGGCTTCAATGTTTGGTGACAACAAGAATATTTTTGATATTAAGGTTTATGTTGAAACAGATTTAAATATCAGAAAAGAACGTTTTTTAACACGAGCATATACAGAAAGAAATCAAGATTTAGAAAACGCTAAAAAACACTGGGAATATATTCTCGGCGCAGGCGAGAAGTATGTAAAACCGTATCGAGCTGAAGCTGATATTATTTTAAACGGGGATTCAAATCTTGCTTATTTCACGCAAATCTTAGAATATATTCATACAATAACTAACAATTTTGAGGTTTAAATTTACTGTTCTTAGCTAAATATTTTGCTAGCCCTTCTCCCATAGAAAAACAAGACGGTATAATTCTTAATGCTGCTTGCGCTTCAAAATCGGCAGAAATACAGCGTCCTATGACAAATAGGTTATCATCAACCATGAGTGATTCTACCGGAAGCTGGTATTCTTGATACACTTTTTCTAATTTTGATTTATCTTTTTGATTTGAATGTACATCTATTGGATAATTTGAGACAACAACAGGGTTTTCAAACTTTTTTCCACTTCTTAAATCTTCTGCAGTGTATACGTATTTCCCTTTTACTCTACTTGAAACCCGTACCCCCAGGGAGTTTGCGATAGAAGAAATATAAGCATTTTCAAAGCCTTGAAGGTATTTTTTACAAAAATTTGAAAGTCTTAATATACTTGCTCTCCCTTCAATATAAGGATTTTGAGCAGTATAATTGAGCCTAGGACAGTTAAAGGCAATAGAATCGGAAGTTCCTGCGACTGAAAATATCTGGAAATAGTTAGAATCAGCTTCTGTAATTTCTCCATCCTCGATAGCTTGCTTAAATATAGGTCTTAGTGCCCATTTGACACCTTCATCCCAGGTATAAGCTGTAGATAAGTAGGTTTTTCCATCGATAATACCGCTTGTCGTAACCTCCCTGTCTAAATCCAATTCCATTATCCATTTAGAAAACTTCTCAACATTAATTCCAGACATTATAAATCTAAGATTAACTGGCTGTAATTTTTTTTCTAAAAATTCACAATTTAATTTTTGACAAATTTTTGCATCTCCTGTTGCATCTATTATATATTCCGTTTCGATAGGTAACAATAAATTATTATTACCCTGAATAAGATTATTATACTCTATCGTTACGGTATATGATAATAAATTTCTTTCTACCTCTTTTAAACCTGACTCAAATTTTATATCAACCCCGGCATCTAATAATAATGTGTCAAGTACAATTTTAGTTAATTCTGGATTAAACCAGCCTTTATTACCGTCTATGTAGGTTATTGCGCCATTTATTTCTGCTAATTTATCATATAAAGTATTAAAGAAATCTGTATTTATAGCATTATTTGATGTTTTCATGGCTGGAATTACAAGTGACGACGTTATTGATCCGCCTAAAAATGTATTTTTTTCAACTAACATAACTTTTAGTCCCAGCTTTGCAGCAGTATATGCACAAGCACAGCCGGCAGTTCCGCCACCAGCAATTACTATATCATATTTATTCATTCTTTTTGCCTCTGATTTTCATGTATTTTGATGAAGTCATTAAATCACTATGCCTAAGTTCATACTCTCTCCGCTCTATAATGTCATTTTTATCAAATGATAAGTCCGGATCGTGATAAGGAATTCCGGCTTTTGTATTACAAAGTCCTAAGTCGTAGTCACTTAACGGATGTTTTATTTTTGTTTTATCTTTAGATGCAATTGTACCTATAATTTTATTTGTTTTCTCATGATAGATATTGCCCACATAAAATTTATTTTTTAAAAGAGTATTTCTTACTAATGCAGAAGTTGAATAAGTCATTAAAAGACCTTGTGGAGCTATTCTTTTATAAAGTTCTGCTATAAACTCGACAGTCCAAAGTTGTGGAGCTTTTGTAAACGTAAAAGCATCCAGGAATATTAAGTCGTATTCGTCAGTTAGTGTCAAAATAGTCTTTCTTGCATCATTTATGTAAAAATTTATCTTAAAAAGGCTCTGAGCGGTCTTAAAATTTATTTTTTTATTACGTCTCGATAGGGTGGCATAATATATATTATGTAAGAAGGAGGTTAAATCACTTCTATAGGTCTTGTTGTATCCCCATTTTTGATTAAATTTTGCATATTTTATCAAAGACTTGTCAAAAAATCTTCGATTTTGCTTTTCATTCATCATTTTTATAAGATTTTTTGAAGGGTAATTATTTCCCCAAAATTCATATATACTATTCATTAAAATATAATTTACGTAATTATTAATTTTATACTTTTTTTCGATATGCGTATTTTCGAATTTTAAATCCAGAAGTTCTTTTATTTCCTTTTTGTTCTTAGGAGAAAAACGAGAAAAAATATTTGTGAAGATATTTCTGATTACATAATACATATCAAAACAAGTAAAAATTTGTGGTATAAAACTGTCATATATTTCTCCAGGGGTTTTTGCAATTTTAAAAAGAGGAGAAAGCAGTACCAGTTCTTCATTTATATCTAAACAATCAATCTGAAAACAATATTTTTTATTATCATTTCTCGATTCGATATGTGGCGATAAAATAGTATTTCTTTTTAGAATATTATTTGTACATATCGTAGCGATATATATAAGTTTTTGTAAAATATTTTTCTTTTTATAATTTACTTGATTAATTAAAAAACTCATCAGAGCTTTTGTGTTATATCCAATTCCGTAACACACATCTAAAATTTTTAAATTTTCCGGTTGAAATTCTTCAAGGTGTGCTGGCAATATAAATTTTTCCCAGGCCTCAGATAAAGCTCCAAATTTGGAATGAAACACGTCTTTTTCGGTGTAAGAATAAAGCCCTATAGAGCCGTCCTCAGTAAAATATGGTTCATAATCCCTCATCACGACTATTATATCAATGTCTAATACATAATTCAAGATAACTGTCTTTGACTTTTTTTTTATTAAAAGTATATAATATATATAAGAATAGAGGGGTATATTATGAAAAAGTTACTGTATATGCTGATTTTACTGTTTTTCATTACTTGTCCTGTAGACGCAGCAAAGTCTTATGAACCAGTACCTTCTAATATTGACCTGCCAACAAAGTACACACAAGAGTATATAAATAGTATATCAGATGAATATAAAGAAGTATCTAATGAACAAATATTTCATGTTGCTTTAGACATGCTTAAAGATACAACCGGTGAATTTTCACGCAAGGCAATACTAGGTTATAATGTAACTCAATATCCTATAAAAATTATGTTTAAAGATTTATCTGAAATTAATCAGGCATATTCTACGTTTGACGCAGTTGGCTGGAAAAAAAAGGGTAAATTATATATATATATAAATCCTAAGCATCAATATGCCCCTCCAGGAGCTTTAGCAGCACTTCTTGCGCATGAGGCAGTTCATCAGGATGAATATAATTCGCTTAGCGAAGAAACTTATGCCTGGACGATGGAAGCAATTGTTTGGACGGAAATTTTAAAAAAATATCCAGAATCGAATAATTTAGATTCAGCATTAGTTACCAGAGAAAATATATTAAAACAACTTCTTGAAAAGGGTAATTATACTAATAAATATATTAAAAAGACTGTTTTTGCCAATAACGGATATAGAAATTTACCTCTTACTTCTCCAGGTTTTCAAAACCAGTAATTAAATTTAACTATTTTTTATAATTATCAAGCAACAACCCATTTGTGTATTGATTAAGTATTACTCTTGATGTTAAATTGAGTTATGAAGAAAAAGCAAATATTAATAATAATTTTGTCCGTATTAATTCTGGCAATTTTTAATAAAGTATTTTTATCTACATTTACCAGAACTAATGCTTTTTTTGCTAATCAGGCACTTGTAAACAATGAAGAGATTTCTCCTCAAAAACTCTTTGACAAAACCTGGAAAATTATAAGCAATGAATACTATGAGCCTACTTTTAATCACCAGGACTGGTTAAGATGGAAATACAGATATCAGGGAAAAATAAAAACTGATGAAGATGCCAGAGTTGCTATTGATTCCATGATAGCAAGTTTAAATGAGCCATACACGCGTTTCATGCCTAAAAATGATTATGAAGAGCTTACGACATCTATTACTTCAAAAATATATGGTATAGGAGTAAACATATATTCTAATGCCGGAAAAATTGAAATATTCAATGTAATGCCATCTACTCCTGCGGAATTTGCACAGCTCAAACAAGGTGATATTATTACTGCAGTTGATGGAAAAGACACTAGCGGTATGAACGTATCAGAAGTTGCTGCTCTAGTAAGAGGACCAGAAAATAGTGTTGTGGAACTTACAATATTACGTGATGGTAAAAAGCTTACTAAAACTTTAAAAAGAAAAGAAATTAAAATAAAAACAGTAAAAAGCTCTATATTAGATAACCATATTGGTTATATACAGATAATAAGTTTTATGAGCGGTTCTACCCCAAACGAGTTTGTCGAAGCGTTAGAAAATACTAAAAATACAGACTCTCTAATTCTTGATTTACGGGGTAATACCGGCGGACTTTTGGATAATGCTGTTTTTATTGCTGATATTTTTATTAAAAGCGGTACAATTGTTGATATTATTTACAGAGATGGTTATAAAAAGTCTATAAAGGCACAAGACGAAATATTCCCACTAGATAAACCTATTGTAGTTCTTGTAAATGGTGCAAGCGCAAGTGCAAGCGAGATTCTATCCGGTGCTTTAAAGGATTACCATAGAGCAATTCTTGTTGGCAAAAAAACATTCGGAAAAGGGTTAGTGCAAAAAGTAGTCCCTCTTCCAAACCAAACAGGTGTAAATATTACTATAGCAAGATATTTGACTCCTAAAGGTACAGATATAGACAAATTAGGTATAAAACCTGATATAGAAATCGGAAATGACTTTGATGTATTAATTGATTCAAAAAATGATGTTCAGCTTCAAAAAGCCAAGGATATATTAAATGATAAAACAAGAATTGGAAGTACTAAAAAGTAAAGGGCAACTAAGGAATATTCCTGAAATTCAAGCTAAAAGTGATGGTAAAATTGTAGTAGACGGTTATGAGTATATTAATTATGCTTCCAATGATTATTTGGGACTGAGTACAAAAGATGAGCTTAGGAAAGAATTTCTTGCCAATAATAATTCTTTGCTCTCTTCCGCATCAGCAAGGCTTTTGACAGGAAGTTCATCTGAATACAAGGAACTGGAAGCTGCTGTTATTGAGATTTTCCATAAAGAAGCCGCTTTGATTTTTAATACCGGATATCAATGCAATTTGGGGGTCATTTCAGCCTTAATCGGGCGAGGAGATGCTGTTTTTTCTGATAAATTAAACCATGCAAGTATAATAGATGGTATGCAGCTTGCTCAGGGGGATTTTTACCGTTATAAACATTTTGATTATGATAATCTTGAAAAGCTTTTAGAATCTAAAAGAGAACAGTATAAACGTGCACTTATTGTATCAGAGTCAGTATTCAGTATGGATGGCGATGTTGCTGATATTGATAAACTTATTGAATTAAAAAAGAAATACAACTGTTTACTAATGATTGATGAAGCTCACGCATTTTGTGCAGCAGGAAAAACACTTGCCGGAATCTCAGAAGGAAAAAATATTGATATAATAACTGCTACTTTTGGCAAGGCGGTTGGCTCTTTCGGAGCTTTTTGTGTCTCCTCAGCCGATATTATTTCATATTTAATTAATAAAGCCCGTTCTTTTATATTTTCAACCTCTATTCCGCCTTTTAACATTGCATGGTCAAATTGGTTATTAACTGAAAAGAGAGAGTATTTAATATCACAAAAACAAAAATTAGAACATTTAACCTCCGCTGTGCATAATTTGCTGGATTCAAAAGGTATTAAAACACCGTCAGAATCTCAAATTATACCAATAATCATAGGCAGTAATGTGGAGACTTTAAAATTATCAGAAAAGCTCCGTACAGAAGGGTATTATATTCCGGCAATTCGCCCTCCTACTGTTCCCGAGGGGACATCGAGACTAAGAATTTCATTGACAGCTGATTGCAAATTAGAGGATTTTGCAAGGCTGCTTGATATAATTAGTTAAATCTTTTACTTTTCTATGCTCATTTTAACAGTAAAAACAGCTCTCTACTTTTTATTCTAATTTCATTATCGATATCAAAAATTTCATCTATAGATGGTTTTTTAACGACATTATGCATTTCCATCATTGATTCAACAGTATTTATAATGTTAAAAAGTTTAATTTTTCCTTGAAGAAACGCAAATACAGCTTCTTCATTGGCTGCATTCAGACAAACTGTTGCCGAACCTCCTGTTTTGCCTGCATTATATGCTAGTTTTAAAGCTTTAAACTTATCCCAATCTGGCTCTTCAAAATCTAACCTTGATATTTGAGAAAAGCTGAAACTTTTAGATTTTATGCCCTCATAGCGCTCAGGATAGGTTATTGCGTACTGTATAGGAATATGCATACTAGGTAAGCCCAGCTGCGCTATAACACTTCCATCAATATACTCAATCGCAGAATGTACAATACTTTGAGGATGAACAACAACTTCTATCTTATCATAATCCATATTGAATAAATGATGAGCTTCAATTACCTCCAAGCCTTTATTCATCAGTGTAGCACTGTCAACAGTAATTTTTTTCCCCATATTCCATCTGGGATGTGCAAGAGCCTGTTCTACTGTCGCATTTTTCATATCATTTATTGACTTATGCAAAAATGGACCGCCAGATGCAGTAATAATTAATTTATCAACCTGAGAAATATCCTTGATACACTGATGAATTGCGCAGTGTTCACTATCGACAGGTATAATGTTGACTCCGTATTCTTTAGCCAGCGGCATTACAATATCGCCAGCCATGACAAGAGTTTCTTTATTGGCAAGAGCAATATCAATACCATTTTTTATCGCGGTAATTGTAGGTTTTAAACCTATTTTTCCAGAAACGGCAACTAATATAATATCATTTTCTTTGTTTGAACAAATTTCTTCCAAATCTGCATACTTTGCACCTTCTATAGCTTTATGATTGCTCGAAAATGCGTATTTTGGCTTAAATTTACGGATTTGCTGGTTTAAAAGTTCTGTATTATTGCCACCGGTCAATGCTATAATTTCAAACTTATCTCTTAGTTTTTCAATAACTTCAAGAGCTTGCCGCCCGATTGAACCTGTTGAGCCTAAAATACTGATTTTTCTTTTCATACCTACTCAAGTTCCCTAACATAAGAAAAATATTCATTTTTCTTGTACTTTTCAGCAGATTGTTTTACAACTTCTTTGTCCATAAAACCCATTCTAAATGCAACTTCTTCAAGACAGGCAATTTTTATGCCCTGATTTTCTTCAATCGTTTGGATATACTGTGCAGCTTGCATTAATGACCTATGAGTACCTGTATCAAGCCAAGCAAAACCGCGTCCGAAAAGCTCAACATTCAAAAGTCCTTTTTCAAGGTAAATTCTGTTCAGATCAGTAATCTCTAATTCGCCTCTTGCGGACGGTTTAAGTGATTTTGCATACTTAATAACGTCATTATTATAAAAATACAGTCCTGTAACCGCGTAATTTGACTTTGGTTTAACAGGTTTTTCTTCTATGGATAAAGCTTTTCCGTTAGAATCAAATTCTACGACTCCAAATCTTTCAGGATCTTTGACCTGATAGCCAAAAACTGTTGCATAGCCATTTTTCGCTGACTGGACTGCTTTATGAAGCATTCTTGAAAAACTTTGACCGTAAAATATATTATCCCCCAGAACAAGTGCAACAGGACTATTGCCAATAAATTCTTCACCTAAAATAAATGCCTGTGCTAATCCGTCAGGACTAGGTTGAACTTTGTATGAAAATGTAACTCCAAACTGCGAACCGTCACCCAGAAGTTTTTCAAAGTTTGGCAAATCTTGCGGCGTTGAAATTATTAAAATATCTTTAATACCTGCAAGCATTAAAACAGATATAGGATAATAAATCATTGGTTTATCATACACTGGAAGCAATTGTTTAGATACAACCATTGTGCTTGGATAGAGCCTTGTACCGCTTCCTCCGGCTAAAACAATACCTTTCATTCTTCATCAATCCTCAAGTCTAAGTAGTCTTTAAGTGCTACACGCCAATCTTTGCAGATTCCGTTGTTGTCCATAATACTATAATGCGGCCGTTTAGCCGGACGTGGAAATTCATCTGTTGTACACGGTTTGAGGTTTACGTTTATACCTAATTGTTCAAAAATTTCTTTTGCAAAACCATACCAGCTTGTATTTCCACTTCCGCATACGTGATAAATACCGTAAGGCTGTTTTAACAGCTTTAAAATCCCGTTAGAAAGCTCGACTGTCCAGGTCGGACATCCGATTTGGTCATCTACAACCTTTAATTCTTCTTTATCTTTGAGTGAAATCATTGTTTCTACAAAATTTTTACCGTGATGCCCATACAGCCAACTGGTTCTTGCTATATAATACTTTGTGCAATACTTTCTTACAGCTTCTTCTCCTTCAAATTTTGTTAAACCGTAATTATTAACAGGATTAGGTGTATCAGAAGGCAGATATGGTGTTTGCTTAGTTCCGTCAAAAACATAATCAGTAGAGATGTAAACCATTGTCGAATCATTTTTTGCAGCTGCAATTGCTATGTTTTCTGCTCCCGTTTTATTTAACAGTCTTGCCGTTTCCAAATCATCTTCCGCTTTATCTACATTTGTATAGGCAGCACAATGGACAATGATTTCAGGCTTCAATTCCGTAATAAATTCATTTACTCTGTTTTTATCCGTAATATCAAGTTCATCTCTGTCGGTTTCTATAACTTCATATCCAGCGTCTTCAAGTATCGGGCACAAATCCTGCCCGAGCATTCCTTTTGCTCCTGTTACAAGTACTGCCATTACACCACCGCTTTCTTAGCTTCAATACTCTTAATCCAATCCAGATTGTTCAAATACCAATCAATTGTCATTTTTATACCTTGTTCAAATGTAACGGAAGGACTCCAGTCAAGCTCTGAAGATATTTTATCATTAGAGATTGCATATCTTCTGTCATGTCCCAGTCTGTCTTGAACATACTCAATAGAGGTTTCATCTTTACCCATTGCTTGCAATATCAGGTGTGTAATCTCCAGATTAGTTTTCTCATTATGACCGCCAATATTATATACTTCTCCGATTCTGCCTTTATGAAGCACTGTATCAATTGCGGCACAATGATCATATACATACAACCAGTCTCTGACATTCAAGCCATCACCATATACAGGCACTTTTTCTCCTCTTAAAAGCTTTGATATAAAGAATGGAATGAGTTTTTCCGGATACTGATAAGGACCGTAATTATTAGAGCATCTTGTTGTTAAGACAGGAAGTTTGTAAGTTTCATAATAAGCTCTTACAAGCATATCTGCACTGGCTTTACTTGCAGAATAAGGACTGTTTGGAGCAAGCGGTGTTGTCTCGTAAAAATACCCTGTTTTGCCTAAAGTTCCGTATACTTCATCTGTTGAAACCTGCAAATATCTTTCAATGCCGATTTCTTTTGAAGCCTGTAAAAGATTTAAGGTTCCCTGAACATTAGTTTCTATAAAAATTTCAGGGTTTTTAATTGAATTATCAACATGAGATTCTGCTGCAAAATTTACTACGCAATCTACCTGTGAAACTAATTCTCTTACAAGTTTTTTATCGCAAATATTTCCGTGTACAAATCTGTAGTTTGAGTTATTTTCAATATCCTTTAAATTTGCGAGATTCCCGCAATAAGTCAACGCATCAATATTAATTACCTTATAATCCGGATATTTATTCAAAATATGTCTAACAAAGCAGCTTCCGATAAATCCTGCTCCGCCTGTAACCAGTAACTTCATACAATCTCCTTTAAAGTGGGCTGTTTCATATCTTTTTCCGACAAAATCGGTTCAAAATCAATTTCCCAATCTATGTTAATATCTTTATCGCACCATAAAACACCGCTGTCTGCCTGCGGAGCATACTCGCCGCTGGCTTTATAAAGAAGTTCTGCCTCATCTGAAAGTACGACAAAACCGTGTGCAAAGCCTTCCGGAATATACAACATGTGCTTATTTTCTTCCGAAAGTTCTACTTTTACATATTCGCCGAAAGTTTTAGAACCTTTTCTTATATCGACTGCAACATCGTATATTCTGCCCCTACCGCACCTTACAAGCTTTGCCTGACCATACGGACTTTTTTGATAATGCAAACCTCTTAAAACCCCTTTTACGGACTTGGAGTGGTTATCCTGATTAAATTCCACATCGATTCCATTGGCATAAAAATCGGATTTTTTATAAGTTTCCATGAAAAATCCTCTATTATCACCAAAAACCTTCGGTTTTACCAGTATTACATCTTCAATTCTTTGTCTTTCAAATTCAAACGGCATATTTTTACTCCTTAAAGATATTTTATCATAAAAACTTTGAATCAATGCAGTTCAATCTATCCGCCGCAAACTTTGCAAGGAATGCCGCCGCGTTTTATTGCTTCTTTTTTATCAATTTTTATACAATTAACAGTACATCTGTCAGCCCAACGGCACCATAATTGATGAAATTTATGTGTTTTTGTATTGAACATAACCATTTCTGCAAAACACATATTTGCAGATAACAGATTTATACAGAAAACTAACGCTATGATAACAAATTTTTTCATACATCACACTAATAGTAACTTATAAAATATTATCATAATAGTTAGTTATTGCATATTAGATAAGAGTA
>CAZXQM010000015.1:7492-28554 GCA_964643455.1 uncultured Vampirovibrio sp. | reverse complement strand
GGTTGAAATTGGCTTCAAGCCCTTTTTTAGTGCCGTTTCCCAGAGTTCGATTGTTTGTGTTCTTTATGGAAATGAATCTGGCAGCTGTTACAGCTTGGAAAACAAGAGTTTATTCCTGAAGTATACAAGCAATTGAGAATAAATACAGGTTTATAGTTACAGCGACTGTATGCTTATAGGTTAAAAAGCAGGCGGGAACAAAATTCCCGCCTAAAAGTTTTAGTCAATTATTTCTTTTGCTGCTGAACCAACGCCTCGTCCAGCAAGTCAGCTACGGCACCAATTATGCCTCCTTTTACTACTGCGCCATCTCCTTTTGCCGGAGGTATTGAAGAGTCTTTCTCCGGTGTTTTTTCATCTACAATTTTGGACATCTCATCAAGTACAGCTTGAATTAGCTCATCTGAATATTGTGCATTTCCAGAAGATGGGTCTGTCTTAGGATTTTCTGCAACTAATGCAGCTATTCTTTTATTTTCTACCGAGAGAGCTTTTACAGCATCATTATCACCTAATCCCATATTAATTGCCTGCTGCTCAAGGGCCTGCATTACATGCAAAGTATCCTTATAGGTCAATTTGTTGAAAATATCAATTATATTTTTATGAACTGCTGTATTAATACCCATATTTAGCCCTTTAACTACTCCTATTAGAAAATTGTATGCATTTTCCGGGTTGACTTTAGCAAGGATTTTTTTCACATCATCATTATCTATTACAGTTTGATTAAATTCGGTCAAAAGTTGTGAAGCCAGTGCAGCACCTTCAGCTCTGCCTGCCTCAGTAATAACTGCTTGCTGTGCAGGCTCTGCAGCCTTTTGGGGTTTTTCTGGCGGAACCTCTTTCTTAGGAGCTGGCTTTAATGATTCAATATCATTTTTTGGTTTTTCTGGCGGAATATTTTCCTTAGGAGCTGGCTTTGATGGTTCAGTATCATTTTTTGGTTTTTCTGGCAGAACCTCTTTCTTAGGAGCTGGTTTTGATGGTTCAGTATCCGGAACAGAAACCTCTTCTTCAGGAGATATTACCGGAGGAGTTTCAGAGTTTTCTTTTGGATGAGCCTTCGTATTATCTTCTTGTACGGCTTCTCCGCCAGAAGTTGTACCAGCATTACCTACACCTTCCGTAGGAATAAGATATTCATACCCGCTTGATCGCAGCAGATACATTATATAATCAAGATCGGCTTTATTAAAATCTGCAGGAGGGTTTTTAAGAAGAATTGCAAGGTTCTGTGCCTCAACCGGAGAATCAAGTGTTTTTTTATCAGGTCCCGGAGATTTTAAAATTTCTGCGATTTCTTTTGCGGCAGCTTTTGTACCATTCTCTTTAAATTCTTTTACTGCAATATCGCTTGAACGTTCTACCATTAAACCTTCAACGTATTCTATTTCAGCCTTGCCCATGTTACCTTTGTTACCGTTGAGCCAGTCGCCCAAATTTTTCAGTTCCTCTCTGGTATCAATTTGCTTGTTTTCGCCTCCCAATCTTTCAATAGCAGAGAGAACTGCTTTGGAAATTTTGCTAAAATCAGTCATTTGTTACTCCTTTCATATTACGTACATTCTCTTAACATTTTGTTTAAAAAGTTAAGAAATGCGTAAATAAAAGGTTTTATGGGGTTTATCCGAAAAAAAAATACTATAAAAGTAAAAGAATGATGCCTAAAACATAGTAATAACGCAAGTTTAAAAAACACACAACTTTTTAAACAAAATGTTATGTGTTTTTTGTTTCCTATTTTTGTATTACGGCACAAATTCTTAAAACTTTAAAAAATTTTTCAATTTTGTTACAAAAGTTTACATATCATACGCAATAATCTTATTTGAAAGAATGTAACGCTCAATTCATCAGGCTTTTAAATTTTGACATTACTGCTTCATTTGAAAACGACCAGTATATTGCATAAGCTTTTGAAAATTTAATAGGTTGAAATTCTGAACCGTATCCCAACCTACAGTTATAATTAATAAAGGTAAAAAAGAAGAACTACAGAGCTTCTTTTTATTCTGCTGCTACTCGATTAAATCATCTTCAATACCGGCACGCGTTATAGTAATTTCTCCGGTTGTTTCAAGAATTCTGATAAAATTAACAATACTTGATTGAGCCTCTTGAACCTCTTTTGCTCTAACAGGACCAAGATATTCCATATCATCCAGAAGCACTTGTTTTGCTCTTTCGGACATATTTTTAAAGATTTTTTCTTTAATTTCATCTTTTGTTCCTTTAAGCGCAAGTGCAAGAAGTTTTGTATCAATTTCTCTAAGCAGTTTCTGAATAGCTCTGTCATCTAGAATAACAATATCTTCAAATACAAACATAAAGTCTCTGACTTCCTGTGCCATTTTTTGATTTTCAACATCAAGCAATTTCATAATATTCCGTTCTGTTACTCTATCACAACAGTTAAGAATATTAGCAAGAGATTCAATACCGCCGGCATTAGAAAAATCCTGCCCCAAAAAGGCTGAAAATTTGCGCTCAACGATATCTTCTATTGTTGCAAGAATTTCCGGATTAGTCGGAGTCATATCCGCAATTTTCATAGCGACAACAACCTGAATATCAGGAGGAAGAAATGAGAGTACCTGCGCGGCAAGTTCCGGCTTTAAATAAGCCAAAATCAGGGCTAACAATTGCGGATTTTCTGAAACAAATGTATTAGCAAGCTGTGAAGGGTCTGCTTCGTTTAAGAAGTCAAACGGATTAGTATTAACCTTAGATTGAACCTTTGCTAAAAGTTTTACAGCTTCTGCCTCGCCATAAGTCTTGGTAAGAAGCTGCTTTGCATAGTTCAAACCTCCCTGTGCAATGTAATTTTTTGCCTGAAAAACAGTTTTAAATTCTACAAGTATTTCATTTAAATCTTCGTCTGAAACTTCACCAAGATTTGCTATATCAAGGGTAATTTGTTCTAACAAAGCTTCATCTTTTATATTCTTTAGCACTTCAGAAGCTGTTGCCGGACCGAGTGCCACCAAAAGCGCCGCAACTTTCTGACTCGGACGTGTCAGCATTTTTTTGGTCTCTTCATTTGTTCTTCTTATTTTTTCTATACCCATTTTTTTACCTATTATATTAAATGAGATTTTATCTTCTCTTTTTAATTTTTACTTTTATCACACCTGACTGATTTTAATGCCGGCTTGCGGCAGACATTCGATATGTGAATACACCCCTAACAAAACACTCTTAATCGTTTTTGATATATGAGGTTATAAGTTTTGCTACCTCCTCAGGTGATGCCATTACCGCTTCATTAAGCTCATTAATATTTTGTTCTTTTTGAGATTGTATTGCCATTCTTGACATTTCCTCTTCCAGCTCACCATCTTTCTCTTTTTCTATTGCAGCTTCTTCCAAATGTTCCGCAGAAGTGAGTTTAGCAGCAAAGTTTTTGAGAATGAATAGTGCAAAACATCCCAAAATAAGTACAGCAATTAAAGGTACAGCTATAGAAGTAATAAAGTATAAAATTTGATCTTTCTGATACTGGCCAGAAAGAGTTTTATCAGCCGACTTATCAATATTAATACCCTCAAACTGCAATCCGGATACAGTAATTACATCACCTCTTGAATAATCTGCACCGGCAGCGGAAAGGACTAAATTTCTAAGCTCTTCTTTCTCGGAATTTGTAAGAATCTTATTAACCGCAACAGCTATAGACAAACGTTTCACTGTCCCTGGAGCATAAACAATCTGTTTAACTTCTTTTGACACATTATAATTAACTTCTGTTTTTTGCTTTGAATAATTCAAATTTTGCTTGTTTAAATTGTTCGGGTTCTCAGAAGTCTCAACCTCTGTTCTGGAACTTGTCACAATACCTTCTCCCCTATCATTCAGAGGAATATAACTTTCTATTGTAGCTTTTGTCGAATTAAAATCTATATCAGCATTAACCTGAACTGAAACATTACCTTTCCCAACAATTTTTTCCAGAACATCAGAAACTTTTTTAGCAGTCTTTTTTTCAAAATTGGATTTAAAAATTTCCATATCAACAGGATTTTTCGAAGTTTCATCAGAAAGGCTATTACCGTTTTGATCCGTAATAAATACATTATCGGCAGTCATTCCCGAAATAGCATAAGCAACCAAATTTTTTATTGCTTTGACCTGAGAGTATTTGATTTCATACCCCCGCTCTAAAACCAAAACAACAGATGCCGAAGGTTTCACATCATTATCATAATCAGACTCTGCAAGCTGAACACGTGCAGATTTTACACCCTGTATTTTTTCAATTGAACGGGTTAATTCACTCTGGAGACTTTTTCGTCCTGTTAATTTATTTTTGAAATCATTAGAGCCGAATTGCATATTGCCCGATAATTCTAAACCGGCTTCCCCATCTTTTATCAGGTCATTTTCCGCAACAAAGATTCTCATATCTTCACGTACATTTGCCGGCACAAAAATTGTCTTATGGTCCCCTGAAACTTTATACCGGTAACCATTTTTCTTCATACCATCAACAATGTTCATTGAACTAACTTCATTTAAGTCAGAATATAATACTGCCCAATCAGGTGACATAGCTTTAAAAAGAAAAAATGTTGCAACTGCAGCAGCAAGAACAATTAAAACAAATAAGCCCGGCTTCCGATTAAAACCGATACTGTTCCATAATTTTTTCACATCATTAGCCAGTAGTACAAAATAATTATTTTCCATGTACTCCCCGTGTACAATCTCTCAACATAATAATATCCTACCAAAAAAATCTTTTCAACTTGTAAATATTTATGAAGTCAAATCTGTTGTACATTTTTACCAGAAACAGAAAATAAAAAATCATAGAATAAAAAACTCTTTTTCCCATTTGTCTCATTTGTGCTAAAATAATATCAATACTTGAAAGGGAAATGTGTATGAAAACAGCGTCAAGAGGTTTAGAATTTGATCCGGGATTTGGTCCGTTCATACTGGCTTTTAGAGGCACAGTTGAATACTTGTATCTCGATATTAACAAATTCAAAAATCTTTCTCAGAGAAAGGTGAAATTTAGACAGTATTACAAAAAGTTTCTGGAACTTTTTTATAACAACCTCGGATTTTATATTGGATGTCTAATGTGGGCAGCTTATATAAAAACCCAGCCTCAACAGGAAATTTTGAATAATCATTGTCTCGGTCAAGAGTATAATGAAGAAGAAAACACCTCAGAAACTAATTTTATGATTAGTTTTCTGGAACTTTTCCCTAAAGATATGAAATATTTTCTCGGAATTAATTACGATATTAATCCTGATGATATGAAGATTCTGGAACTGTATAAAGAATTTTTAACCCTAAACAAAGGATTTGTAAATTCTAAAACAAATACAGATATTCTGCTTCCTAATGGTATGAAAACCGAAAACGCAGAAATTTTTAAAGAAAAAATCGATGAGATTTTGAAAACAGAAGATCTTTCAAAGTTTGTTGATTGTAAAGATTTAATTTTATAGGTAAAAAATGGCAAATCTAATAAATATTGCAAGAGGTCTTGAAAAAGCAGACCTAGTTATCAAAAATGCTCAACTTGTAAATGTTTTATCAGAAGAAATACATAAGTGTGATATTGCAATGACCGGCGGTATAATTGCGGGAATAGGTGAAAATTATCACGGCGAAAAAGAAATTGATATAAACGGAGCTTATGTCACACCTTCTTTTATTGACGGTCACGTCCATCTGGAAAGTACGATGATGCTTCCGGAAGAATTTGCAAAAATTGTACTTCCGGCAGGTACAACAACTGTTATTATTGATCCTCATGAAATTTCAAATGTTCTCGGACTCCACGGAATAAGCTTTATGCACGAAGTTATTAAGGATTTGCCTATCGACGTTTACACGATGCTTCCTTCGTGTGTTCCGGCTACACCTTTTGAAACATCAGGCTTCGATTTAAACAGCTATGATCTTTCTCTTTTGATAGATAAACCTTGGGTGCTCGGAATTGCCGAGATGATGAATTTTCAGGGAGTTTTGAATCTTGATAAAAACGTTATGTCAAAACTTGAACTGGCAAAAGCAAAAGGAAAAAGAATTGACGGACATGCACCATATTTATCAGGAAAAGATCTATGCGCATACATAGCAAGCGGAGTTAAGTCTGACCACGAATGCACGACCCCTGAAGAAGCGATAGAAAGGTTACGTCTCGGGATGTACGTTATGATTCGGGAGGGTACGGCTGCAAAAGATTTGGATGCTTTAATTCCAATACTGAAAACCTGTAATACAAGAAAATGCCTCTTTGTAACTGATGATAGACATCCTTCGGATTTGTGCGAACATATTAACGGAATGGTAAGGCGTTCCGTTGAAGCAGGTATTAGCCCGATAAAAGCAGTTCAAATTGCGAGTCTGAATACCGCAGAATATTTCGGATTAAGTAATCTTGGTGCGATTGCTCCGGGATACAAAGCAGATATGCTTATCTTACCTGACCTAAAGAGTTTTAAGCCTGATATTGTAATTAAAAATGGTAAAGTTGTTGCAGAAAACGGAAAACTTACCATGCCGGTAAACAAAAACGAAAAATTTTCTATGAGAAATTCCGTAAACGTAAGATGGATTACACCTGAAGATTTTAGAATTGATGCCGGAATTAAAGAAGGAAAAATCAAAGTTCGCACAATAGAAGTTATTCCTCATCAGTTAATTACCAAATCTGTTGAATCGGAAGTCAAAGTCGAGGACGGAAATGCTCTTAGCAGTCTGGATAATGACACTTTGAAAATCTGTGTTATAGAAAGACACAGGGCAACCGGTAATATCGGGAAAGGGTTCGTAAAAGGTTTTAACCTAAAAAGCGGTGCAATTGCATCAACTGTTGCACACGATTCTCACAACATGATAGTTATCGGTACGAATGACGCGGACATGTACGCTGCAGCAGTTGCTTTAATTAAATGTCAGGGCGGCAAAGTTGTAGTAAATAATGGTGAAATTATTTCCGAACTTCCGCTTCCTATTGCAGGTTTGATGTCAGATAAAGATTTCGATTATGTTGTAGAAAAATGCAAAGAACTCAACAATACTGCCGCCTCAATCGGCTGTACACTCAATGACCCGTTTATGACAATGGGATTTCTCTCTTTGCCTGTAATCCCTGAATTAAAAATTACTGACAAGGGAGTCTTTGATACAAACAAGTTCGGATTTATAAATATTTTTGAACAGGCTGCGGTTGTTTAATACTCATCACGAACCCTTGCAAACTGAGTATTTGCATAAAAATATTTGAGTATTTGATACGCATTATAACCTTTTTTTGCAAGATTATTAGCTCCGTACTGGCTCATTCCTACACCGTGACCGTTCTTTTTAATTCCATCATCAAATGAAGGCACTGATTTTAAAAACGGCAAATCAGATGCCCAGACCTCACCGCCGGTCTTAGTCTTACCACCTGCAGAAGCCGAATAATATGCCGGAACAATTTTTCCCTGACATACAAGAACAATTCCCGCCGTTTCTTCCACTGCAGCATTCGTATTAGTTTTTTCAGCACTTGCGCCGCCATAAGCCTGATCCTCCGGAGTATCTTTGAGATCATATCCGTCTTTGGCTCTTTTACCTAAGTTTGCTATAGCATAACTTCTTGCCGCAATTGCCTGAGCTTTATGTGCTTCATACTCCCAACCCGAAGGCATTTCAGAAGGAACCACGCCCTGAAGATACTTTTCAAGCGGAATATCATTGATAACAGTAAGCCCCATTCCATTATTCACAATCTTAAAATTCCCGCGATACCATTGACGTTTTACGCTTACAAAACCGTCGTCTTCCGGTTTAATAATAATTTTGTTAGCATGCATTTTGTTCCATTGTCCGTCAACCTTTATTGCAATAACGCCATGATAGGGTTTCATTTCATACCCCTTCATTTTATCCATAACAAATATCAGTTTATTTGTATCGCAATTTATTATTTCTGCTTTTGTAGACGCACCAACATAAATCTTACTGACTTCTGTTTGTAACCCGATTTTGATTGCAAAACTCGGACTGCAGAATATTATATAAGTTATAAAAAATACTAAAGCTTTTCTCATCCACATAAGGTTATTATACAATGGAATAATAAAAAAGAATAATTTTACCAGTAAAAGAAAGTATATAATACATCTTTCCAACCATTTAACTTATTTTCTTAAGAAAATTTTCTACCCGCGTTTTACTACTGTTGCAATTAATTCCCCGTAGCTATTTACACACCCGTTAGTTTCTTTTATTTCATATGTAGCTTCGCTATCAGCAGCTTTTTCTTTTTCAGCAAATGCTTCAGCACTCTCTAAATCCTTAAACTCACCGACCATTTCAGCTTCAAAATATGAAGGCTTGTCAATATAAACCTGAAACATAATTACCTCCTTTTTTAATTACACTCTAATTCTAACAGGCTTTTCAGTCAAGAACCCGTTTGAATATACCAAAGATTGATGTATAAACATCGCTCTTTCCTTCCAGAAACTCTATAAACCCGCTAAAATCCATATTTATAGAAGGAGCTGTGTCATATTCTATTTTAAAATTTCCTTTTGCCGGAGAAACTACACAAGCCGCACCACGTACCTCATTTTTTACATCAGCATAAACAAACAATGTTTCTTTTTTAGAAATAATTGCCTTTATAAACCCTGCAGCCAGTGAATTTTCACCGGATGATACCGCATGATAAGGTATGTTTAATTTTTTATACAGTGTAAAAAAACTCACCGGATAATTATGTACGGAAGCCGAAAACTGCGCCGGCGAAACCTCTCCTAATTCCTGATACTGGCTTATAATTGTATCCAGTCTTGTAAATTCTCCGTACTCCGAAGAGAATACAAGTTCTTCAATATTTTTATTGAAAATTTTGTTAGTTAATGAAAGAACCGTTTTATCCAAAAGACTCAACTTTCTTCTAATAAGCGGAGAAACAAACGAAACATCAATGTCCTTTTCGTCTTTTATTTGACAAGAATCTTTTATATAAAGACAATTTTTCATGCTAAAATTATACAATAAATGAAAATAATTAAGTATAATGCAATATGCAATCTCGGAGCTGATATTAATGAAATTTTTGCAAAAGCTATCAACGGTGAAACCGGAAAGTTTGAGCAAAGGGGCTTTGCGCGACTCGGAGTTGTTGATTTTCCGCTTCCGGAAATTATAATAGAAAGCAATTACAATCTCAGATGCAACAGGCTTCTTTTAAAAGCTCTGGAACCTTTGAATATTGAAAAATATGACAGCAGCCGCACTGCAATTGTTACGGCAACTTCAAATTCAGGTGTAGATGAATACGAAATCAGCCGGAATCCAAAACATTATCAAATAGGAAATCCCGCTGAATTTTTGCAAAAACACTTCAAGTTTAAAAATTATTACACTTCTGTTTCAACTGCGTGTTCTTCAGGTATAAAAGCTTTTACAATTGCATCAGAGCTTCTTGAGTCGGGAATTGCAGATACAGTGATTATCGCCGGATGCGATTCTATTGCAAAAGTTCCCGTGTACGGATTCCATGCGCTGGAAGTACTAAACAACCAACCGTCAAACCCGTTTAGCAAAAACAGAAAAGGAATTAATATTGGAGAAGGCGCAGCAGCTTTTGTCGTACAAAGAGAAGGTAAAGGTATTGAAATTGCAGGAATCGGCGAAACAACCGATTTCTATCATTCAACTACGCCGGATCCGGAAGCAGTCGAACCGGAAAGAGCAATAAGACTTGCGCTCGGCAGAATAAAACCAGAAGAAATTGACTACATTAATCTTCACGGAACAGGCACAATTGCAAACGATTTAATGGAAGCAAGAGCAGTTTATAATGTTTTCGGAAATAAAGTACCTGCAAGCTCTACTAAACCACTCACAGGACACTGTCTGGGAGCGGCAGCAAGTATTGAAACAGCATTGTGCTGCAAGCTTTTAGATGAAGGTATAAACAAACTCTACCCGCATATATATGATGGAGAATATGATAAAACACTACCGGAAATAAAACTGGCAGATAAATCAAACGTTAACTCTCCAAATTGCGTTATGTGCTTATCCTTTGGTTTTGGCGGTACAAATTGCGCTATTGTTTTGAAAAACAGGTAAATATATCCGAGTAAATCAATTTGATACATTTGTTTATACACAAATTTAACTATTACCTGCTTACCTTCCAACTAAATCACCCCATTTCCCTCTGAAACGATTTTGGTTTATAATATAAGCATGTATGATTTAGTCAAAATACTTCCTCATAAACCTCCAATGATTCTTCTGGATGATATCTTGGAAGTCGATATTGAAAGCGGGAAGCTGAGTTCTGTTTTTCAAGTCTATCCGGAAAAAATATTCTTTGAAAAAAACAAAGGAATAAATTCTCTGGCAGGAATTGAATTTATGGCTCAATCTATTGGTGCGTATGCATATTTTAAAAATAACTGTGTAGAACCTAAGCCGGGATTACTTCTCGGTACAAGACTTTATAATAACAAAATTGCTTATTTTAAAGAAGGTGAAAAATATAAAGTTACGGTTCATGAAGTATTTACAGACAACCAAATTGCCGTTTTTGATTGTTTAATATATGATGTCAATGGTGAAGAAATTGCAAGTGCAACAGTAAATACCTATCAGGGGGATAATATAGAGGAGTTGTTATAGAGTGAATAAATGGGTTTTAGTAACGGGAGCAAGCAGAGGTATCGGAAAAGGGGTTGCAATTTATCTTGCAAACAGCGGATATAACATTGTACTGCACTGCTCAAAAAATCCGGAAAGGCTTTCTACACTCCAAAAGGAGATTGAAATCAAAGGAGTTTTAACACGAACACTCGCTTTTGATATCAAAGACAGGGAACTAACGGCAAAAGTTTTAACAGAAGATATCGAACAAAACGGAATGTATTACGGAATTGTTTTAAATGCCGGTATTGCAAAAGATAACCCCTTTCCTGCAATGGAAGAAAATGAATGGGATGATGTTTTAAGAACAAACCTCGACGGATTTTATAATGTCATAAAACCGCTTATTATGCCTATGATTCAGCAAAAAAAGGGAAGAATAATTGTAATGTCATCAATTTCCGGTCAGTGCGGAAACAGAGGGCAGGTAAATTACAGTGCATCAAAAGCCGGTTTAATCGGCGCAGCAAAAGCCTTAAGTCAGGAAGTTGCAAAGAGAAAAATTACAGTAAACTGCATAGCTCCGGGAATGATTGATACAGATATGACAGAAGGTTTACCGGAAGAAGCAATTAAACAAATCCCGATGAAAAGAATGGGAACAGTGAAAGAAGTTGCAAGCCTTGTTAATTATCTGATGAGCGAAGATGCCGGATATATTACCGGTCAGGTAATCGCAGTGAATGGGGGACTGTATTTATGAGGAAAGTTGTAATAACCGGAATGGGAATCACATCCGCCCTCGGCTCGACTGTCGAAACAGCTTATGAAAGACTAAAAATATACAAAAATTGTGTTCAATACTGGGATAAACTTGATGAGTACGAAAAATTAAACTCCAAACTCGGCTCATTCAAGACCGGTTTTATAATTCCTGAACACTATACAAGAAAAGTAAGACGCACAATGGGTGAAGTTGCTTTAATGGCAGTAGTAACAGCAGAAGAGGCTTTAAAAGATGCAGGACTTTTGGGAGATGAAATTATTACAAACGGAAGATGCGGCGTAAGCTACGGTTCTTCTACCGGCTCTCTGGATGCGATTCTGGATTTTTATTCAATGTGCATTGATAAAGAAGTTAAACTTCTCAATTCAGGTTCATATATAAAAATGATGCCGCAAACGACCGCAGTAAATATATCTCTGTACTTCCAAACCCACGGACGTTTAATTCCTGCTTCAACAGCCTGTACATCAGGCTCTATGAGTATCGGCTATGCCTATGAGTCAATAAAAGACGGATATCAGGATGTCATGATAGCAGGCGGGGCGGAAGAAATTCATCCTACGCAGGTCGGAGTATTTGACACTCTATACGCCACAAGCAGCAAGAATGATACACCGGATTTGACACCTTCTCCTTTTGATAAAAACCGTGACGGACTTGTAATAGGAGAAGGCGCGGGAACTTTAATACTGGAAGAATATGAACATGCAAAAGCCAGAGGAGCAAAGATTTATGCAGAAATTGCAGGATTTGCGACAAATACTGACGGAACTCATATTACAAACCCGAATAAAGATATGATGGCGGAAGTTATGAAACTTGCATTAAAAGACGCAAAACTTTCTCCTGCGGAAATCGGTTATATTAACGCTCACGGTACAGCAACAATTAACGGAGATATAGCGGAAACCCAAGCTGTGGAATCAGTATTCAAACGTGAAGTTCCGATAAGTTCAATAAAAAGTTATACCGGACACACCCTTGGTGCCTGCGGTGCAATCGAAACAATTTTATCTGTTAAAATGATGAACAATAAATGGTTTTGTCCTACATTAAACCTTAAAAATATTGATGAGAATTGCGGACAGCTTGATTACATAAAAGATGAAGGCAGAGTTATTGATACGGAATACGTAATGACAAATAATTTTGCATTCGGCGGAATAAATACTTCTATTATCTTAAAAAAATATTAAAATAATGTTAGAATAATAGTAGAAATGAAAAAGATATTATTATCAATTTTTATATTATTGATACTTACCCTCAATGTATTTTGTGCTGAACGTCCACGCTGGGTTGGACTGCCCATTTATGTCTATATTCCTGAATACGGAAAAATGAGCCGTCTAATGCAGCAAGCTTTTGAACAATGGGAACGCCAATCAAAGGGGGTAGTACGCTTTAAATTTGTAGATAGTCCTTCTAATGCGAATATTGAAGTGGAATTTGTGGATTTTGTTGCCAACTGCAATGATATTCACGCAGTAGGATGTACAGAAATGATGACAAGGGGCGGTCAGTATTATAAAGCTTATGTTACAATCGGAACTAAAGAATATATCCGCAAATACGAAAATAAACAATATATCAGAAAACTTGTAGAAAGACAGAAAGAAAATATCTACGGCGTTATGCTTCATGAAGCAGGACACGCCATCGGGCTTGAACATTCGGCAAATGTGAAAAGTATTATGTTCCCACAAGATTTGGATTCAATGCAATACCTAACAGACGATGATTTGCAACTTTTGTATAACAAATATCACTAATAAGTAATTTTCCCAAGCACAGTCCGCTTATTCGCTCCGGTGCATGACGGAACATTGTTCGGAATTCCGTAATATGTACAGTATCCGAGAAGGGCAAATGCCATAACTTCTTTGAAGTTATTGGAAATACCATAATCTTCATGCGTTTTGAGTTCAATACGTTTTGGCAAATAACTTCTCAAAAATTTCAGCATCGTTTTATTATATGCCCCCCCACCGCCGATAATAACAGTATCTGCATGAACTTTTGGATAGACAAATCTCTCGTATGCCTGCGCAATAGTCTTTGCTGTAAGTGCCGTAAGAGTTGCTATAATATCAGCCGGCTCGGAAGGCGCGGTTTTTAAAATATTTTCTATATATTTAACTGAGAAATATTCTCTTCCTGTTGTTTTGGGCGGGTCAAGGAAATAATACTCATCCTGCAATAGACAATCCAACCAGCTTTCACAAATATTTCCTGAAGCGGCAATATCACCGTCTCTGTCAAACTTTTGATTAAAGAATTTTTGTACACAATAATCTATCATAATATTTCCGCAGCCGGTATCAAACCCGAAAGTATCACAATCATCCGAAACAACTGTCACATTGGATATTCCTCCGATATTTTGTACAAGCGAATTTTTAAACCATTTTTCATCCGCAAAACAAACGAGAGGTGCGCCTTGCCCGTTCAGTGCAATATCACCTTCCCGAAAATTTGATACAACCATACATCCGGTATCTTTTGATATAACTGAACTCTCTCCAATTTGTAGACTGCTCTTAAGCGAAATATTATCCAGTCTCTCATCATAAGGATAATGATAAATGGTTTGTCCATGACTGGAAATTAAATCCGGTTTTCCAAACTCTTCAATTAAAATTTTCGCTGCATTTGCAAAACATTTTCCAACCGCAAAATTAAGTTGACACAACTCTTTCACAGATATTTCCCCTCTAAATGCAGAAAAGAGTTTTGCTTTTATATGTTCAGGATAAGAATAATTAATTCCATGAATAAGTTCAACCGACATATCAGGATTAACTTTACATAACCCTGCATCTATCGAGTCGCAGGAAGTTCCTGACATCAAACTTATTATTTTTTTTGTGACCTTCTCTTCCATAAATGAAATTATAACAAAAAGAAAAAAAGGTTTCCTAAAAACAGAAAACCTTCTTAACCCAATAATCTCCTACCCCAAAAAACTTCCTATAAATCTCCACTGATTTACGATAAAAATAATACTTTTCTAGGTAAATGTCTCTCCTCTAAATTGATTTGTGTTGTCAAAACTTCAAATAATTTTTCTCTTCTCCCTAGGATAATTTTAGAAAAAGTTTTACAAAATTTTTCTATCTTTTATCCTTCCCAAGTTCTGTAGCCATCACTCCTTTCAGGTATGTATATATAGTATAATTTTCTTATTTATTTATCAAGTAAAGATATTCGCAAAAATTTTTACAATTCCCCATGCTCCCCGTTATTATTAAGATAAATACGGATTAACAAAAATTTACGTTCAAAAAACACATAAACAATATTGACAAACCCTTTTTAGAATTATTTTCGATTATTACAGGAATTCAAATGAATAATAAATATCTGTTTTTTAATCAAAGGGTAAAAAATTCAAACAAAACAACAAATCATTTTTATATTTAAAAAAACACTGCCAAACATATTTCTTTCTGTTATTAACATTTTGTAACAAAGTAGCAATTTTTTTGCAAAACTTGTTTTTATATATATAAGGAAATATAGGAATTGGGAGATTCAAAATGGCTATCGGAGCTAGAGATTACATAGACAAACTTTTAGTTAAAAAATATGCAGATGAAAAAGTTGATAATCACGAAGCAATGGAATCAATGGTGAATCCTGATAAAATGCTTGAAGCTATGAATGATGTTGCAAATATTCAGAGAAATATGTTTATGCTCTCTCAAAAATTATGTTCTGTATGTTATGCAGTTAACGCTAAAGCCGCAAGGTATCAGAAAAAAGAAATCAGCGAAGTTTAAACATTTTTATCAACAACAACTTTGCAAAGCCCTCTCGGGTTATCAACATTGCGTTTCAACTTAAAAGCAACCTCCAGAGCAAGCTGTTGGCATATTACAACATTTGCAAACATTTGCTGGATTTCATTTTCACAGCTGACATAAATATTGTAATTATAATTTTTAACATCACCCGCCGGTCCGATAATAATCAGTTTAGGATGATACTCTTCGCAAATTTTTTCCAGATTGGCAACTGAACGTCTGGAAATATTGTCTATCGCTATATAAATCAAAACCGCTCTATTGTTTAAAACAGCAACATGCCCGTGCATAAATTCGCCCAGAATCGCAGCACTTATATTTTTATAAGATGTTTCCTTAATCTTCAACGCCGCTTCTTTAGCAAGCGAATAAGAAATTCCGTCAGCGGTTATAACAATCGTATTTTCTTTTGCAAGAATATTTGCCAGTTTTTTTATCTCATTTCTCTTTGCAAGAGCTTTTTCCACAATTGCAGGAAGATGGAAAAGTGATTTTTTATAAATCCTTGCCGCTTCACTCCCGTGAAGTTTTTCTATGAGTTTAAGCGAGATAAGAAGCAAGCAGAGCATTTGGGATGTAAAAGATTTAGTCGCTGCAATACCCTGTTCCACACCTGCATAGCAGGCAACTTTATAATCACAAATATTCCAGATTGCAGAAGCGTCGTTATTTGTTATACAAAGCGTAAAAACATTGTTCAGCTCTTTCACTCTTTGCGCTGATTTAACCGTGTCACTTGTTTCACCGGACTGCGTGATAAAAATATAAAGTGTATTGTCATCGTGAGGTATAACACTTTTTAATAAAAATTCACTGGAATAAATTGCTCTGGATTCGATTTTGGAAAACTTTTCCAGCAAATCAACCGCAAATCTTGCACAATGATAAGATGAACCGCTTGCTACAAGAACAATTTTTGTAATATTATCAGGTAAGTCTATTTTAATATCACCGGTTTCAGGATTTATGTATTTCATCAGAATATACGGGATAATCCCCGTTTGCTCGATAATTTCTGATTCCATTCTGGTTTTTATATTCTTTTTAAACATGCTCTCACCTGCATTTTTATTTTAACATGTTTTTTTATTTTTTATAAGAATCCTCTAACCTTGATTTAATCATTTTCATCTCTTCTCTTGTAAGAAACGGGATAAACCTTGCAAACTCATACATAGCATCATCGTATGAGTACTGCCTTCTTTCTACCTTTTGCAGCCATTCCCGAATTTCTCGCGTAATCAACTGTTTCCACCTCCATAAAAATCAGGGTTATGAAAATACGGGGTGCGGCTTAAAGCCGCACCCCGTATCATATAATAAATTATTTCCTTACAATTCTTATTGCACTGTCCGGACAGGTCATTTCGCACTGACCGCAAGCAATACAAATTTCAGGATCAGGTGCTACGGCAGGAGTCTGATAAAGTCCTACTTCTTTTGACCATTGCAGACAATTTTTTCCTGCTTTGTTCATAGGACATTTTGCTATACACAAACCACAGCCCTTGCATAGCTCTGTGTAAACATAATAATCTGCTTTGCCTTTGCCGACTCCTTCTATTTTATATCCTTTATATTTTGTTTCATCTGTCATTGATTTATCCTTTCTGTTGTTGGTGAAGAGTGAGGTGTGAATATTGAATAGAAATTTATCTTAATTAGCTCTAATCACAATTCACTAGCCACTAATTAAACCACCGCTCTGTCTTTAACTAATTCCATACCCATTTCAAGAGCTTTGTGATTCAATTCTCTAAGTTCCGGTTTCGCATCAAACTTCTTACCGAGAGCTTTTTCCATTGCGTTTTTAATATCACTAAGTTCAAGTACATGCGTTGCTTCAAGCAATACACCGAGAATAATAATATTGAAAACTCTTGCACTTAACTGTTCGTTTGCAATTTTATTTGCATCCACACCTATAAGTTCTTTGCACTGCATCTCCGGCTTTTTTGTACAAACAGATGTATCATAAACAACTACAGAATTTTCATCAACATAAGCTGAGCACCTGTCTATTGCTCTATCTGAAAGCATTATTATAATATCGCCTTTTGCAAATCTCGGTTCACCTATTGTTGTATCGGCAATCTGGCAGAAAGCAATGGATACACCACCTCTTTGTTCAACACCAAAATTCGGAATATATAGAACCTGTTTTCCGGCTTCATATCCTGCTTCTACAAGAATTTTCGCAATAGATTGAACGCCCTGTCCGCCTTCACCGGCTAATACGATTTTTGTTCTGGTCATTTTTTTATCCTTTCTTATTAGTTGAAAAGTGGATAAGTTGAATAGTTTGTTATAAATATTTTCTATTTTTGAATTCATCATACATTATAATTTTATGAGCGTGAGCGAATTTAAAAACTTTTCAACACTTCCACTCTCTTCAACTCTTCATCTTTTACCCCTCTTCCGGTACTAAAAACTCTTTCACATCAAAGAATTCTTCCATTTGAGCCAATCTTGCAAAAGTATCAAAATTATTTGTTCTCCAGTTTAGAGGACAAATAGAAAGAACTTCCACAAAAGAGAACCCGCCGTTTTCAACATTCTTGAGTGCTTTAACGAAAGTTTGTTTGAGCTTCATAACATTAGAAACAGAAGAACGGGCAACGAAAGATTTTTGCGGATCAGCTATAGCCGCAACCATTTCAGCAGCTTTAGCCGGTTTTCCGGTAACAGAACAATCCCTTCCGTAAGGTGTTGTTTCAGTTTTTTGTCCCGGCATTGTTGTAGGAGACATCTGTCCTCCGGTCATACCGTAATTGGTATTATTTACAACAATAATCATCATTCTTTCGCCTCTGACAGTAGCGTTAACAAGGTGCTGTGCACCGATTGCAAGACCGCCTCCGTCACCCATATAGGCAATACCTATAGCCTCCGGATTTGCTCTTGTGAATCCGTAAATAACAGGGGTTGTTCTTCCGTGGTGGGTCTGGACAGTATCTAAATCCATATAATTCCATGCCAACAAAGAGCATCCTATATCGCATCCGAAAACTGTTTTTTGTTTAATTCCGAGTTCATCAACGGCTTTTGCAAGTGCTTTTAAAGTTATACCGTGTCCGCAGCCCGGACAAAATTTACTTGCTCCGACCTCTGCATTCTGCGCATCAGGCAGATTTGGCGGCATTGTTAATATTTCTGACATTTTTCATAATCTCCTTACTGTTGAGCAGTTGAATAGTTGAACTGTTGAAAAGTGGAATAGTTCATTTTATTCGCTTTGCTCATTATTTTTTGATTTTCTTAATGCATTTAACATTCTAGAAATATTCTCTATTGAAGTTCGCAAATTAACATAATCTTTTTCCGATATATAACCTAATTTGCTGACTAATATTACTTGATTTAAAACTTCCATCAAACTGCCAAAAGCCATTTCATAAAAACGGATTTGTTCTTTTGATGAAAACCTTACAGAGCCTTCTGCAATATTTGATGATACAGAAACTGCTGCACGTTGCATTTGAGAGGATATTCCAAATGTTTCATACTTGGGAAAAGTTGAAGTTATTTGATAAACAGATTCTGCGAATTCTATCGCTTGTCTCCACACTTCTAATTTCTCGAACGGAAATTGATAATTGTTTTTTATCAAACTTAACCTTTTAACCTTTCTAATTTCATTATAGTTGAACCATTGAATAGTTTGTTATAGATATCTATATGTTCAAATGCGCCATATACTTTGTTAACGTATGAGCGTAAGCGAATTTAAATAACTTCTCAACTCTTCAACATTTCAACCCTTCAACTCTACACTACCGCAGCCGCCATTGACTCGACTTTGTTAACAATATCATCGCCGGTGACACCTACACCCATTTTATAAAGTGTAGAATACGGTGTATTTAAGCCATAGAGTTGTTCAAGTACCATTTGAGCAAGCTGTCCGTTTGCAGATTCCGTAAACAGAATTTGTTTTGCTCTTGAAACTGCTGCTCTCAATGGTTTAACCGCAAGCGGTCTGATTGTAATCGGTCTGAATAGACCTGCTTTGATTCCTTTTTCTCTCAATTCATCAATAGCGGTTCTTGCAGAACGGGCAACAATACCGTGAGCGATTACAAGAATTTCAGCATCATCTGCTTTATATTCTTCCCATTCCTGAACTTCTTCTGATATTTTTTCGTAATCAGCTTTGTATCCTTCAAGAACTTCCATCAGTTCTTCTTCCATATTGTAAGTGTTTCTAAGATGAGCAGACTTTCTGTCAACACCGATTTGCCCTTCTGCTAAAAGCGCTTTTGTCGTCGGAACCATAGTTATTCCGCGAGAAGCAGGATCATAAAGAACTACTGGTTCCCTCATCTTGCCCTGATAACCGTCAGCAAGAACGTAAGTCGGGAATCTGTATTTCCACGCAGTGTTGAAAGCTTTAATCATGTAATCGTAAAGATCCTGATGTCCTGCCGTTGAATAAACAATTCTGAACCCTTCACCGTTTCCGCCGAAACAGGTTAATCTTGTTTCCTGCTGGGCATAAATAACTGTAGCAGTTGACGGCCCGCCTCTTTGCATAACCGCACAGACAAACGGAATTCTCATCATCTCTGCCATTGATTGCGCATCCTGCATAATTACGTTTCCAGGACCTGCCGTTGCAGTAAATGCTCTTTTTCCGGCAAGAATACCGCCTATGGTTGAAAACCCTGCAGAAATTTCATCCTCAGTCTGCAAAAAACCGGCTTCCGTCTTAGGAAGCAGTTTACACCAGGTATGCATAATTTCATTCTGAGGTGTAATAGGATAACCATACATAAATTCAGCTTCTGCAGAGTTGGCTGCATAAGCAAGCACTTCATTTCCGGTTAAGAACATTTTAGTGTCTTCTTTAATGAGTTTGTTTACCATACTAATAACCTTCCATAAAAATCTACATGAATATTTTACTACAATAAGCTATTCGGGTCTAGAGTTGGAGAATTATATTAGGAAAAGGGACATAACGCATCTTCTCAAAAAAAGCTGTTTAGAATTATAATTATATATAAAAAGAGGAGGGTATTATGTTCATTGAACTACGAGATGAGTTTTGCAAAGATTTAGAAAAGGTTTCAATTAATCTGGAAAAATCCTGCTGGGATTTTTATACAAATTCCACACCGGAAAATATGAAAAAATACGAGGAAGTTCAGGAAGAGTACTCAAAACTTTTTAGAAACAAAGAACTTTATAAAAAATTTAAGACCATTGATAAAAATTCACTTTCAAAACATGAACAAAAACAGCTTAAAGACTTATTAAAAGAGTTTGATGAAGAATTAAATACAGGTGAAGAACTGAAAACTTTGAGACAAAAAGAGAATGAAATTGCTAAAAAGTTTAATTCTTATGTTCCTAAAATTGACGGGAAAGAAGTTACAAAAACAGAAATTTTTAAGATTTTGCAAAAAGAAACTGACCCTGCAAAGCGTAAAAAAGCTTATAATGCTAAAATCAAAGGCGGTGATTTAATCGCTGATGATTTAATAGAATTTGTCAAAATGAGAAACAAGTTTGCACAAAACAAAGGATACCAAAACTTTTTTGAATACAAATTAAAAGAGGATTATGATGTTGAATTAGATTTTTTGGATAATCTGATTGATGAAACTTATTCAAAATCAAATGCACAAATAAAAAATATTCTTGATAAAAAACAAAATGAACTCAAGGAATTTTTCAAAACAGACTCTTTAGAAAGCTATCACTACGGGCTTTTATTAGACACTAATCCGGAAAAGGGGGTAAATGAAATTTTGGAAGCTCAAGCTCAACCCGCAAAAATGGTTAATGAGACTGAAGTACAAAAACCGTCCGTAGAAAATAGGAATGATATTGTTTCGATATCCAAA
>CAZXQM010000015.1:6205-7392 GCA_964643455.1 uncultured Vampirovibrio sp. | reverse complement strand
TGAAGTACAAAAACCGTCCGTAGAAAATAGGAATGATATTGTTTCGATATCCAAAAGAATGTACAAAAACATGGGTTACGATATTGAGAAATTTGAAAAAGAAGGCAAAATCACTCTTGATTTATTCCCCAGAAAAGGTAAAAATACTCATGGCTTTTGCTTTGGAGTTGAGGCGGGGAAAGATTCCAGAATTTTAGCAAATTTGACAAACAATGTTACGAGCCTTAATACGCTGAATCATGAGCTTGGACACTGCGTTTACGATTTAGGAATCTCACTTTCGCTCACATATCTGGACAAACGTGCTTCTTCACCTGCCGTAACCGAAGCAATTGCTATGATGATGGGCGATATTATTAAGACAGAAGATGTTTTAGCATCAATTGTACCTTCAAAACTTTTAGAAAAGTTTAAAGCTACACATGCAGAAGATGAAGCAGGCTTTGTAGCAAAAAGCCTTTTGATTATAGATTTTGAACGTCAATTATATGCAAATCCGGATTTAAATCCTAAAGAATTGTGGAACAAGTTAACTGAAAAATATTTGAATCGGAAAGTACAGGCAGACAACGAATGGGCAACAATTCCGCATTATCTTTCACATCCAGCATATTATCAAAATTACTTCAGGGCAAATCTTATGAAAGTTCAAATTTATAACCATCTAAAATCAGTCCTTGGAAATATTACAGAAAATTCTGAAAGTGCAGAATTTATGGACAAAAACATTTTCCAATACGGCGCTTCTGTAGAAGAGTATGATTTGATTAAACAATTGACAGGCAAAGATTTTTCTGCCGGAGATTTCATTGAAAGTCTGAATTAATATTAAAATCGGAAAGGTTTTGATGGGGTAAATTATAGATTTACCCCATCTGATAATATTCTCAAAACCAAATAATTAAAGTTGAGTTGGGTGGACATTAAAAATGTCCGCCCAATATGTTTTAACATAGTAATAAGAATCACTACAGCACCCAAAAATGCAGGGTAAGCAAAGCATGAGCTTCCCCGCCTTCAGTTACATCTCTTACGCATCTTAAACATTATCAAAACTTCTAATAACCCGACTGGACTCTCTTTTTCGGTAATGTTTTAATTTGCAAAAAACCCCATAATTTAGGTGTCAATGAAATAAAGTTTAGAAGTTTAGGAGTTTAGAAGAACAGAAGTTCTTTAAAATTCAA
>CAZXQM010000015.1:0-6105 GCA_964643455.1 uncultured Vampirovibrio sp. | reverse complement strand
AACAAGGGGTAAATGAAGTTTGCAGAATGAACGTAAATCTACTCCACCTAATACCAAAGGAGGTTAAAATGACGATTAGAAAACTTACTGTGGCAGCTGCAATTGCCGTTGGGATAGCAACGTGTTCGTTCAATACGGTAATGGCAGCCTGCCCGTGTGAAGAGAGACCTGTAGTAACACAAGGGGCTTGTCCGTGTAACGAACTGCCGGAAATTACCGGTGCAGCTTGCCCGTGTGACCCAACTCCAACACCGGACTGCGGCTGCGGTGCCATTCCTCAATGCGAACCTGATCCGGTTCCTTCTTGCGCACTCTGCCCGTCTACAAGAGAACTGTCACGAGCAGATATGAAACAGGTTTATTCTTACCCTAATGCTGTTTACGGTTACAACAACTTTGTAGGTACTGAAAAAGATTCCATCTACACAGCAGAAGGTTTTTCGGTAAACAGACAAGTTAATCAGCTTACGGCTGGTACAATGGGCACAACCGTAGCTTCTGACGGCTCTATAACCGGTGCGGCAACAAATATTCCGTGCCTTAACGATATGCCTAGACACACAGGAGCACCTATTGTAAGAAATGAAAACAAAATCGACGGCAACGGCTGTCCTATTCAGATGGGTACGGCAAACTCCATTCAAGCCGTTAAAAAAACACTAGTTCCTTTCGACTTATCACCTTTTAACAACATGACAGGTGCGGCAGCAGGTATGCAAATGTTTCCTGATGTTCCGGACGGATACTGGGCTTCATGCGAAATCGACAAACTTGCAACAAACGACATCGTAGTAGGCTATCCGGATAGATTGTTTAAACCGTCTAAAAATATTTCGCGTGCTGAGTTTGCAACAATGTTAGTTAAAGGTTTTGACAAAGACATGTATTCCTGCGCACCGGAAAAATTGTTCTCAGACGTACCGACAAATCACTGGGCAAACTCCGCAATCACAGTTGCGGTTCATCAGGACTTGCTTAAAGGATATCCTGACGGTAAATTCCTGCCAAATCACAACGTAACAAGAGCAGAAGCACTCTGTGCTTTGGCTAAGGGTGTTCAATGTCCGGATATGGATAAGTGCAAAGCTCAACAAATTTTGTCTAAATACAGCGACGGCAACACTGTCCCTGAATGGGCACAGATTCCTATAGCAATTGCACTGGACAAAGGTGCTTTAAATAATTCACCTAACCCTAATACTATTGCACCGTTTAAAGATGCTTCCCGTGCCGATATAGCAGCTATGTTGCAAAATATTCGTGTGGCTGCAGGCATCGACAGAAATCCTGTAACAGCAAACAACGATTGCCCTATGTGTCCTGTTGATAAGAAAGCATTTATTGAAAACGAAGAACTTGTTCAAATCCCTACACTTCAATTGGAATTCAAAGATCAGGTCAGCGCAAAATCATCTCACGTAGGTCAGAGATTTGCAGCTAAAACATTAGAAGATGTTACAATCAATGGTCAACTCTTCCCTTGCGGATCTAAAGTTTATGGTAAAGTAGTTGAAGTTATAAGACCTTCCGGTTGCCAAAAGGGTGCACTTAAACTTGCATTTACGGAAATTGAAAACTGCGGCTGCAAAGCAACACTTCCTCGACAAATCCTTAACGCTGAAATTAACAAATCTAATACACCGAATATCGTATCAAGAATTGTTACTGCACCTCTCACTTGGGGTGGTCAGATGTTAGGTATCGTAGGACGTACAACAGGCGGTATGTTATCTAACTTAGGTAACGCACTTGAAGACGTAGCTTCCGGTACAGGTATTGCTCTCGGTGAAGCATTCCAAGGTCAATTTATGGCTTCTGCAAGAAGTATCGGTGACGTGATTGTTGATACCGTTAAGGCTCCTATTGACCTTACAAGAACGGCTGTCTCAGGTACTGTCGGCTTAGTTCAGGCAACAGGCGACGAAATCGGTTACTTAGTTGATGCTAAGGGATATAAAATTTCTGCCATCAATCCAAAAGAACGTGTAACCATTGCATTTGGTTGCAGCGGCGAATAGTAAGTAAGTCGTTCGCTAAAACAAAAAAAGCAGGTGAAAGCCTGCTTTTTTCTTTTTATAAAGATTTCCGCCCAACACATATTTTTTTAACTTCCGAACTATTATCCCCATTATCTAATATTTTTCATGCTATAATCAAAATAACACTAGTTAAAAGGAGAAAAACAATGTCTTTAAGGAATGAAAGGGTTCGAAAAGAACTGATGAGGGATATCTCTGAAATTATACGTAAAGAAATCAGAGGCATAGAAGGAGTATTATCAATAGTTGACGTTGAAGTTTCTCACGATAATTCATACGCAAAAGTTTTTTACAGCATTCTTGGAACACCTGAACAAGTGGAAAAAGACAAAGAAATTATAGAAAAAAATACCGGTAAAGTAAGGTTTGAAGTAGGAAAACGCATTAGACTCCGTGTTACGCCTGAAATAAAATTTATTTACTCTGACGGACTAGAACAAGGTTCAAAAGTTCTTGATTTAATTAACAAGATATCCAAAGGCGAGATAAAATAGGATGTTCGGTTTTTTAAACGTATATAAACCTGCAGGAATAACTTCTCACGATGTTATCGCCGCTATCAGGCGTGTTACAAAAATAAAACAAATAGGACACACCGGTACGCTGGATCCTTTTGCGGAAGGCGTTCTGCCTGTATGTATAGGGAAGGCAACCAGACTTATTGAATACCTGCGGGATGAAAAAGCTTATACAGGAACCGTACAATTAGGAAAGTCAACAACAACCTACGATACAGAAGGCGAAACCGTAAAAATCTCCGACAGAAAACTAACACAAGCTGATATACAAAAAGAATTGGAATTCTTCCAAGGTGAAATTGAACAGTTGCCGCCTGTATATTCAGCTATCAAAGTCAAAGGCAAAAAACTTTACGAATATGCAAGAGAAGGCAAAGAAGTTCAGGTTGAACCCCGCAAGGTAAACATTTCCTGCTTAGAAATTGTTAATTTTGATGTGGCAAAACAACAGGTTACTTTAAGTATTGAATGTTCCAAAGGTACTTATATCCGATCTATTGCAAACGATTTAGGTGAAAAACTCGGTGTGTATGGTCATTTGATTAAACTCATAAGAACTAAAGCCGGAGATTTCGATATCAATGAGTCAATTCCGCTTGAGAAATTTGATTCAGTTGAAAAAATCTCTAACAATTTAATTGCCCCTTGTTCCAAACTGCATTTTCCTGTTTATGAACTCAATGAATCAGAAAAAATAAAAATTTCAAACGGCATGTCTGTTAATTCACGCATCTCTTTTCCGGATTCTGTTTTTGTACAGTTAATATTCAATAATTCTCTTGCTGCAATTGCAAAAACGGACAAAATGCAATTAATATGCGAAAAAGTATTCATCTAGGGTAGAAAAACTACACGCCTATTGCCAAAATCAGCTTAGTATGGTATAATACTCCCGTGTTTATTTAGGAAAGAGGAATACGCATGGTTGAACAATATTTAGATGTTGATTTTGAAGCACTTTTGTCTAAGTATGATTACAACTTCAAACGCGGTGATATTGTTAAAGGTCTTGTTTGCGCCTATGAGTCGGATGGAGCAATTATAGATATAGGTTCCAAAAGTGCAGCTTTTGTACCTGCTTATGAAGTTTCTTCAGATAAAAAAGCTAAAATTGAAGATGTGTTAAAATTAAATACAGAATATGAATTTCTAATAACTCAGGATAGTGATGAAAATGGTAAATTCACACTTTCTTACAAAAAAGTACATCTTGCTCATACCTGGGCAGAACTTGAGAAAATTAAGGAAGCTGATGAGACAATTGCAGTTGTTGTATCACAGGTTGTTAAAGGCGGTATTGTAGTTGATGTTTCAGGCGTGCAGGGTTTTATTCCTCAAGGTCAGCTTTGTGCAAGAGAAACTATATGCAATCCGGGAGACAAAATTGAAGTTAAAATACTTACACTCGACAAATCACAAAATAATCTTATTCTCTCAAATCGAAAAGTCTTTGAAACTAATATGGCTGAAACCCGCAAAAATGTATTTGAGCAGGTAGAAGTAGGTCAGATTGTCAAAGGTGAGGTTGTAAGAATCACTGATTTTGGCGCCTTTGTCAATGTCGGAGGAGTGGATTGCCTGCTTCCGCTTTCACAAATATCCTGGAAATGGGTTGAACATCCTACAGATCTTTTAAAAATAGGACAAGAAATTAATGTTGAAATCATTGATGTTGATTATAACAAGCAAAGAATAAGCCTTAGCTTAAAAAATACAGAACCTGATCCTTGGATAAAAGCAGAAGAAGAATTACAAGAAGGTGCTATAAAAGAAGGTATAATTACTAGAATTAAACCTTTCGGTGCATTTGTGGAAGTTCTTTCAGGTGTTGAAGCTCTTTTACCGCAAACAGCACTTGCAGAATATCAGAATAAGAACAATTGCATTTTGAATGCAGGAGATAAGATAAATACAAAGATTATAAAATTTAACCCGAAAGACAAACGTATATCACTCGGGCTTCCGGATTCAGAAATTGAATCAGCAGAATAAACTTTAAAAGGTGCGCTAAAAACGCACCTTTTTTAATAATCAGACAACTATGAATTTATATTATTCATCATAAATCCTACAACTTTTTCATCTTTAAATAAAAAATCTTCTTATTGGATTTTAACCCCTCTTTAAAAAAGTAAAAGCGATAATTATCAGAATTACCGCTAAATTATGTGTGTGTATTATATTATAGATTTTTATAAAGTGTGTGTTCTATGGTAAATGTTGAAAATCTAAATTTATGCCATAGCTACAAATTGTTTGGCTTCATTTTGAGGAGCCTGATCATTGTCACGTATCATGTTAAATGTTCTATACAATTTGTAACCTAATGCTTTCAAAGGATTTGCATTAACGGAATCAGCATTCTGAGCGAATTCCTGACTCTGCTGGAACTTTACAGAAGCTTTTGGATCTCTCAACATAAGAATGGCATTCTGCGATTCCATATTGATTGCTACTTTATTATTAGACTTAAAATTAACATTATTTATATTTGATATTTTATTAACTAACATAATCAATCACCTCTGTGAACTTTCTGTTGTTATTAAGTGTTTCATTTACACTTCATTCAACAATTTCATTATGCAACATATTAAATAAAATGTCAAGAGGGTAAAGCTTCTTTTGTTAATTTTTGTGAAACTCACTAAATACGCCCTTTTACGGATAAATGTTAAAAGTACACTTAAAAAATAGCCTGAGTGGACAATTCTGGTTTATACACATAATTACAAATAAAATCAAGCATACATCAGTTTACATTCTTTTAAAATTAACTTTGTTGTGTTAAACTTAATAAGGGGAATTATGAGAAGAAACAGCTGTATTAATAGGACTTTTTCGAAACGCCTGACATGGGTTCAAGGTTTTTTTCTTATTGCAATACTCCTATTTATTATTTACCTGTTTTGTATTCAGGTGCTTGATGTAAGACACTTTCGGATCAAAGCTCAAAAGCAAAGACGTTTAAATTCATTTGTAATGAGGGGAAATATTTTCGATAGAAATGGCATAAAACTTGCAACAGACACCGTTTATTATGATATTTTCGCAAGAAAAGAGGATTTTGTTCACTCCCCAGAAGAATTGGCAAAAATGCTTGCACCTATACTCAAAATTTCACAAGTTGATCTTACAGAAAAGCTCAAGCAAGATATTTCAATGATTCCGCTAAAAAAAAATGTAGACAGGCATACACGAGATCAAATTGCAAAATTAAACCTTCGGGAAATTCCGATGGACAAGAAAAGTATAAGAACATATCCTCAGGGAACACTTGCATCACATGTTCTCGGCTACTACAACTTTGATGCTGATATTGCTGCCGGAGTAGAATTAACAGCAAAAGATGTTCTGGAGAGTGTTACACAAACTTCAAATTTTGAAATAACACCTAAAGGTAAAGTTATTTATAATATATCAACCGATCCGATTGCTGCAACAAAACCTGCCAAAGGCAAAGATATTACATTAACCATTGATGCAGCTGTTCAACATGTATGCGAAAAAGAATTAATGAAAGCAATCGAAAAATACAATGCCCACAG
>CAZXQM010000014.1:27979-29334 GCA_964643455.1 uncultured Vampirovibrio sp. | reverse complement strand
ATGAATTATGCAAAATTTGCAAGAGTATTTGAAGGTGATGTCTGGTCCGCAAAAGTTACTACCAAAGAAGATTTCGACAAAGCACTTAAAGTTACGCAAATTATGAATAAGCTTTGTTATATAGAAATCTGTACAGAAGCAATGGATATACCAAAACTTACCAGTGAATTGATTGCAAGCTTAAGAAGAAAAGATTCCGAAAATACCCCGCCTGAAATTCAAATTAAACCGACAGAAGATATCAATACCTCTATGGATAACAGTTCTTCTGAAGAAAGATTTGAAACTATTGTCCATAGAGGACTATCGGAGGTTTAATGAAAAAATTATTCGTGATATCAGGTTCTTCAGGCGTCGGAAAAGGTACAGTAATTAAAGAGTTTTTAAAAAAACATCCTGATTTTAAATTGTCTGTATCTTGTACGACAAGAAAAATGCGAACAGGAGAAGTTCACGGAATTAATTATTTTTTCTTATCAAAAGAAGAGTTTAAAAATTGTGTTAATAATGGCGAATTTCTTGAGTGGGCAGAGTTTTCCGGAAATCATTACGGAACAAAGAAAAGTTTTGTTGAAGAATGCCTAAAAAACGGCGATAACCTTATTCTGGAAATTGACACAAAAGGAGCTTTAAATGTAAAAAAAATCATGCCGGAAGCTGTATTGATTTTTATAGCACCGCCTTCTATTGAAGAACTTGAGGCTCGACTAAGAGGACGGCACACCGAAACAGAAGATGCAATACAAAAACGGTTGGCTTCTATAAAACTCGAAATAGAAAACTCTAAAAAATTTGACCATATTGTTGTTAATGACACTGTTGAAAATGCTGTAAAAAACTTAGAAAA
Source organism: uncultured Vampirovibrio sp. (assembly GCA_964643455.1). Taxonomy (GTDB): domain Bacteria; phylum Cyanobacteriota; class Vampirovibrionia; order Gastranaerophilales; family Gastranaerophilaceae; genus CAG-196. The sequence goes on along the minus strand of CAZXQM010000014.1, from coordinate 28,487 downwards.
GATAGTGTTATGAATTTGTGACAAATTGTTGGAATTAAAAACAGTAAAATTTTAAGTAAAATATCAAACAAAATTAAAAAAACCGGAGAAAAACTCCGGTCACTTTTTTTTTACCAAATCATACATCTAATTATTTTACAATCTTGTTAATGTTTAACCATATTATAAATTGCAGTTTGTTCTACGATAAATTAAATATTCTTAAAATATAGCTGTCTAATTTCTCAGCAGTTTCTTTTGTTATCAGAACATCTCCTTTGAGAGAATCTTTTATCTTGCACAATTCCTTCAAAGCATCTTTACTATTGGTACCGTATTCTTCACAATATCCGTATACTGAGTCAATTATATGCATTATTAATTTCATCTTAGCTTCATCAGTTCTACCGTTTTCCGTTTTAATTTGTCTGATAATTTTATCTGCGCCAATGTTTCTATCGTCCATGTAACCTTTGATAACGCTATATACATTCTTCTTATTTATTTTTGAAATATTATCTACTGCACG
>CAZXQM010000014.1:25450-27879 GCA_964643455.1 uncultured Vampirovibrio sp. | reverse complement strand
TGATAACGCTATATACATTCTTCTTATTTATTTTTGAAATATTATCTACTGCACGATACCATTCTCCGTCAGTTGTATACCATTCAAGATCATCAACAATTTTATTTCCAAAAATTTCACCATCAGCATCTTCGTGAACTTTAAATTCTTTTTCTAAAATCTCCTCAAACTTCTTTTCCTCAGCTTCTTTAGCTTCTTTTTTCTTATCAGTTGTTACAATATCAGAATCAGAAATTGAACTGAAATCTTCAGAAGTTAAATCGTTGAATAACACAGCTTTGTCATCAATTACAATTTTTCCGTCAGGATTGATTCCCTTACAATCAATTTTCTTAAACTCATTATCTTTTACAACAAAGTATTGTTTTCTGCCATCTTCCAAATTGCCTTTTGATACGTATAATTTTACATTACTCGGCCAGTCGCTCATTGCTGAAGTATCAACAGCATTTATTCTTACGTCTATAAGAGCATCTACTCTCTTGAGTGTTTTGTTATAGTTAATTACATCTTGAGCGGATACTTCTGCTGTTTCTACATCTTTAAGAGCTTTCGTGCTGCCGTCAGTCATTGTACAGTTGCCATCTTTATCAATAGATTTTGCACCCTTAAGCTCTACAAGTTTATCATCTTTTACCATATACAATTTTGCAGGTTCATTTGCTGATACAGAAGCTGTCGTGTAAACACCCACTCTATCAGTTGATTTAAGCTCTTTTTCTTCTGCAGTATCACCTCTTTCATCCGTATCTCCCTCAACTTCTTCTGCAGGAATTTCGTCAACTTCAATATCATCTACGCTGATTCCTTCATTCCTCAAATCAGCCTTTGTATCTTCAATAATTAATTTATCATCGGCAATATCTTTATCTGTAGAAGATATGTCATTCAAGAAGCTGTATTTTGTATTAATAGTGTTTCTGATTTTTTCAGCTTCCATCATTCTGAGCATTGCATAAAGCGTATCAAATTTTTCAGCCAATTTCATTAGATTTTCTTTTGTGAATTTCTTATTAGCTTCAGTTAATGCTTTTGATACAGCCTCTTTTGCTCCATCTAGTTTAGAGAAGTCGCCTTCTGCTTCCGCTTTGAAATCTTCTACTTTATTTACAAGCGACATTGCAAGGTAATTAACACCTTTTTTGTGATTTGTTAATTCTGACTCTTCAGTCGGCAGATTATTTGCTAATAAACGGATAATACCTCTACAGTCTTTATCTGAACGGGTATCATTCCAGTAGCTTATTATTCTCAATATATTAGGGTTATTTTCACTTACTAACGCAAGACAAAGTTTATCGGCTTTTTTGGACTTAAGCTCTTGCTCTATACCATTCAATTCTTTCTTAAGTTCTGCATCTTTTGCTTTATTTGTACCGCTAAACTTATAACCGGCAGTTTCAAGAATTTCCTTATATTCTGGTAATTCTAACAATGCTTTTTTAAGCTTATCTTTGTTAAGTTGTTTATACAAATCTTTTAATGCTTCTAACTTTTCTTCCGGTTTGCCTGACTTATTTAAAGCATCGTTAATTTTATCCAGCAAAGTCGGGCTTAAAGAATTATTTTTAGTACCTATTTCTTTATATTTGGTAATCAATGCTTTTAATGCATCGTATTCACTGTTACTTGAACTAGTAGTCCCTGACGTTGTCCAAGATGTATTCCAAGGTGCTTGCCAGTTATTAAAGACATTATTCATACCGTTCATCCAGCTTCCATTCTGGAAAGCCTGCATTGTCTGCTGAATAGCAAGCATAGGATTTAACAAATTATTTCCGTACAAACCAAATTCAGGATATTCATACCCGATAGAGAAATTAAATGTTGGAGTCATATACATCATAGAATTAGCAATTGATTTCTGATTCAATTGATTCCACAATATATTTAATGACCCGCTCGGAGTGCTTTGAGCCAATTCATAATTTAGTGTTGAAAAATGGAATGGAAACATTTAATTATCCTCTATTCTTATACTCTTATATATATAAAGTAGATATATAAAAAAAAATTGCCCTTTTTGTTAAGAAATATTAAAAGTTGTATAATTTGCTTAATATAAACCTGATATACTCTTGTAATAAATTATTTGTGTGATATAATAGAGTATTGCAAGGGTAAGTGTGTTACATTTTCTTAGTGAATACTGCACCACAACAAAAGAAGGAGGAAACATGGCAAGAGTATTAATATCAATGTCTAATGATTTTTTAAATAAAGTAGACAGCGTTGCCACATCCGAACAGAGAACCAGAAGTGAATTAATCAGAGAAGCTCTGAGGGTATATATAAAACGTAATAAAATTTCCAATAACTTAAGAGCAGAAGAAAATGCTACAATATTAACAGAACTTTTAAGTTAATTTTTGTATTTTTATCTGTTGGCTGTGGTTTATGTATTCTTGCTGAATTTATAGTAAAATAAA
>CAZXQM010000014.1:23448-25350 GCA_964643455.1 uncultured Vampirovibrio sp. | reverse complement strand
TTTTTATCTGTTGGCTGTGGTTTATGTATTCTTGCTGAATTTATAGTAAAATAAAACTGACTCATCAATATTTTGAGTCAGTGTAAGTTTTCTCTAATAATTTTGGGAGGAGATTTGGGGATAGTTGATACATGGCATGCTACTATAAATTTAAAAATCATGATATGTTGCAGAGAAAAATTTTTACAAAAATTTACAATTTGACAAGGGCTGTATTTATATTCACATTTATTTATTATCATATTAACTTATTCACATTGAGAAATTATTATAGTATTATATTGTTATGAAGAGAAAAATTATAAGGACAGTTTGTTGTTTAGCGATATGTACAGTTTTTTGTACGCCCTTTGTAAGTGCCACTCAGACAAGTGCTTTTTCACAGCATTATGAAGCAGCACAGAATTATTTAATGCAAAATCAGTATTCCTCAGCAATTGTGGAATTTAGAAAAGCTTTGAGAATAAATTATCTGGATAATTCTGCTAGAATAGGGCTGATAAACTCTTATCTTGCAAGAGCTACGTATTATGCAAATCAGGAAAAAAATTACGAAAAAGCCGCAAATGATTTTAGAAGCGCACTTTTTTATCTAAGAATCTATCCTAACAAAGATCAGTCCATTCAGAATTCTGCTGCAATGATAACCTCAGCTAATGAAAATCTGAACCAGTGCTTAAAAGTCATAAGCTTTGATACAACAGCCGGTTCAAGGTATAAAAAAGCAGAAGAGCTTCGTGCTTCCGGTAATTTATCAGCCGCAGCATTTGAATTTTTTAAAGCTTCAGAAAATGAAAAACTCGCAGCAGATGCTAACGGACAAATTGCAGATTTATTAAAATTGCTTGGAAATGAACCGCGTTCTGCTGATTATTACAGTACTGCCTTAGAATTAAAGCCTAATGACGGGGTTTTGAGAATGAAATACGCAAGAACTCTGGATAAACTCGGAAGATATGAAGAAGCCGTCACTCAGTACAATGAAGCTTTAGCAAATTCTAAAGGCGATATGGAAGTTTTATACGCACTTGAAAGAATTTATCTTAAGAAACTTGCCGTAACACCTTCTGATGCGGAATTAAACGCCAATCTCGGAGCTATAAAGCAAGCTCAGGGAGATTTTGAATCTGCGTTGAGTTATTACGGCAAAGCTGAAAAAATAAATCCTTCAAACATAACAACAAGACTGAATGTCGGTACTCTCTTTCAACAAAGAAAAGAATTTCAAAAAGCAATCCAGTCTTACGACTCAGTTTTAACACTCTATCCTAATAATACTCAAGCTTTATTATATAAAGCTCAGGTTTACAAAGAGATGGGGGATAATAAAACAGCACTTGATTTGTACAAAAAAATTCTGTCTATAGATCCGAACAATGCCGGAGCAAAAGCGGAAATCGGAGACGTTATGAAAAATACGCTTGAACCGGCTGAATATCTTGCATATTTGGAAAAATACGGAAACGTAAATGAAATGTATGATTATGCATACAAACTGCATCAGGAAAATAAAATTGATGATGCTATAAGCAGTTACAAAGCTGTTATAGAAAAAGATTCCTCAAAGGTTGATGCTTATGTTAATCTGGCAGTATGTTATGCCGCAAAAAATGATTACAATAATGCAGCGATGATTCTGAATACCGCAAAATCTAAGTTCCCTGCAAATAATCTTGTACTCAAAACTCTGCAAAGCGTACAAAGTGACTCCGTGAATTCAAAACTGGCAGCAGCTTCGCAAAGTTATGATAATAAAGATTATAAACAGGCTTTACAGCAATATCTTGCAATAAATCCCGCGACAGAAGATTCAATTCTCGGTGCAGCAGCTGCATATCAGGCCTTGGAAGATTATAACAGTGCAATTGAATATTACAAAAAAGCAGAGCAAATTAATCCTAA
>CAZXQM010000014.1:0-23348 GCA_964643455.1 uncultured Vampirovibrio sp. | reverse complement strand
AAGATTATAACAGTGCAATTGAATATTACAAAAAAGCAGAGCAAATTAATCCTAACAATGCGGAAACGCCTTATTACATCGGATATCTGTACTCCGAACAACAGAATTGGCAGCTCGCGGAAGACTATTTAAAAAAAGCAATCGAAAAAAATCCCGAATCCGGAGCAAAAGAACTTCTTGCTTATGTTGTACAAAACGGTTCCTTGTCAGTATTAAATGAAGGTATTGAATTGTACGAACAAAAAAATTATCAGAGCGCTATGGTTAAGTTCAATGATGTTTTAAAGAAAGAAACAACTAATGCTTATGCATATTATTACAGAGGGTTGATTTACGACGAACAGAAGCAAACCAAGCTTGCAATTGAAGATTATTTAAACGTACTAAAATATTCAAATGATTTTCCAATCGCAAATTACATGATTGCAGTTGATTACGATACCTTAAGCAACTATAAAGAAGCATATAATTATTATCAAAAATTTGTTTCCGGATATACAACAGATGATGAATATTTAAAATATGCCAAATCCCGTATGGAAGAATTAAAACCTTATGTCGGCGGATAAAAATTTAAAACTAAAAGCTCTTATTTCAAGCAGGGTTTCACTTGCTCCGATGGCAGGAATTACAGATTATGTTTTGCGCTCTCTAGTAAGAGAGTATTCAAAAACGTGTCTTTTGACTACTGAAATGATAAGTTCTGAAGCTTTAACTCAGGTTAAAGATACTGATATTACGGCAAAAGGAGCAGACCATTCACCAATTTCATACCAACTAAGCGGTCATAAACCGCAAATGATTGCTGAATGTGCAAAATATCTTGAAAAATATGCAGACATGATTGATATCAACATGGGCTGTCCGGTAAATAAAGTTGTTAAGGGAACTGATGGTTGCGCATTAATGCGCAATCCGGATTTAGCACAAGAAATTGTAAGAACAGTAAAATCACATATTTCTGTTCCTTTAAGTGTAAAATTTCGTCTCGGCTACACTTTTGATGAACTTAACTACGTTGAATACGGAGAAAAAATGCAAGAAGCAGGTGCCGATTTTATAACAATCCATGCCAGAACCCGCTCGCAGATGTACGGAGGAAAAGCTGACTGGAAAAAAATTGCCGAACTAAAACGTAATATAGATATTCCCGTTTTTGCAAACGGAGATGTCATCTCTCCAGAAACAGCAGCGGAATGCTTAGAACAATCCGAAGCAGATGGAGTTGCTATAGGACGAGGCACTCTGGGAGACCCGTCATTACTTTTTAGAACCGAAGAATATATTAATAATGGCAAATATATCCCGCCGCCTACTTTAGAAGAAAAAATTGAAACACTAAAAAACCATCTTTTAAAAGAGGCCGAATTCAGAGGAGAAAATATCGGAGTTAAATTTTGCAGAAAGTTTTATCCGTATTATGTAAACAGCTTTACCGGAGCCTCTAAGCTTAGAGGAGAACTCGTTTTGATGGATGATTTAAAAGAAATATTCAAAAAACTGGACGGAATTTTAAGTCTTGCGAAATAAAACTGTTGAAATTCTTTGCCTAATAATTTTTAACAAATACTCCGCTCCAAGAGGTACTGTTTATTAAAAAGATTCTCCATCACTTAATTAAAATTAGATACAAAGGGATGTCAGATTGGTAGTTCTGCCTGCCGGTCGAATACATTTACCCCCTCTTAAGCCCGTTTGCCCAATCTCTTGCGAACATTTCTCCTTTACCTTCCGGCTTAATTTTGATTAAGCGCAAAAGTCCTTTTCCTGTTTTCACATCAATTCCTTGCTTTGAAATATGAACAAAGTCGCCGGCATTAGCACTAACTTCATCCGCTAAAGGTTCTGTTTCCAAAACTTTAATAATCTTGCCATTATATTCAAAAAATGCCCCCGGGCACTTGTATATACCTCTTACCAGATTATGGATTTTTTCTGCGGATTTTGTCCAGTCGATCTTACATTCTTCTTTTTTTAATTTTTCAGCGAAACAAACACCGTCCTCACACTGTGGAGTCGGCTTGAGTGTTCCGTCTTTAATCCCTTTCAAAGTCTTATCCAGTAGTTCCGGAGAATTAGAAGCACAAATTTCAAAAAGTTCAACACAGTTCATATTCTCCGTAATCTCAATCGGATATTGTAAGCAAATATCACCACAATCAAGTCCGAGTTCTGTTATCATTGTACAAATTCCGGTTTCTTTATCACCGTTCATTATTGCTCTTTGAATAGGATTTGCACCTCTATATTTCGGAAGCAGAGAAACATGAAGATTTATTGTTTCATATTTTGGAATATCAAGAACTTCCTGAGACAAAATTTGACCGAAAGCAAACGTTACAAAAAAATCCGGCTTCAGCGCCTTCAATGCTTCAATAACTTCCGGCTCTTTTCTTATTGATTTCGGTTGGAAAACCTTAATATTATGTTCTAATGCAAATTGCTTTATAGGACTCGGTGTAAGCTTATGCCCTCTTCCGGAAGGTTTATCAGGTTGAGTTACAACAGCCAAGACATCAAAATCTTTTGAATTATAAAAATGCTCTAAAGATTTTAATCCGATATCAGGTGTTCCAAAAAATACAATGCTTATCACTCAGCCCCCTATTGTAAGTAAATTCGGTATAACATCCGGTATTACTTTTCAACTTTTTCTTCCAACGCTTTTTTCTTCTCTTCTTCCAGCTTTTCTTTTACAAGAACTTCTATTTTCGCTTCAAGCTCAGGTTCTTCAAGAATTTTATCAAGCTGGATATCAGGCAGGTTGCATTTTTTCAAGACTTCTTCCGCTTCAAATCGATTTATTACGTGGTCAATAAACAGAATCCCATCCAGATGGTCAAATTCATGCTGAATTGCTCTTGCAAGAAGGCTTCCGCCCGTTGCTTCCAAAACAAAAGAACGACCGTTTCTATCCATAGCCTTTACCATAACATCAGAATATCTTCTAACATCGGTAAACGCTTCCGGAAAGCTTAAACACCCTTCATGGCTTATTACTGCTCCGGATTTTTTGATAATCTTAGGATTTATAAACACCATAGGATTCAAAGGTTCATCTCCTGTCGAAGTATCAATTACAAACACTCTATAATGTTCTCCTATCTGCGGTGCAGCAAGCCCAACTCCATTTTGGGCATACATTGTATCCAATAAATCAATCACCAGATTTTTAATTTTTTGTGAAACTTTATGAACTTCCTTGGACGGCTGTCTCAAAGACTCTTCCCCATATTTAACAACTTTTCTTACTGACATAACTTTTACCTCTTAAATAAATTTTAGCATAAAAACGAACAATTTTCGAATATTACCGTTATAATAGTAATATGAAAAAATTTTGTGTAACTATATTTTTATTAATTTTTACAGGCTCGCAGGTTTTGGCAGCAGCCACAAAAATATATGATAAAGATGGTTTCCGAATCGGCACCTGCAAGAAAAATGGCGATATCTTTGAAGCTTATGATACAGATGAAAATCCGATATTAAAAGATGTCATGGGAAATGATGTTCCGGGTAAAGAAATATATTTTTACGATATCTCCGGAAATATCATAAAATTTACATCCGAAAAACGAACAATTTCACCCGTTAATATTGAAATCGACGGAAAAGTTTATAAAGCACCTATATACAGACGCTCGAAATAACTATTTTTTCAAAACCCAGAAGTCTTTCTGAAACAGCACCAGAAAAGGAATTAATTCCAACCTGCCTATCAACATATCAAATATCAGGATTAATTTTGTAGCCCAGTGAAGAGACTCAAAACTACCAAGAGGTCCTATTTTCCCAAACCCTGGACCTATATTTCCTATTGCACTGACAGCCCCTGTTAGACCCACTGTTGTATTTTGTTCGATTATTGCAATTATAAATGCAGACAAAATAAGTATTGCAAAATAAAATGCAACAAACATCAATGTTTGGTCCAAAATCTCTTTTGAAACGGAATAATTACCAATTTTAATATTGCAAACTGCTTTCGGGTGCAAAATTTTTATCATCTCTGCTTTCATTATCTTGAAAATCAAAAGCCATCTTATTACCTTCAATCCTCCGCCTGCTGAACTTGCACAACTTCCGCAAAGCATAACAGCAAAAATTAAGAGTTTACTCGTATAATCCCACTTGGTATAGTCAACACTGCAATATCCCGTAGAAGATACCAGAGCCGATATATTAAAGAAAGAATGTGTTAAACTTTCAACCAGCCCGTAATTCATATTAAAGAATAATGAAAAAGCTAAAAACAGCCCGATTATAAATATTACACTAAAATATGCTCTGAACTCTTCATTCTTAAATATAACAAGCGGATTAAGTCTTATCCAGGCTTTATACTGCAAGTTAAAACTGGAACCTGCCCAAAACATAAAAAATATTGTTATCCATAAAAGCGGAAAAGAATAACCTATCATACTGTCGGCAGACGGTGACATACCTCCTCCGGAAACTGAAGAAAAAGCATGACATAAAGATTCAAACCAGTCCATACCGTTAAAATACAGAAGAACAAAGTCCAGAACCGTAAGTCCCGCATATATTTTCCACAAAGCGGCTGCCGTATTTTTAATTCTCGGAGTAAATTTATCTTCCGTAGGTCCGGGAGCTTCGGCAAAAAACATCTGTCGGCCTGCTATTGCAAACTGCGGTAAAATTGCTATAAATAACACAATAATTCCCATACCGCCAAGCCACTGCGTGAAAGAACGCCAGAAAAACAATGTGTATGGATAATTGAAATGAGTAAAAATAGTCGAGCCGGTTGCTGTAATTCCGGACATAGCCTCAAAAAGTGCATCAATAGGTTTTATACCGAAAAACAAATACGGAATAGCCGCAATTACAGCCGCAAACAGCCACGAAAAAGTTACAACACACAAACCTTCAGATTTCTTAATATCATTTATTGACTTAACTTTAGCAACACCGCTTACAAGTTTTCTTATAGTAACCGCAATCATTAAAGCAAAAGCTGCTGTTAACAGAAACGGAAATATTGCATCAACTTCATGAAAACATATTGCAACAACAATCGGAAGGAGCAGAACAAAGCTGAAATACATTATAGTAAGACTGAATGAATATGCAAGATAAGTTAATCTCATTCAATCTCCTCAAAAAACTCTCTTATAACCTTAGCATTTTCGCTCGTTGTAAATATTATCAAATTATCCCCGCTCATAACCTGTGTTGCGCCATTAGGGATTATTATTCGGTTTCTGCGCTGAATAACACCAACAATCGCTTTTGCAGGTAATTTCAATTCCATAATCTTTTTAGTCTGATAATTGTTAGGAATCTCTATTACAAGAACTTCGCCTTTACCCTGTTCAACCGTTGCCAGAATACCAATATTTGTTTCTTTTATACTGTTTCTTATTTCATTTAATGCAGCAGTCTTTTGTGAAACAGCAATATCAATTCCAACACGTTCAAACAATTCAACATTAGTTCCCTTGGATACTCTGGAAATTACCCTTCCAGCCCCCAAGTGCTTTACCAGCAGAGAGCACAAAAGATTCTTTTCATCATTATTAGTAACACTGACTACAACATCAGAATGTGCAATATCTTCTTCGTTCAAAAGTTCCAAATCTGTTCCGTCACCGTTGATTATAAGAGCATTATTTAAAACCTGCGATAAGTATTCACATCTTTCCGGATCTTTTTCCACAATTTTAAGATTCAATTTCAAATTCTCAAGATTCTTTGCAAGTTTTAATCCGACATTACCCCCGCCAATAATCGCGACATTTTTTACAAACTCTTTTTCGTGGAAAAACTTACCAGCAAGAATATCAAGCGAATTAGATAAACCCATAAAAATAACTTTGTCATCTTCATGCAAAACAGTTTCCCCGCTCGGAATGAATAACTCCCCATCTCGCGTAATTCCTACAATCAAAGTATCTTTCGGGAAATTACAATTCTTTACCATCTGATTTACCAAAATAGATTTTTTTGCAATTTTATATTCAAGCAATCTTGCTCGTCCATCGGCAAAATGCTCAACATCAAGAGCTTTTGCAACCGTTATAATTCTGAAAATTTCCTGTGTTAATAAATCTTCCGGCCAGATAACATTATCTATATAAAAATCACAATTATACTCGGCATCCTTTGCCAGCCTCAGAGAGTATTTATATTCCTCTTTTCTTACAAAACAAATAGTCTTAACCGTACTTATACGTTTTGCAGTAAGACAGGCTATAATGTTTAGTTCATCAGAAAAAGTGCATGCAATAAAAACATCTGCATTTTTAATAGAAGCCTGCTTTAAAACCTCAATACTTGAACCGTTTCCAGCTATAAAGCTAACATCAAGTTTATTAAACGCATCAGATTTACTAAGCTCATCATCTATTACAGTAATATCATTTGACGTATAAAGCTCGGATGCAATCATTGAACCTAATTCATTTGCACCAAAAATAATTATCTTCATAGCTGTATTTAACTTCAAAATCCGTATAATGTCAAATTACACACTATCTTATTTAAATCCGTTAAACAAGCGATATAGCAGCATAATTTCAGTATCATTTAGGGTATTGATATTTTTTACAATGTCACTCTTTATTTGTTCTATTGAAACCAAATGATTAAAATCAAACAGGGCTTTCATTTCTACATTCAAACTGTTTGAGATTTTTTCCAATGTAGGCAAAGAAGGATAATGTCTCCCGCTTTCGATTCCGCTTAATGAAGTTGTTTCTATATTAATATATTCAGCCAGCTTTTCCTGAGTTAAACCCGCCCTTTTCCTCAATTCTTTAATTCTTTTACCCAATAATTTTTTATTATCCATATTCACCTACACTTGAACGATAAGTCAAAAATAATAAAAAAATAAGCGTATTTTAAATATAGTTTTCATCAAAATGACGTAAATATTCTTAATATATAATTGAATAATGTATATTTTCGTGATTAAACTTGTTATATAATACGTTATTACTAAACATTTTGAAGATTGATTATGAATATTACCAAAGAAATTTTTTCTGTATACAACGAATATAAATATTCTAAAAATACAAAAATAAAACACAAAATCATCCTAATTCTGGGTATAAAACTCAAGTTTAAAGTTAGCACTGAGAAAATAAAAAAACAAAAAATTAATAATACAAAACTTAAAAAACATCTAAATATTAGTACCGGTGATAAAGCTTTACAAAAATACTATATAAATAAAAACAAAAATGTTAAAATTCTTGTATGTTTACATCTTTTCTATCCTGAATTATGGTACGCGATTTCAAAATACTTAAGTAATCTAAACGGCTACAACTATGATTTAATTATAACTTGTACCGAAAAACATTATAATAAAAATATCATTAATAAAATAAAAATTTTTAAACCTGACACACAAATTTTAATTTATCCCAATATTGGTTTTGATATTGCACCATTTATAGACGTTATAAACAAAACAAATTTAGATAAGTATGATATCGTATTCAAAATACATTCTAAAGGTACTGCAAGAAAATTAATTTACATTTATGAACAACTATTTAAACAAGATGACTGGTTCTTTAATCTATATAACGGCATCTTAGGACCAATCACAACCCATACAACTATAGACCATTTATACAATGATACTAAAACAGGAATCGTTGCCGCCCAAAATTTAATTATAAATGACCCAAAACACAAACAATTTTTTACTACATCAATGGCAGAAAAATACAATCTCCATATTAATAAACAATATAAATACGTTGCAGGTACATGTTTCGCGATAAAATCTAAATGCCTAATTCCTGTAAAAAATCTAAAACTATCCTTGGATGATTTTGAAACTTCAAAAAGAGGAGAGTTCTCTTTTGCACACGCAATGGAAAGAATAATATGTGCCTGCATAGAAACACAAGGTTATAATTTTTACGGAAATAATGTCTGTTATCCGAATTATGAAGAAGAATGTAAAATATACAAAAAGAATTCTTCATTAAGATTACTCAACGATGAACGAATAAAGTTAGACTATGTTTTTTTCTACAAGAATCTTGAAACAATTCCAATTAAAGATTATGAAATAATCAACATAAAACTTAAAGATATTAAAAGATACTGGAACAGAACTATTCTTAATTTAAAAGAATGTCAACCGTATAAATATTTAAACGGAGAAGTACAACAATACCAAAACTATTGCACTGAAAACCAAAAATTTGAAGAGTTTATGTCAGAAGAACGCTTCAAAAAACTATTAGATAACATAAATAAAAATAAGTTTGATAAAAAATACATGCCGATTTTGACAGAAGACAATATTATTATGGACGGTCAGCACAGAGCTTGCATACTGTTATATAAATATGGTGAAGATTATGAAATACAGTGCCTTAGGCTAAAAATTTAATTTAATCCAACTGCTTTACCGTAGCAACAATTTTACCAATCAATATAAGATCTGCCATTGCCTTACCGCTTATCGTCCTGATTCTGTACTCAGGATTGTCAGATTTAATAATTATTTCATCCAAATTCTTGCATAGCCTTTTTACAAAAAATTCATTGTTATAACAGAATACATAAATCTTATTATCCTGAATCTGGTTTTCGCTGTTCCAGTGTTCAACAATTAGCTTATCGCCACTGTCAATGGTCGGAGACATACTGTTACCAGAAGCATTAATCATTGAATACAATTTGCTTCTTGAATATCCGCTAATCATTGACACAGGAATAGGTAGCTTCGTTTTTTCACTTGAAAAAACTATACAGCCATCACCGCAACTTGCAAAAACATCATTATAATAATCTATATATGCAATGTCAGGAACAGAGTTAAATATACTTATCTTAAAAAATTCTTCAACACGTTTTAGTTCACTAACCGTAACTTCACTCTCATTCTTTATACGATTGCTGATAGTTTGTCTCGTAATCCCTAAACTCTCTGCCAGCACAGATTGGTTAATGTTTTCCCCAGTTTGCTTTGATATTATTGTTATTAATTCACCTAATTTCATTGTTTCACCAAGTTTGCAATCAACACTTGACATTTGTATCATATTGTCTTACAATAAAGCCATAATGTCAACTATCAATTGATATTTAAGCATATATTTTTATAAATGTCAACGTTTAAAGTATTGGGAAGAGGTTTTTGTACAGATGAGCTACAAATATAATGTATCATGCAGTGAAACATTGTCAAAAAATTGGACACCTACAGCAATTGATTGTTATAATCTCGGATGCCGTTGTTCAAAATGTAATTTATACAAAAATTATTTTTTTAACACAAGCAATAAATGTCGTATGAAAGAAACTGTAATAGAGTTAGTAAGAAAAATCGGAGTACCAAAAGAGGAGGATTTATGAGCGGATATTCTAGTATCGAAAATGGAAAACTTGGCGGAAGACCCAAATATAATAATAAGGTAAAAATTTCTCTGCCTGATATAGAATTTGTTATTCTAACTCCCGAGCAATATGGCTCACTAATAGAAAAATACGGATATGAACTTTTTAATAAAGCGTTAAAAATCCTTGAAAACTGGCTAAAATCAAGCCCCAAAGGAGAAAAATACAGAGGTAAAAACAATTATGCACACTTTCGCTCAGATGGCTGGGTTATTAATTCTGCAAAATTTAGCAATTAATATAACTTTTTACTGATAATAACTTTCCGAAAAACTCCCTTGTGGTATTCACTCCTATATCAAAGCACCTTTGCTGAATCGAATACCACTTTTTCTTATTCATTCCTGTTATCTTAAATTCTGGATTTTGTGAAAACTCGGCTGTATTCTTAAATAAATCTAAAAGTGTAGTAAAACTTAATCTGCTGTATTGATAGTTATTTTTCAATTTTTTTAGATTTGATTGAACACCGTATTTTGAATTACGCTCAAATTCTTTATGTAAATTATACTTCATAACTTTATGCAAGATTCCGCCTTTTTCAGTATGCAAAGGTACTGACACATCCTGAAGGTAATGAAGCGCATACCCCGCATGTTTCAAAAAACCATCATTATCACAACATTGCAAAGCTGCAGTCAAATGTTCTTTAAACTGATCATATGCATTAAATTTATCACTATTCCTACCAAAACTTTTTTTCAATGAATTAGGGAAATAAAAATGCATATTATTAAGATACCCTATTTCTGTCCTGTCAAAATCAGGCATTTGTGAATATCTTGCCAACTGACGTTTTTTAATGTTATCTATAGAGTAATCCCTAAGTGCCAACATTGTAATTTCTAAATGGGTTGTTTTACTCCAACCAAAATTTATATGCTGATCTGTTGAATTTACATGCATATCTCTTAACTAGACCGCAAAACGAAAATGAACAATATCTCCATCCTGCATTACATAGTCCTTTCCTTCAAGTCTTGTGACACCTTTGTCTTTACAGGCAGTGTACGAACCGTTTGCAACAAAATCATTATATCCGGTAACCTCTGCCCTTATAAAACCTTTTTCAAAATCCGTATGAATTACACCAGCTGCTTGAGGAGCTTTTGTTCCTCTTGTAATAGTCCAAGCGTGAACCTCCTTTTCTCCAGCTGTAATAAAGGTAATAAGATTTAACAATTCATAAACAGATTTAATCATTTTGTTTATACCGCTATCCTGAACCCCAAGTTCTTCAAGATACTCTTTAGCACCTTCTTCACCAAGTTCAACCAACTCTTCCTCAATCCTTGCACAAATAATTACAGTCTGCGCTCCGTGTTTTGAAGCGTATTCTTCTACTAATTTTGTATAGTTGTTTCCATCTTTTAAATCAAATTCTGAAACATTAGCACAATAGATAACAGGCTTAACCGACATTAGATTCAAAGGCTTAATCACATTAATCTCATCTTCAGTAAAATGGTCTTTCAAATTAATAAAAGTACCTGCTTGAAGAAGTTCATTAAGTTTTTTCAAGGCTCCATCCTCCAGCAAAGCCTCTTTATCTCCGCCTTTAGCCTGTTTTGAAATTCTCTGCATACGTCTCTCTACTGATGCCAAATCAGCAAGCGCAAGCTCTGTATTAATTATTTCTATATCAGAAATTGGATCAACTTTACCTGATACATGAATAGTATTTTCATCATCAAAACATCTTACAACCTGAATTATCGCGTCAACTTCCCTAATGTTGTGCAAGAATTGATTGCCTAAACCTTCCCCCTGACTTGCACCTTTAACAAGCCCGGCGATATCAACAAATTCTATCACTGTAGGAATAATTTCTTTCGCTTTACATAAATCAGAAAGAATTTGAAGCCTTTCATCCGGAACAACAACGACTCCGACATTCGGTTCAATAGTACAAAACGGATAGTTTGCACTTTGTGCATTTTTTGTCGCTGTAAGTGCATTAAATAAAGTTGATTTTCCCACATTCGGGAGTCCCACAATTCCGGCTCTTAGCATAAAAATCCCTTTCATTACATTAATATTGTTTTTATAGTATCACAAAAATTTCAAATCAAACATTCATTGTAAAGGTTTAATATATGTGATAATCTTATGTTATGCAAAAAATTAAAATTAAAAAAGTTGTCAAAGATAATAAAATCACATACGTTATTCCGGCTCTTGAATTGAAAAATATAAATAATGATGTCGGATTACTTGTACCACACCCGCAAGGTAATTCAACTACAGCATTTGACACTATAGAAGAAGCAATAAATGCTGCCAAAAGAGCCGGTTTTGAATACATTCTTCCGGATGGAACTGAAGATAACGCAACTGCTCTTGATACAAAGAACATCAAAGATTTTAAAAATGACATAAAAGAAATTTTATACAACAAATTCTCATCAAAAGTTAATGATATGCACACAAACATTTCAGCAGCAGCACTTTCTGCCCTGAACGAATTAAACGACAATCGCTGCATAGAAATTTTTATGGACAAATTAGGAGAAGATAATGATAGTATAAGAACAATTGCGATTAATGCTTTGGTAAAAAACAGAAATAGTGTTATATCCCATCTTATAGACGCGCTTAGTGATGAAAACTGGGTAAAAAGAAATTCTGCAATAACCTGTCTTGAAAAAATTTCTGCATATCCGGATATAAATATTGAAAGCATCATAGTTCCACTCCTAAACAGAACTGATGATAATAATGCAATTGTTCAAGCAAATGCCATTACAGCTCTCGGAAATATTTATAAAAATATTATGTCACAGGCAGATTCATAATTTTTGCTTTTAAGGCATTATTCAATTTTAATTAAGTTTTCTTTTTATCGGATAGACAAAAAGAAAACTTTTAAACATTAGCAATCTGAACTTTAAATATGTAAAATAAAATTTTATTGCTTGTTTTTTTTAATATATAACATTTAAACAAATTAAAAAAAAGTAAATTTCTTTTAAATTACTATTTTTAACAAGATTAAGCAGGAAGCTTTTATCACCTAATATAATAAAAACATTCAGCAATAAATCTTTACAAATTGGCTTAAATATAATAAAACTGCTTGCATTCAGAATTTCAGCATATATTATAATATTTAGATGCCGTTTCACGGTATTATTTGACAGCCGAAAAATAGAGGAAAATATGGCAAAAGACGTTATAGAAATTGAAGGTACAATTCTTGAATCCATGCCCAATGCAATGTTCAAAGTAAAACTGGAAAACGGACATGAGATTCTTGCTCACATATCAGGTAAAATCAGAAAAAATTTCATCAGAATTTTACCGGGGGATAGAGTAAAAGTAGAAATGACACCTTATGATTTATCAAAAGGAAGAATTACCTTCAGACTTAAATAAAATCATCAGCCGCATAGATTATGGCTCAAAATTAAAAAAGTACAAATAAGATATATAAAGGAAAAGACAATGAAAACAAGATCATCAGTAAAACCTATGTGTGACAAATGCAAGGTTATCAGAAGAAAAGGCAGAGTTGCCGTTATATGCGAAAACCCTAAGCACAAACAAAGACAGGGTTAATAAATAAACAGTGAATAGTGATTAGGCAAAAATCTATTCACTACTCACTATTCACAAGTCATATAAAAAAGTAATTAGTAGAAAAAGTTATAAAGGAAAGAAAACATGGCAAGATTAGTTGGGGTAGACTTACCTCGTAACAAAAGATTAGAAGTTGCTCTTACCTATATTTACGGAATAGGACCTGCTAGAGCAAAGAAAATTCTTGAAGTAACCGGTATTTCTCCGGATTTGAGAACAGATGATTTAACGGATGATGATATTAAACAATTACGTAATGCATTATCCGAATACAATATTGAAGGTGATTTGAGACGTGAAGTAACAATGAATATCAAGCGCCTTCAGGAAATCAACTCATACAGAGGTATGAGACACAAAAGAGGTTTACCTTGCAGAGGTCAGAGAACAAAAACTAACGCAAGAACAAGACGCGGTAAAAAAACTGGACCTATAGCTGGTAAGAAAAAATAATCTGTTGACTAGTGAATAGAATCTAGTGACTGAAAATAAAAAACATTCATCACTCATTATTCATAAGTCACTTAAACACAAAAGATTGAAATATAAATACTAATAATATAAGGAATAAGAAAATGGCAAGACCAAAAACTACAAAGAAAAAAGAAAAGAAAAATGTATTGCAAGGTGTTGTTCACATACAATCAACATTTAACAATACAATAGTAACTTCTACAGATACACAGGGTAATGCTATTGCTTGGGCTACAGCCGGTGCAACCGGATTTAAGGGGGCAAGAAAAGGCACTCCGTTTGCAGCTCAATCAGCAGCAGAATTGGTTGCTAAAAAATCAATCGATCAAGGTATGAAAAAAGTAGAAGTTCATATCAAGGGACCTGGTTCAGGTCGTGAAACAGCTATCAGAGCTATTCAGGCTGCAGGTTTGGAAATCACATTAATTAAAGATGTAACTCCAATCCCTCACAACGGATGTCGTCCGCCTAAAAAGAGACGTGTATAGTAAGTAGGGTGACTAGTGAATAGTAACTCGTGAATAGAAAACTTATATAAGTTTCTAAACACCATTCACTAATCACTATTCACGAAAAGTAAAAGCAGGGGCTTGCTTTAAGCCAAAAAGTAAACCATAGATGCCCTGCAGAAAAGGAGAAAATAATGGCAAGATATACAGGACCTACGAATAAATTATTTCGTAACTACGGCGTAAAGGATTTGTCAAACAGAAAGTTAACATCTTCTATGAGACAAACTGCATCAGGACAACACGGTGCTGTTAGAAAAAAACTTTCTGAATATGCAATCCACTTAAATGAAAAACAAAAAATCAGATTAACATATTTGGTAAGTGAAAAACAATTTGCAAAATATTACAACGAAGCTGCAAGAAAGAAAGGTGTAACAGGTACAATCCTTCTTCAAATTCTTGAATCAAGATTAGACAATCTTTTATTCAGAGCAGGTTTTGGTGTAACACGTAAACAGACAAGACAAATCGTTAACCACGGTCACGTTCTTGTTAACGGTAAGAAAGTAGATATTCCATCATATATATGTAAAGCAGGTGATGTTATCACTATTAAGACAAGAAGCAACGATTACTTAAAAACAGTTATAAGCGCAATTGATTTATCATTAGCTCCTTCTTGGATTACGGTTGATAAAGATAATTTGAAGATTACTTATGAAAGAATTCCTCAAAGAGACGAAATGGATCCTGATTTCAAAGAACAACTTGTTATAGAGTACTATTCAAAATAGGCTGATAGGAGAAAAAATATGGAATTAAAAATTAAAACTGTTAATACAATGACCAGCTCTGACGGTTCTCAATATGGTAAATTTACTATTGAACCATTGGAAAGAGGTTTTGGAACAACTATCGGAAATGCACTTAGACGTGTATTACTCTCAAGCTTGGAAGGTACTGCTGTAACTTCTTGCAGAATTGAAGGTATTACTCATGAATATACTGCAATTCCGGGTGTTTTAGAAGATGTTATTGATGTAATGCTTAATCTTAAGGGTTTAGCTATTAAAACAGATTCAAAAGAACCTCAGAACTTGAGAATCGACATTGACAAACCTGGTCCGGTTTTAGCAAGTGATATTCAACTGCCTGCAGGTGTAAAAGTTGTAAATCCTGATTGGCTTATTTGTACAATAGCAGATGGAGGGTCATTCCATGCAGATATCGTTGTAGAAACAGGCAAAGGATATGTTGCAAATGATGTTCCTAGAAATTCCAAAGCAGGAACTCCTATCGACATGCTGCCTATTGATGCTACTTTTATGCCGGTAAAAAGAGTTCGTTATGAAGTTGAAAATACCCGTGTTGGCGACAACATCGACTTTGACAAATTAACACTTGAAATCTGGTCTAATGGTACGGTTGATGTAACAACCGCTCTTACTCAGGCAGCTGATTTGTTAATTGAACACTTTGTTCAAATTTCTTCAATTACAGGCAAAAACACTCCAAAAGAAATTGAAGAAAAAACTATAGCACATGAACATGAAGAATCAACCGCTTCTGATTCAAGTCAGGAACCTTCAATTACAATTGATGAGTTAGAATTGTCTGTAAGAGCATACAATTGCTTAAAAAGAGCAAGCATTAACTCTATGGCTGAATTATTAAAGAAATCAGAACATGATTTATTAAACATCAAGAACTTTGGTAAAAAATCTTCTGATGAAGTAATTGAAAGATTACACCACTTCGGTTTAGACTTAGCTCCAAATCCGGAAGTTGATGAAGATGGAATGGTTATTGAATCTTCAGCAGAATAGAAAGAAAAATAGAAAAGATAATTAAAGATAATATAAGGAAAAGCAAAAATGAGACACCAAACAAAAAAACATACGCTTGGTAAAGCACAAGACCAGAGAAAGGCTTTGTTGCGTTCATTAGCTACTGAACTTTTTGTTCACGGTGAGATTAAAACAACTATGGCTAGAGCAAAAGCTCTTCAACCATACGCTGAAAATGTCATCACTATGGCAAAAAAAGGTGACTTGAATTCAAGAAGATTGGCCGGTAAATATATATATGATAAAGAAATCGGACAGTTAATTGATACAACCACCGGTGAAGTATTTGATGCTCCGCAAGAAGGCAAAAAATTGGCAAAACAAACTGTTTTGAGGAAATTATTCAGTATAATAGGTGTTAAATATTCTTCAAGACAAGGCGGATATACAAGAATTTTCAGACTCCCTCCACGCAGAGGTGATGCTTCTGAAATGGCATTAATCCAATTGGTATAATTAATGCGCTATGCTCTCGAGGTTCAGTATATAGGCAAAAACTACTCTGGAAGCCAGATTCAGTATCAAGGCGGGAAAGAAATAGATAAGCCGACCATACAAGGAGAACTTGAGAAAGCAATTTGTACATTGTTAGAGTCAAAGACTCAAATAAATAACCGACCGATTAAAACAATCTTCTCCGGAAGAACTGATAGAGGTGTAAATTCATTAGGTCAGGTCATTCATTTTGATTACGATAAAGAAATTGTTGCTTCAAGATTTATCTATCATTTGAATGAAATACTGCCTGATGATATCTCTGTAGATAACTTGAAGATTGTCCCGGCTTCGTTTCATGCTCAAAAGTCTGCAAAGGCAAGATATTACAGGTATGAATTAATCAACAGACGGTATAAACAAGCGTTTGACAGTGATATCTTAAGAGTTAAATACGAATTGAATGTTGAGCGGATGCAATCAGCTTTGAACTTCCTGCTGGGAGAACATGACTTTTCAAGTTTTAAAAGTTCCGGAACGCTAAACCCGAGCAAAGTTTGTTTTATCAGAAGAGCCGAAGTTGAAAAACAAGGCGACAGGATTTTTATTCATATTGAAGGAAACAGGTTTCTTTATAATATGGTAAGAACAATAGTCGGAACCCTTTTAGAAATAGAAGGACATCATTTGCCTGTAGAGCATATGAAAGATGTTTTAGAGGCAAGGGATCGCCGCAAGGCGGGACAGACAGTGAGTCCGTACGGGCTTACATTAATGAAAGTAGAATACTAATTATTCACAATGGCTATGCCGGAGTGAAATAAAACTAAAAGAAGGAATTAATAATATGAAAACATATTCAGCAAAACCTCTTGAAGTTGAAAGAAAGTGGTATGTAATTGACGCTGAAGGCGAAATTTTAGGTCGTCTTGCAGTAAGAATTGCAAACATTTTAAGAGGTAAAAACAAGCCTGAATATACGCCAAACGTTGATACAGGAGACTTTGTTATTGTTATCAATGCAGAAAAGGTTGTAGTTTCAGGCAACAAAGAAACTGATAAAATATATTATCACCATACCGGTTATCCGGGAGGCTTAAAAGCAGCTTCAGTAAAAGAAGTTCGTGCAAAAGACGCAACTAAGTTAATTGAAAAAGCTGTTAAGGGTATGTTACAACACAACACTTTAGGCAATCAGCAGTTTACTAAATTGAAAGTATACTGTGGCTCAGAACATCCACACGCTGCACAAAAACCTGTTGTATTACCGAAAGGGGGTAACTAATGGCTGAATCAAAAGAAATCATGGCTACAGGACGCAGAAAATGTGCTGTTGCAGTTGTAAAATTAGTAAAAGGAAAAGGCAGAATCTTTGTTAACGGCAAAACTTTAAATGCCTATATTGGTAATATGCCTGCTGTTGAGATGATGGTTTACAGACCACTTGTTTTAACTGAAAATCAGGACAAGTATGATGTAAGAGTAAAAGCTGTTGGCGGCGGTATTGTTGCTCAATCAGCAGCTATTAGACATGGTATCTCAAGAGCATTATTAAAAGTTAATGAAGAATATAAAAATGTTTTACGTTCTGAAGGTCTATTAACTCGTGATGCCAGAGTCAAAGAACGTAAAAAATATGGTAGAAAAAGAGCTCGTAAGAGATTCCAATTCTCAAAGAGATAATTTTATACCTGATAAAAATAAAAAAGAATGCAGTATCCTTTACTGCATTCTTTTTTTGATTCTAAGTATTGTTTAACTTACAAAATAATTTTACAAAAGAAAAGCCGGATAAATTCCGGCGCATCCCTATATTACTTAATCGTAGTTTACTTAATCGTAACGTATACTCCCATGAGCAGTAAGGATAAATTAAATTACCCAAATTACCCCTTTTATTTTATCACAGTAAAGAACTTGAACTCTCCCGGCATTAGTTTTCCGAAAGAAAGCGAGTTTGTTGCCGTAACAAATTTTTCTTCAATATAATCTATACCATCAAATCTAAATTCTGAAACTATAGAATAATCGCAAGAGAGCTCTATGGTTTTATCAAAAACTTCTCTTCCTTCACGAATTTCTGATATACACTCTCCATTTTCTTCAACGAGAACTTTTTCTGTAGGAGAAATGTAATTAGCAACTACAAGAATTGAATTTTTCAAACCTTCTTTTTGTATCTGCCACACAACTAACCCGTCATCATCCTGTCTTATTACATGTGCCTCACCGTTTGTTATTACAGGACAATTTTTAACAAATCTGTCAATTGCATCAAATTTCGCATAAAAATCATAGTCTTTGTTACGTTTCATAGAAACTTCATTACCGATAATATGCTCCATACCGGTTGTTGTAAAAGATTCATCGCCATCTATGTACATAACAGGTCTTTGAGCACCGCGTCCTCCAGGCAAAAACTTGTATTTAAACCATTTAAACAAAGCTCCTTGTTTTCCTAACTGTCCTGGATATCTATCAATTGCTTCAAACTCTCCATCCTGATTATTATATGTTTTAAGAATTGAAAGCGGAGTCGACTTCTTAGAAGTTGAATTGTAATTTGCTAAATTCAAGTTATCTTCTGCAATAACTTCCGGAGTCTTATAAGACTGGGATACAATATCATTACCCCACAGAACATCAAAATTCATATCCTCATGATATTCTTTGAAATAATTATCCCACAACATATATTCTGCTAATGTTGCAAAATAAGGAATTTTTTCTTTCATTGCAGAATTAAGCATACCCAAAACTTTTCTCGGAGCTCTATAACTTATCGGAATGCCGTTCTTTTCTGAAACTTCATCGACTATGTGATCAATATGATCAACTCTGAACCCATCAAAATTAAATTCTTCCTGCAAATTCTTCATATAATCTATAAAAAACTTGATTATATCATTATTATACTTACCATTTTCAAGACTAACAAAATAGTATGGAGTTTGACAATCAAGGTTTGCAAATTTTGTTACATCTTCACCGTCAAATTTATAATGTTTAAATATCGGATATGAAGCCCCTTCAGACATCTTATCAAAAACTGGAACACCAGCTGAACACCAAGCACCGCCAGGAGATGGCCACATTCCTTCCAGAATGAGTCCCTGAATTATTTCATTTTGATTGGTTATCTCATTTTCTGAAAGCCTCTTGCCACTACTATTACCGGAAAGCCTATTTATTATCATACGGGCTTTTTTATGAAGCTTTTCCTGAATACTCATTTCCAACATAGAATTCGATAGGAAAATTTTTGTTTCTTTTAATGCTTCATCTATTTCATCAAAAATTTTCTGGTAATGTTCTGTCAAATCTCCATAACCTTCACCTTTAAGAGATTTTTTATATATACCAGAGACTATATTAAGATCATCTTTTGAATACTTGTCGGAGAATTTAGAAATAGTCGCATCAACATCTTTATTCAACTCATTAATAAGAGCATTAATGTCAAACCACCTTGCACACTCTGGAGTTGTAAGAACAAGTTTTGAAAACCTTCCGGTCTGAGGAAGTATATCATAAATTACCGGATGACCGGCAAGTTGCGCCATTTGTATAAATAACTTAACCTGCTCATCACACCCATAACCGGTTTTTTCAGAAATATTTTTATCTTCTAAAGCAGGACTTACACAACTTGCTGTCGGAAGATAGGCACAACCAAATTCTCTAGGATGAAATGGAGTAAGATATATTGTTGTTGAAAAAATATTATTTTCCAAATTTCCGGTCGGTAAAATCAATAATTCTCTTAGCCAATCCATAAACTTTCCGCAACTTGAAGACTTATTACCGTCTCCCAAGCCTGCAAGATTAATTAATTTTATATCATGACCTTCCTTTTGAAGCCAGCTTGAATCTTTTATATTATTTCTGGCAAGAACACTTGCTTTTGTAAAATTAAAACTACCATTTTGGAAAACACCATTAGCTTCCCACTTTGATTCTAGTGCAAATAAAACTTCAGCATCCGTAAGTTCCTCCAATGCTTTTATTTGAGGAAAAGGAAGATACCCAAACTTTGACATTTGAGATTTTAAATACTCTTTTCTTTCTGCTGTTATACTTTCAAACGAATGTATTTCTCTTAATTTTGAATAAAAATTGTTTATATTTTCACAACTATTTTCAACTTCTTTTTTAAACAAAAAATCTAACATAGGGTTCTCCTTACATATATTGTGATAGTTTGGGCAGTACATTTCCGATAAAATTTTACCTTTCTTTCGTATACAAGGATAATATCATGCATATATATTTTTTACAAATAAACGTAAACAAATGTTAACCAAATAATAATTTGATTATAAATCAAATACAACCAAACATAATAATCACTTGTTATTTCTATTTATGTACTTTTATACCTGTTTATTTTATAATTTTCCCTATAATATAGAATATGTGAGGATGAATAATGTTAAAAGATTTTTTCTTAAATGAAACTGAAAAAGCTATATTGAAAGCAATAGAAAATAAAAAACTAGGTCAAGCAAACGAATATCAAAAAGGAACCCTAATAATAGAAAAACCAAAAAATCCAAACTTTGGAGATTTTGCTGTTAACGTATCATCGCTTGCACGTTCTGCAAAAATTGCTCCGCCATTGATAGCCAATTCCATATCCGAATACCTTTCCGGCGAAAATTATTCCGTATCAGTTGTTGGCGGATTTATCAACTTTAAAGCAGAAAACAACCTTCTAGCAAATACTGTAGAAGAAATTCTTACAAAAAAGGAAAATTACGGTAGAGGTGAAAATAAAAATGAAAAGATTTTGCTGGAATATGTATCAGCAAACCCGACAGGACCTTTTCACATAGGACACGGGCGTTGGGCTGCAATGGGAAGTGCACTTGCAAACCTTTTAAAATTCTACGGATATGATGTTTATCAGGAGTTTTACATCAATGATGCGGGAAGCCAGATTCAAAAACTCGGAAATTCACTAAAAATCCGTATTCAGCAGGAACTCGGTGAAAACGTTGATTTTCCTACAGATGAAACCGAAAGAAAAAATTATTATCCGGGAGAATATCTGATTCCTGTTGCCAAGAAATATATTGAACAGAACCCTGATACATCTTCTAACAAACTTGACGTAAAAGGACTTTCTGATTTTGCGAAAAAAGAAATGGAAGAATGCCAGAAAAAACTTCTGGAAAATTTCAGAGTCCATTTCGATAATTTCTACTCTGAACTTGACTTGCATAATTCAGGAAAAGTAGAAGAAAGTTACAAAGAACTTATGGCAAAAGGAATGCTTTATCAAAAAGACGGTGCTATGTGGTTTAGATCGTCAGAATTTGGTGACGATCAAGATAGAGTAATAAAAAAAGCCGATGGTTCAAATACATATCTTACTGCTGATATTGCCTATCATGCAGATAAGTTAAAAAGAGGTTTTGACAGGCTAATAAATATCTGGGGTGCTGACCATCACGGTTATGTAGCACGGGTAAAAGCCTCTCTTGAAGCCCTGGGTTATGATCCTGACAGGCTGGAAATTCTCCTCGGACAATTGGTTAATCTGGTAATAAATGGTGAAGAAGTAAGAATGGGCAAGCGCAAAAATATGGTTACACTTGACGACTTAATAGAAGAAGTTGGAGTAGATGCAACACGCTACTGGATGGAAATGCGTAACATAGATATGACACTTGATTTTGATATTGAACTTGCAAAACGTTCTACAGATGAAAACCCTGTATTTTATGTTCAATACGCACATGCAAGAGTCTGTTCCATTCTGAGAAACGCAATTAACGACAGAATAAATCCTGAAACAGGAGATGTTGTCAAAGCACCTATGTCACAGCAAGAACTGGATGATTTAATTAATAACTTTAATAAAGATATTATTCTAAAAACAGCAGATTCCGCTAAATCACTAATATTAAAGTTGGAAGAGTTCAAATCCGTAATTGCACTTTCCGCTCAAAATAGAACTGTTTATACAATTTGCAGATATGTTCAGGAACTCGCTGCAGAGTTTCACTCATTCTATAACTCAAACCGTGTAATATGTGATGATATCGATTTAATGAAATCAAGATTGGCTTTAATGGTTGCAATAAGAATAACACTCAAAAACGCTCTTGATATTCTTGCAGTTTCCGCACCAGAGAAAATGTAAGGATGTATAATTGAACTGGCTTAATAGTGATACCGAATATACCAAGATAAGTACAGAATTTAAAATAATTATTGTTATTATCTTACTTATTTTTATTATAAGAAATATCGGATTTGATAATACCGTACTTGAAAACGTTGATATGGAACCATTTTCAGAACCGGTTCAAATAAATATTGAAGACGGAGAATCGTTTAAACACAAAACCAGCGAGGGTATTGCAGAAATTACTCCTATTGCTAAGTATAAAATTTACGGAAGAGTCTATGCTATTCAATCTAGACCGTCTAAATTACAATCTGCAGCTATTTACCCTTACGATATTTCAATAGGTTTTGGCGGATTTCAGTACAAAGAAGTCTATAAAGCAGTTAAAGTTCGTATGGTTTCTACGATTGCATATTATTATTGCAGCGGCTCAGCTTGGGATAATCATGTATCCAAATATTTTAAAAACAAGGGTGAATTTACTCATTCTATCACTAATAATCATATTTGCCCAGCAAATAAAAATGTTAGAAGGGGGATAAAAAAACTTAGAAAGAAAGATATTGTATATCTGGAAGGATATCTGGTTAAATATAGATTTTACCGCAACGACGGCAGAATAGAACATGGAATCTCAAGTACAACACGTGATGACAAAACCATTAAAGGCGATAACGGCAATGGCAGTTGTGAGCAAATTTATGTTACAAGAGTTGTATCAAGATACGGAGATTTTCAATAATTTGTTATTGACTTTTATAAGCCAGACTAAAAAGTGTTTAATAGTTATAATATATATTACGGATTTGGCAAAACGCCCTTATAAAACTATATGACATTACAAAAACCTTGTATCATTCGAAAGTTATAATAAATCGCAGGAATAAATAATTACTCAGACCGCTAATATTTTTTATACGACTCTAAAAGTACAATTATAAAAATAATCATTCAAGTACTACATATAAGATATATAGACTGTACATGTTACTGCTTTACTGGTATTATAAATTTGAATAAATGAAACAA
>CAZXQM010000013.1:0-29650 GCA_964643455.1 uncultured Vampirovibrio sp. | reverse complement strand
GTAAAGTACCAGAACTTCCAAAAACACAGCTAACATTAAATAGTACAAAATAGGAAAAGTAACTATGAGCAATAATCATGGCATTTAGTACCGGACTGGGACAAAGTTTACACCTTAGGGATGGCAAGTATGAAACCTGCAATAAGAAAGAATTAAAAAAGGTTTTAAGAAAAATACACGGAATATTTTAATGAAGAAGTAAAAGATTTTAGTAAATAAATCTCTGAAAACAAAAATGATTCTTTCTAATTTTGCTAAAATAATTAGAAAGATTTATAATTCTAAGCCCGAAAACAATGATTGTTAAGCATTGTTAACCGTTTTAATTTGTTTAGTGGAATTTACTATATAAGTCTCAATTATAAATTGTGCACTATACATTTGATAAGGATAATTTATACAATATTAAACCTGCGATTTAAAAGTCTGCGTCTGTTGGTTTTAAAATCTTCTTCGGTTGTATAAAGCGAAGTTGTTTTATCAATATTCATCAGGAGGAGCAATGAAAGGATGTCTGAATGAATATTAAACAGTTCTGTTTTGAGTTTTTTAACAAAGTCAAGAAATTCAATAGTGCAATCTACTACATAGTCCAGATTAATACCGATGCGTTTGCCGGCATGCAGTTTTATTTCTTCTTCTAAACGCTTGACTTCTTTTGAATCCAATTTAGGATTGAGAGGGATAATGATACAAAATTTCTGTGATGTTATGATTTTCATATTATTTATAATTATATATACCTTTGCAAAAATATTAACTATTCAAAATTATAAAAAATCTCTAACTTAGGTATAACATTTATTATTCAACATCTTGCGGACTTGTTAAAAAACCCTGTTTAAATGGAATATCTTTATTTACAAAACCTGTTCGGACAATATTACGCCCGAATTTCTGTTCCAATTTATCAAGACTTTTACCGAGTTTCTCGTTCTGCTCTTTTTTTTCATTATTGTTAAACAATAATAATTGTTCTTCGGCATTTTCCTGAAAATTTTCAAGAACAATACCTGTGCTTCTGTAGAGCTCTCTTGAATCAAACATCTTCTCCAATATAGGAAATGCGATACGTGAAATTTCAAATTCAAAATTTGTCGGGGTATCTAATTGCGTTTTTACATAAAGGGTTCTGAAATCTTTTGTTTTTAAAATAACGCCTATAGAGGAACATTTGCAATCAATCTTTCTTAGTCTTGTACAACATGAGTGAATGTGAATTGAAAGTTCATTTTTCAGAAATTGTAAATCAGAAGAAAACTCAAGAAATGATTTGGTATCGCTTATGGATTTGGGTAGTTCAACCTTGTCGCTTACAGGAGACACTATAATTCCGCAGAGTTCTGTTTGTACTCCCAGTCCGTTTTTGCCAAATTTTTGTTTAATCCATTTTTCATCACGATTTATATAATCAAGTGCCGTTCTGACACCAAGCCCTCTGAGTTTTACTCCCAGTTTGCGTCCGATACCCCAGACTTCCTGAATGTCAGTGTATTCTAAAAGATGTTTGATACCACATTTTCCAACCAATGCAACCCTTGTAGAAGTATTTTTTGCTTTGTCGGAAGCAAGTTTGGCAAGGGTTTTTGTTCGGCTTATTCCTATAGTTACAGGAATATCAACTTCTTCAAGAATTCTTTTTTGTAACTCTCTTGCCAGTTTAAAGTAATTTTTTTTGTAAAGTTTAGTAAGTCCCGTGAAGTCTACAAATGCCTCATCTATAGAGTAAACTTCTACATTTGGACTCATCTCTTTTAGTATTGCCATAACCTGTTTTGAAATTTTTGTATAGTTGTAGTGATTTGCGCTTATGTAAATACATTCAGGAAATTTTTCAACAGCTTGAAATAGTGGTATTCCCATAGGGATACCGAGCATTTTTGCTTCTATAGAGCGGGAAATGACGCATCCGCGCTCTCCCGAAACAACAGATACCGGAAGCCCTTTAAGTTCCGGATTCAGTTTTCTCTCACACGAAACAAAAAAGCTGTCACAATCTATTAATGCTATGTATTTCTGATTACTCATTTTTATGCCTGATAATAATGATTATAGTTCTAAAATGGCATTGTATCCACTTTGTTTGAGTTGTGATTTTGCGGGCAAGATTTTTTAATTTTATGCTAAAAATTGACCTGCGTTCAGATATATTGCACTAATAGTTTTATTGTTGATATTAAGAAATCCATTCCGACAATCTAACATTTCCCCAAAAACTTATCTAGCTTTATACTTGGCGGGTTTCAGCAGGAAGAAAATTCCAAGTACAACGTGAGTAAATTAAGAAAAATAAAGAAGATTTTTTAAAAAGCCGGTTTAGAGAAGTTACATTATGCAAACAGGATAGTTTTGTATAATTTTTTATGTTACATTTTTAATATGAAAAAGATAGCTCTCATAAGCCATGGATGTGCAAAAAATTTAGTTGATTCAGAATTAATACTCGGTATTTTAGCTCAAAACGGGTATGAAGTAACTCTGAACGAAGATGAAACGGATACCGTTATTGTTAATACCTGTTCATTTATTTGCGATGCAGAAAGAGAATCTATCAGTTCAATCTTGGAACTCGTTGATAAGGGTAAAAATGTTATCGTAACCGGCTGCTTGTCTCAAAAACATCCGGAAGAACTAAAGCAGGAAATTCCGGAAATAAAAGCCGTTTTAGGGACAACAGATTTTACAAAAATTATTGATGTATTGAAAAAGATTGATAGTGAATACATTTGCGAGGTTAATCCGGAACCGGAATATATTTATCCCGAAAATATCGAACGCCAACAAATTACTATGGGGGCAAGTTCCTACATTAAAATAGCCGACGGATGTAATTACAGGTGCGGGTATTGTGTTATTCCGTATTTGAGAGGGAATTATCATTCAAGAAAAATCGAAGATATTGTTGAAGAAGCAAAAAAACTTGTTAAAAAAGGAGTAACGGAAATTATCCTTGTTGCGCAGGATACTACAGGTTATGGAATTGATATTTATAAAAAGCCTATGCTTTCAAAACTTCTGGAAGAGTTAAATGAAATTAAAGGTCTTGGCTGGATTCGTGTAATGTACGCTTATCCGACACAGATGAGCGATGAACTTTTGGATACAATTGCAAGATTGGACAAGGTTGTAAAATACGTCGACATTCCGCTCCAGCATTCCCATCCGGAATTATTAAAAATGATGAACCGGCCTTCTTTTGATTATCGCCCGATGATAGAAAATATAAGAAAAAGAATTCCTGATGTTTCAATAAGAACAGCGTTTATTGTCGGCTATCCGGGTGAAACTGAAGAACATTTTGAACACTTATGCAACTTTGTTCGCGATATGAAGTTTGACAGGATGGGCGTGTTTATTTATTCCCGTGAAAAAGGGACTCCTTCTTATAAGATGCCAAACAGAGTAAGCGTAAAAATTGCACGTGAACGATACAAAAAGCTTATGGAAATTCAGCAGGGAATTTCAGTTGAGCGTAATAAAAAGTTTGTAGGAAAAACTATTCCTTGTATAATTGAATGCTGCTCTGATGAGGGTGAGGTTATTGCAAGAACCCAGTATGATGCGCCTGAAATTGATGGAGTTGTAAATATTTATACTGACAAGATGGTTGTTCCCGGTGATATCGAAATGGTAAAAATTACCGGCTCTACCGAATATGATTTATCAGGGGAAATATAAATTTTCATTTAAGCAAGGTAGAAAATGTATTAATCAGAAATATTACTTTTTTGTTCGGGATTATATTGTATAATTCTTTATATGAAATATATTCGCTCACTGATTGCAACATTTTGTTTTGGAATATTCGGATTTGGTTCTGTTGTTCTAAATTTTTTGCTGTTTCCTTTTATTAAAAAGGATAAAGAGTTGTGTTCGGATATTATTCATGTGGTGTGGAAATTTTTTCTCTATCTTTTAATTTTTTTACGATTAATTAAATTGAATGTTAAAAATTTAGGTAAGATAGAAAACAAAGTTATTGCAGCCACTCATCCGAGTTTTATTGATATTGTAATTTTAATCGGGCTTATTCCAAGAACAACTTGTGTTGTAAAAGAGGCACTTGCACATAATCCTATTTTAAAACATATTATTGGGAGTATTTTTATTACAAACGATGTTGATATTGAGGTTTTAAAAGCTGATACCAGAAAGATGCTTGATAAGGGGTTTAATTTTGTTGTGTTTCCTGCTGGCAGAAGACATAGAAAAGATGAACATTTGAAGATGAAAAAAGGTGCTGCATTGATTGCTTTGAATGCAGGAAAAAATATTGTTCCCGTTAAGATAACAAATGACGGGGATTTTTTGTATATTAATGAACCTTTTTATGCCGTAAACAGCAGACGTATAACTTTTGAACTTGAAGAGATGCCGGAAATTGATATCAATGATTATATTCAAGATACTGAAATTTCTGCAAAACATAAAATTACTAAACAAATTGAAGAAGAATTATATAATTGAACATTTAAAATAAAATATCAAGGGGCAAACCTGTATTTCTAAAAGAACTTCGGCACAACAAAAAACTTCGATTTCGGTCGGATGTTCCGAAAGAAAGGAGGTCATTATGGAAAATATCAATTTAACATTAATATTGCTTTTATTGATTTTATTCATAATAAAAAGTAGCACTTACCATAAAAGATAAGCGCTACTTCGATTTCTAAAACAGGTTATGGCAGTTGCAGCTGCCGCCCCGATATTTTTATTATAACGTATTTTGTTAATTTTTCAATACAGCGTCCTGATTCAATAGGACAATGACAAACTGCAGGGAAACTTTTTCGAGCGTTTTTCAGTGTGGAATGAAGTACCGATTTACCTGCAATAGCCAATTGGCTTTATGTTCGAGACAGCATTGTAACAATAAAAATTTCTTTTGACAGACGGGTAAGGCGAAATGGTGCACTTTTTGCGGTCGTACTTTACTTAAAAATATAAATAAAATGTTTGAAGAATATTTGTATAGTTTATGATATAATATTGGTATGAGTATAAAAGAAGATATAAAAAAATTAATTATTGAGTCTTTAGCACTGGAAGAGATTTCTCCGGAAGACATCGGGGACGATGAACCTTTATTTAATGAAGGTTTGGGTTTGGATTCTATTGACGCATTAGAACTTGGTATGGCTATCAAGCGTAAGTATAATATTTCAATGGAAGAAAATAAGAATGTGAATAAACAATATTTTTATTCCGTTAATACATTAAGTGATTTTGTGGAGTCAAGAATCAATGGTTGAGAAGTTTACAAAGGAGCAGATTCTTGATGAATTAAAAACAATTCTGACAGAAGAGCTGGAAATTAATGAAGAGGATATAAAACCGGAGGCAAATTTGTTTCAGGATTTAGATTTGGATAGTATTGATGCGGTTGATATTGCTGTCAGAATGCAAAAATTCACGGATAAAAAACTTTCACCTGCGGAATTTAAAAAAATTCAGACAATTAATGATGTCGTGGAAGCTGTCTATGCGCTCCTCGGATAAGATTCGGAGAGTTGTTAAAGTTCTTGCGCCGTTTATTGGTATGTTTGCCGTTATTGGTTTATTCCATTTTACGGATTTTATGTTATTAAAATACTATCCGCCCGTTATGAATTTTTGCCTGTTTTTTATCTTTTTTTCATCTCTTTTTCAGGAAAAAACTATCATACAAAAAATTGCACTGGCTTCGGATCCAGACTCTAATGAAGCAGTTATGGAATATACAAGGAATTTGACATATATTTGGGCTGTTTTTACATTTCTGAATTTTGTTGTGTCAGCTGCTACTGTTTTTATGTCAGAAAAGATATGGGCTTTATATAACGGGTTTGTTTCTTATATACTTGTCGGAACTATTTTTATTATAGAATATATAATAAGAATCAATTTTATGAGGAAGCATGGATAAATTTGAGGAGCTGTTAGAGAATTTTTTAACTACAGGAGAAGTTACATTCCAAACCGGCGGAACAATTTCGGAGGGCAAGTTTGTAAAAGCCCATCTTGACCGGATGAGAATCGAAATGCAGGATATGAAGGAACTGCTGAATTTGGACAGCAGTTGTAATTTTATTTCCACTACAATTCCAAAACACAGGTGGGGATTTACGTGCCAGTTATTATATCCGGGATTAATGGGCGGAAAAATTTACCCGAAGCGTATTAATTATCCGGAAGATATAAATGTAGAGAATGCTGTTCTCGTAACAACTCCTTCTTTTCTTGAAGCGATGAGGAAATACGGGGATTTACCGAAAATTAATCCTAAAGTTATTATGACAGCCGGAGCAAAACTTGAAGATAAGACTTTTGAGTTTGCAAAGAGTATTTCAGAGAGGGTTATAGAAATTTACGGAAGTTCCGAGAGTGGGAATATTGCATGGCGGGAAGATAACAAGGCGCGTATGCGGCTTTTTAGAGGGGTAAAAGTTCTTGAAGTTACCGACGATTATACAAAGATTTATTCCGATTATTCTTCTTGTAACCCTGTAATTCTGGAAGACAGAATTAAGTTTTATGAGAATGGAGAAATTGAGTTTTTGGAAAGACGCGGAAGAGTGTTAAAAGTTCAGGAAAAACGGATTATGTCATCTGATGTTGAAGCAGAGATTAATAAATTAGATTTCATCAATGAATCATACTGTCTTGAATTTGACAGAAAACTTGCGGCTTTATGTGTTTTAAATGATGCGGGAAAGAAGTTTTTACAAGAAAATGATAAACTTACTCTTGTAAAGAAACTTAAATCACAGTTGACTGATAAATTTGAGATTATTCCTCAGCGTTGGAAATTTTTTGACGTTATTCCGAGAAAAGAAACCGGTAAATTTGATAAAGAATTGATAAAAGAATTGTTTGAACGTAACCTTTCGCTGCCTCTCATTCTGTCACGCCAGACTAAAGGCGAGTGTGCGATTTTTAAATTAACTTTTATTAAAAACAGTAATTTTTTTAAAGGTCATTTTGAAGGTATGCCGATTTTGCCAGGAGTTGTGCAGTTATTTTATGCAAAATGGTTTACAAAACTTGTTTTTGGAATTGATTGTACGCAGGGGCAGATAAGAAGAGTAAAGTTCTCAAATATTATTAAACCGCTTGATGTTGTAGAGTTGGAACTTAAGAAAACAGATTCCGGAGTCAGTTTCAAATATTATAATGAAGAAAAGGTTTTTTCTTCCGGAGTTTTGCCGGTAAAGAGTTTTTTACAGGAATAGTTTATGAAAAAAATAGTAACAGAATTAGAAATAAAAGTACCCTTTTACGATTTAGACCCGATGAATATTGTCTGGCACGGAAATTATGTAAAATACCTTGAGCGTGCAAGATGTGATTTCTTTGACAAGCTTGGGTATAATTATATGCAAATGTACGCTGACGGGATAATGTATCCGATAGCAAAGATGGATTTTAAGTTTATTAAGTCTGCAAGATTCGGGGATAATTTAATAGTCCGCTGCGTCCTCAAGGAACTTGAACCGGCAATTATTATAAAATATGATATTGTTAGTGAAAGCGGGGAAAAGATTTTATCAGCACATACAATGCAAATGGCAGTTTCGACAAAAACGGGTGAAACTTTGTTTGAAGCGCCTGAACGGTTAAAGAAGGCAGTTTTATAGATTTTGTTAAAAAGTTTGCAGGTTGCAGCCGCTGCTGCAACAAGAATTTATAAGCAGCCTGCTTATTTTTTAAGTATAAGATTGACAAGTTGACAATATTAACCGTAATATGATAAACTGCACACAAAGGAGAATGTTATGCTAATTAATGCTATTAATAATGTTGTTTATACACCAAAGGATGAACAAGATAGCAAAAAAAACAGTATAACTCCAACGATTTACAATATAATAATAAGTTATAAAATTTAAAAGAGATGTATGAAAAAATACATCTCTTTTTGTAAAGAAGGAATATGTGTTATGATTCAACCGGTAACCGGATATAGCGGAATATACTTTCAACGAGGTTTGTCTTTTAAAAACTCACTTACAACAGACGATTTTCAAAAATCAATAATACAGCATAATAAAACTGTGGAAAAACAAAACGAAGAACGCAGTAAGTTGATTAAAAAGATTGGTTTGAGTGCAGCCTGTTTTGCTACAGCAGCTCTAATTCCTTCAATGATAAATTGTATAGTCAATTATAATATGGCAGCAGTATTAGAAAAGAGCCCAAAAGTCAAAAAGAATAATTTAATTAAAAATTTTGAGAGCTTGAATTTAGATGAAAAAATTCCAACCCTGCGAACTTGTAAAAGTATTAATAAAGATTTGAGAGACTTTTTACAACATCAGGTTAATTATGCGTATGCCGGAAATGATTTGTTACAAGAAGTAGGACATCCGCAGAAGGCGAACAGGCTGCTTTTATATGGAGCCCCGGGGACGGGAAAATCGTTTTTTGCTAAAATATATGCCAAGACCATTGGCGCAGAATACATGGATGTTAAACATTCTGATTTTAATTCGGAATGGGCAGGAAAGGGAACTGATAACTTAAAGAAAATTTTTGAAAATATTTTAGATACATCGCAAAAAAATCCGGATAAGAACTATGTTATAACTTTTAATGAAATAGATACAATTGTTCAACCAATAGAAAAAATTACAGAAAAAACCGGTGGTTCGTATTTTATGACAAAATTAGAACATCGCTCAGCTTTCTTGAATTATATGGATGAACTAAGTGCAAAATCCCCAAATGTTACTATTATCGGTACAACCAACTTATCTCCAAAAAATAATGGATTAGACGGTGCGGCAATGAGTAGATTCAAAAATATTAAAGAAATACCGCTGCCGGATAGGGATTGTCTTTTTGAAGCTATAAAAATGAATTTGAAAGATATTAAGGATAGTGAAAATTTCTTTAAGTCAAATGAGTCAAACCTGAAAAAGCTGGCTGAGGAGATGGAGAAAAAACAGTATTCTTTTCGTAATTTGGAAAATGTGATTGAAACTTCAAAAAATTATTATCTTGAGGATAAATTAAAAGACAAAACTAAAGCATTTAATATGGAATAT
Source organism: uncultured Vampirovibrio sp. (assembly GCA_964643455.1). Lineage (GTDB taxonomy): Bacteria > Cyanobacteriota > Vampirovibrionia > Gastranaerophilales > Gastranaerophilaceae > CAG-196. The sequence continues at coordinate 20,624 of CAZXQM010000013.1, read as the reverse complement.
TTAAATAAGGCTAAAAGCAGTATATCTATTACTGATGGTGAACTTAAAACCAGATAATTGCTATATGATTCAGCAGTGAGTAATGTAGCGCTTACTCCCCACCACTGAGGCAGCATACAGATTCATACTGCACCCCTCAAACTTCACTAATAATAAAAAACTTATTTACTACACAGTTACTTGGGATATGTGGTATATTTAATTTAAGACCGGAGAGAAAAATGAATAAGATTTTTGCTTTCTTATTTTTACTGATATTCATGCCGCTTGCCAGTGCTGCGGTGTTTGACCATGAAATGAAGCTGGAAGAGATTTCAGGCAAACTGCCGGAGTTGGAAAGCACAAAGTGTAAGTTCAGACAGGAAAAAATTGTTTCCGGCATGGTTATAAAATCTTCCGGCGACTTTGAGTTTGAAAAAGATAAAGGTGTTATTTTTAGTACAACTTATCCGATTCAGAGTACGACTTCTTATACTTCAAAGGATTACAGACAAATAAATAGTGTGATCACCGCTATTTCTAACAAGTCATATTCAAAGCTTGAAAAAGATTTTCGTTTCTTTTATGAAGGGGATGAGAAAAACTGGGATTTTGCACTTATGCCAAAGGAGGATTCTAAGGCATATAATTATCTGAAATCTATCGAAATAACCGGTGCCGGTTCTAAGATTACAAAAATAAATATACTAACGTGTGATGGAACACAGACTGCTATTTGGTTTGAATGATTAAGAGAATATTATTTATAGTTTTTTCCATAATATTTTTTACTTTTGCTTTTATAAAGGCAAATCCCGTTGAAGTTGATTTGATGGGGGCGTTTGTGAACCCGAGTTCCCAGACAGAAAAATATCTGGTAAAACTTGCAAATATATCTTCGCAAAGTGTGAATGTAATTTTTGAAGGTGAAACACCGGAAACGGTTGAGGAATTAAAATCCGATTTCCCTCAGATAAAAACGAATTTTCAAGAAGTTTCAGAAATTTACAGGGATTATCCTGCCAATTTTTTAACCGAAAAAAAACGGGAACTGCTTAAACAAAAAAAGTATTCGGAGCTTCAAAATGAAGCGCTGGAAGGGCTTTACAATCCTCTTGGAATTTATATTGCGCCGCCTCTTAATGATCCTTATCTTTTTGCAACAGATTTTGTTCTCTCAATTTCCGGACTTTATGATGACAATATTAAGGAGTTTGGTGGCAAATATTATTCGGTTTCACATTTTAAAATTCAGAATAACAATGAACTTAAAACTCTTATAAATGCTGCAGAGGGGAAAAACATTTACCTTACGGGAACTCCTGTGCATTCGTATTTTGCCAGTACAAAGTCTAATAACGAGATTAATTTTATATGTATAATTTCTACTCTGGCTCTGGTTTTATTGTGCAAATTTTATTTTCGTTCAATAAAAATCTTAATCCCGATAGGGTTAAGTATTTTGTTTGGTTTTTTATTTGGATATTCGGTTTCGTCACTGTTTTTTGATAAACTTCACATTCTTACGTTTGTTTTTTCTACTTCTCTTATTGGTATAAGTTTGGACTATTCACTCCATTATTTTCTCAAAAAAGATGATAAGGTTTTTAGAAATAGTCTTACTTCCTCCATGCTTACAACGGTTATCGCATTTTTATTTCTGTATTTTTCGAATATAGAAGTCTTAAGACAGGTCGGGATATTTACTTCATCCGGACTCATCGGGGTTTATCTTTTTGTATTAATTATCCTTCCAATGTTTGGAGAGTTTAAGGAATTTAATACTTTTCAAAAAGTTTCGCTTCCGCAAAAAACGATTCTTACAATTGTGCTTGCAGTAATTATTTTGGGAAGTTTCAATATAAAATTCAATGACAATATAAAAAGCTTTTATACTCCGCCAGAGAATCTTTTGAGAGCGGAAACTCTTTATAAAAATGTATTTACTCACGAAAGTACAGAGTTCTTAATAATTGAGGGCAGCAATACTGATGAAATTCTGGCAAAGGAGGAGAGCCTAAATCTAAAGGATTCAATTTCCTTAAGCAATTTTGTATCTTCAATCAAACGTCAGGAAGAGAATTTGAGATTGGTCAGTGATTTGTATAAAAACGATTTACAAAAATATGAGAAAAGAACAGGAATTAAATTTGAGCCTGTAGAGGGAAAAATTTATGACGTTGAAAAATTCCCTCTAAAAACAGAATTTTATCTTGATGACGGAGCTTCTTACGTTATTGTAAAAGAACATGTTGAAGGAAGTTTGAATCCCGCAGATGAAATATCTAAAATGATGAAAATAAGGAGAATTGATTGCCTGCTTCTGCTTCCTTGCGCACTTGTGGTTTTAATGATTATTTTGAGTTTTATGTACGGAATAAAAAATGCTTTAATGGTAAGCATTTCTCCGATTCTCGGGATTCTGTTTACTGTGGGGATTTTATCTCTCTTTGGCGAAAGTCTGAATCTTTTCCATATACTCGGGTTATTCTTAATCGCAGGGTTTAGTCTTGATTATTCAATTTTCAGGTTTAATTGCGGTGATGAATCAAAAGATGCTGTCTTTATGTCGGCGGCTTCTACTGCGTTTTCATTTATGCTTTTAGGTTTTACCGGATTTAAACTTGTAAGTTCTATTGGTTTGACGCTTTTTATTGGTATTGTAACTTCGTACATCTTAAGCCTTTTTCTGGTTAAAAATAAATGAATTTTTATGCTAAAATCATATTATGTAAAGATTTGAGCGTAATTTGAAATTAGCCGGAGAGGAAAATGCCTAAAAATTGGTTCCAATTATCCGAACAGGGAGCAGGGCGGAAACGACTTATTCTTACTAAATATATATATGAGATTTTTGGTGAAATTCCTGTTAGAATTATTGCATTCTTTGTTGCAGCAGCAGTTTTTTTGACTGCTAAAGAAAGGCGTCAGGCATCTGAAAAGTTTTTTAAAATTTTGAATAAAAAGTTTATTATATTTCATTCCTTCATTCAATTTTTAAATTACGGAAATGCTCTTGTAGATAAGTTTATATCTTTTCTAGGAAAACTTGATCCCGACAGGTTTGAACTTTCAAATCCGGAGGTATACAACGGAGCCTTTTTTATAACAACTCATGTCGGAAATGTTGAAATTTTGAGGACACTGTTTCAGAATAAAAAACTCACTCATCCAAACAGAGTAAACGTATTTTTACAGGCAAGCACGTGTAAGCGATTTAACCATTTTTTAAATTCTCTCGAATTGAAACTCAATCTGGATGCGTTTCCTGTAGAGGAAATAAATGCAGACACTTCTATTATGATTGCAGACCGTCTTAAAAATGGAGAAATAGTTTTTATGGCAGGTGATAGAGTTGCTTCCGAAAATACAAATAAAGTATATGAAGCGGATTTTCTTAATCATAAAGTTGAGTTTCCTGTAGGAGTTCTAAGGTTCGCCCTGATGATGGATGTACCTGTTTATTTTATAGTATGTGTAAAAGCAGGAAAAAAGTTTAAAGTTTATACAGAATTATTTAGTTCTGATAAAGAAAAAAAGAATGATATTCTTTCAGATATGCAGAATGCTTATGTGAAATTTTGGGAAAAATATACTCTCAAATATCCGCATCAATTCTATAACTTTTATGATTTATTTAAAGATTAGGTCGGACAAAATAAAACTTTTTTATAAGAGTTACATAAGGAGTGCAGTGCAGAGTTAAAAATTTGCCCTCTTGACAAAATGTTAGGTCTTGCTTACAATATTTTTTGAATTAATTTGTTAGGATTGCCAAACAATGAGTAAAATAAAAGCATTCGCAAAATTTCTTGATCAACCGAGGCTGGTCGGGAATTTTTCCAGAACACTGCCGCCGCTTCTTACTTTGGGCGCAGGAGCTATAGTTGTAAATGATACTTATAATGCTCCGAAAGAAAAAAGAAAGGAAGTATTTATCCGCAATGGTCTGACTATGTTTGGGGCAGTTGCATCTTCTCTTTACGCACCGAAGGTTACTTCGAAAATATTCCGCACTGCTCCGGATGTAGTTCAATTAAAAAAACTGGAGAAACGAAACTCTGTGCTGGTTAATGACTTTCTTGCAAAAAATAAAGTAAATTCCAAAACGGAGGAGCTTCTGCATAAGATTAAATCACAAGTTCTGAATGTCAATGAAGTTAAAAACCTTTCAGAAAATCTACACACAAAAGACGGCAAGGATTTGTTTAATAATCTTATTCCAGAGCCTGAAAAATTAACTTCTAAAGAAATATTTTCAGAAATAGGGCGGCTGTCAGTGTTTGGACTAATTCCTGTTCTTGGAGGAATTGCTGGAGGTATTCTTGGTGATAGATTGACTGAGAGTGATTATAAGAATAAAGTTCCAAACAAAATTAAAGAAGGTGCGTATCAGTATCTTGCCAATATATTTTTGTGTAATGTAGGTGCAGGTGCGGCACTTGGAATTATGGAAAAATTAAATATAAAATCAAAAGCTATGCGGGCATTCGGAATGGTTAGCGGAATTGTTATGACAGGAATCATCGGCGGAAGTGCAATAGCTAACCTTATAGGGGAAAAAGTTATAAACAAATGTTTTAAAGAAAATGATACTACGGAACGAAAACCGGAAATTCTTGATATATGCTTGCATTCGGACGATATTGCAACTGTTGCGGTAATGTCGGGGCTTAAGTGGATTGAGCCTGCACTTCCAGCTTTCTATTCAATATCCGGTTATCGCGCGGGTGCAGGGTATCGTGGGAAAGAAGTGAAACAGCAGGCTTGATATCTTGCAATGGGATAAAAGAACCGGAGAAATGATACGATTAAATTAATGTCAAAAAATGAGCAAATTTTATGGCGTTTAGCGTGAAGTGAAGAAATATTTTTTGTAAAATAAGCCTCTAATAATAGTTAATTCCGGATTGACAGGTTTTTTTATTTATTTTTATAATTATTCAGAGGAAGAATAGTATGTTTTATGATTTTAAATCAGCCGAAAAATTTTTGGAAAAAGAATTTGACAGAATAGATGAAATAAGAGATTTTAACCAGAGAAAAGTTTTAAAAGCTTTTTATGATAACCGTGTTGCTCCGGAACATTTTTATACGGTATCGGGGTACGGGCATGATGATTTGGGCAGAGAGGTGCTTGATAAAGTTTTCGCACAGGTTTTTTGCGCAGAAAAAGCTCTTGTCAGAATTCATTTTGTTTCCGGAACACATACTCTTGCCTGCGCTCTGTTCGGGAATTTAAAATACGGGGATAAACTTTTGTCTGTAGCCGGTGAACCTTATGATACTATGCAGGAAGTAATCGGAACCGCCGGTGATGATGAAACAAAACGTTCTTCGCTTATTGGAAACGGTATTTTATATGAAGAAGTTCCATTGAAAAATAATACTGAGGTTGATTTTACGAAACTTGAAGAAATGGTTGATAAAAATACTACAATGGTTTTAATTCAACGTTCAAAAGGGTATTCTACAAGAAAATCTCTTTCAATTAATACAATTGAAAAAATCTGTAAAATAGTAAAATCCAACAATCCGGAATGTATCTGTTTTGTAGATAATTGTTACGGAGAGTTTGTTGAAAGTCGTGAACCATTAGAAGCCGGTGCGGATTTAATTGCCGGTTCTCTGATAAAGAATCCCGGAGGCGGAATCGTCGAAGCCGGCGGGTATATTGCAGGTAAAGAACTTCTGGTAGAACGGGCTGCAAACAGACTTACGGCACCGGGAATAGGGAGTGAAGGCGGAGCAATGTTTAATCAGCACAGGTTGATTTTTCAGGGGCTTTTTATGGCACCGTCTGTTGTTGCCGATGCTGTTAAGGGGGCAATTCTTGCTTCTAAAATTTTTGAAGATATAGGATTTAACTCAAGTCCAAAATACAATGAAGAAAGGACTGATATTATCCAGAACATAATTTTTGGGAAACCGGAACATCTGGAAGCTTTTTGTCGTACAATTCAGTCCCTTTCTCCTGTTAACGGATATGTAACTCCTGTTCCGGAATATATTCCGGGATATGAGGATAAAGTTATAATGGCAGGCGGAACTTTTATTGAAGGTTCTACGATTGAACTTTCTGCGGACGGTCCTATGCGAGAACCGTATGTTGCTTATATGCAAGGCGGGCTAAATTATGCACACGTTAAAATTTGTCTGGAAGAAATCGTTAAAAAACTTTAGTTTATTTGTTGTTTGAATTTCTTTTTTTTGCCTCTTTTATTTTTTTAGAAATATAATCGTATTTGGCAAATTCATTTTTGCTGTCTGAATTCAGACTTTCTACCAGTTTATTCAGTGCTTCCATATCGTCTTCCAGTTTTCTTGATTTTTCATCTGCTTCTTTGAACATTTTATTCAGGAGTTCTTTTTCGTTTTTTAAAGCCTCCAGTTTAGCTTTATCCTCAAGCCTTATTTTTCGTTCCGCAATAATATCTCCAATCATAGCAAAAAACAATAACCCGCCGGTAATGTACTTCCAGGTGTTGTTTTTCTTTTCCTGAGCCGCAGAACTGCCGGAAATAGATTTATTATCAGAGTAAGTTTTGTTGTTTGTCGGAGTATTTGCTCTATAAACTAAATTTCCAGATAATGTATATCGTAATGTACTGGAACTAATATTCATACACATACCTCCTAATCGAAAATTATATCATAGCGGCGATTTTACATGCAAGTTTTCAAAATATACTAATTTATTCAAAGCCGGAAATAAAATTTTTGCGACAAATTAAATAATATTATTATGTTATAATAAATTTGGTAAATTAGATAAGACTAAAAGAGGGTTTTCAATGGATTTAATACAAGCGGTGCTGATGGGAATTGTACAGGGATTAAGTGAATTTTTACCTATTTCAAGTTCTGCACATCTTGTTTTTACCTCAAATTTTTATAAAGTTTTTAAAGGAATCGAAGTTGTACACAACTCAAACCAAGAAATTTTTGCGGATATAATGATGCATCTGGGAACATTGGTTGCGGTATTGATATATTTTAGAAAAGAGATTTTTGAGATTGTTAAGGCGCTTTATATTGGAATAAAAACCAAAGATTATTCTTCCAGAGATTTTAAACTGGGTGTATACATAATTTTGGGAACTGTAATCACTGTTTTGATAGCTTACCCGCTTAATGAAATAGCAGGAGGTCTTGTCTTTAAGCCGGAAATAGTGGGAATAATACTTGTTGTAACAGGTTTATTACTTCTGTTTAGTGAATTTTTGGCAAAAAAATATGTAAATAAAACGGATATTAATATGAAAAATTCTGTATTGATTGCTATAGCGCAGGGTCTTGCCGCGCTTCCGGGGTTTTCACGTTCGGGGCTGACAATTGCTGCCGGACTTTTGAGCGGAATGGACAGAAATGTAGCTGCAAGATACTCATTTCTCTTAAGTATTCCGATAATTTTAGGAGCTTCTATCGCTTATCCTCTGTTGAAACTTAATTATCATGAAGTTATTGCCTATAATTGGACTGCTATTATTGCAGGAACGGTTGTTTCGGGTTTAGTAGGATATGTTTGTATAAAGTATTTTCTGAAGTTTGTTACAAAGTTTTCACTCGCAATTTTCGGGTATTATTGTATAATTGTAGGGCTCTTTGCTGTGATATTTTTTAAGATTTACTAGGGGGAAGTTATGGAATTGAATAAATATATAGAACATACTCTTTTAAAGCAGGATGCAACAGAGGAAGAGTTAGTCCAGCTTCTTAAAGAAGCCTGTGAGTACAAGTTTTTAGGTGTTTGTGTGAATCCCTGCAATGTGAGTTTTTCAAAGCAGTATCTTAAAGATACTAATTGTAATGAAATTAAAATTGTTACGGTTATTGGTTTCCCGCTTGGACAATCTACAACCGAGAGTAAAATTCTTGAGACTATAGATGCGGTAAAAAATGGTGCCGATGAAATTGATATGGTAATTAATAGCGGTAGATTGAAAGATGGAGATTATAATTATATTGTAGAAGAGATTTCCAAAATAAAAGCAGCCTGTCAAAACCGAAATTTGAAAGTTATCCTTGAGACGGATTTATTAACGGAAAAAGAAATTAAAACCGCATGTGAGCTGTGTATAAAAGGCGGAGCCGATTTTGTAAAAACATCAACCGGATTTGTAAAAAACGGGGTAGGGGCAAAGATTGAAGATGTTAAGCTGATGTATGAAACCGTTAAGGATGCAGGGCTTCAAGTAAAAGCATCCGGCGGTATAAGAGATAGAGAAACCGCAATAAAAATGATAGAAGCCGGTGCTTCAAGGCTTGGAACGAGTTCCGGTGTAAAGATTGTGAGTTAGTGGTTTATATTTTAGGCAGTAAGATTTTAGCGGAGTTTGTTTTATTTTCGGATGCTCAAATTTTAAACATTTAAACCTCCGTTTTAATAAAGATTATGTAAAGACATTGATTTAGTGTGTTAAACTATGAATATAGAGGAATTAACAGGAGGGAAATATGATACCAATTTTAGATTCAAAAAGACAATATGCAGCAATCGGCAATGAGATTGAAAAAGTCGTATGTGAAGTTTTGCGCTCAGGTTCATATATTTTAGGTCCAAACTGTAAAGCTTTGGAAGTTGAACTTGCAAAATATATCGGCTGTAACTATACAGTTGCGCTTAACTCCGGTACAGATGCTCTTCATATCGCACTCAGGGCACTTGATATAGGAAAAGGAGATGAGGTCATTACAACAGCGTTTACATTCGTTGCAACAACCGAAGCTATAGGTATTGTAGGTGCAACTCCGATTTTTGCTGATATTGATCCTGATACGTTCAATATTGACCCTAAAAAAATTGAAGAAAGAATTACTCCAAAGACAAAAGCAATAATTCCGGTGCATTTATATGGTCAGCCTTGTGATATGGATGCTATTATGGATATTGCTAAACGTTATAATCTATACGTAATCGAAGACTGCTGTCAGGCAATCGGTGCAGAATACAAAGGTCAGAAGGTAGGAACTTTCGGTGATATCGGCTGCTACAGTTTCTATCCGACAAAAAATCTTGGCGGTATGGGTGATGGCGGCTTAATCACAGTGAACAGTGAAAACTTAAGAAATAGGATTATTGCACTAAGAAATCACGGCGGTGCTATCAGATATCATCATGATGAAATCGGTGTAAATTCACGTTTGGATGAAATTCAGGCTGCAATTCTGAGAGTAAAACTTAATTACATTGATGAATGGAATAAGCAAAGAAGAGCACATGCAAAAACTTATAATGAGTTACTTGCCGGTTGTTCTGACATTCAGACCCCTGTTGAGTTAGATAATACTTATTGTGTTTATCACCAGTATACAGTTAAAATTCCTAACAGAGATAATATCCATAAGATGCTTCAGGAAGCCGGAATTGGTGCAATGCTTTATTACCCTATTCCATTACATCTTCAAAAGGTTCACGAACATCTTGGCTGGACAAAGGGAATGCTTCCTAATACCGAGAAGGATACAGAATGTGTAATTTCTCTTCCAATGTTCCCTGAGCTTACTTTGGAAGAACAAAAAACGGTTGCTTCAACCCTTATTAGTTGCATAGAAAAATCAAAAGCAGCGGTATAAGCTTATTGGCAGATATTTATTATTAACAGACCGGATTTATCCGGTCTGTTAATTTATTTGGTATGTTAATAACTTTGGTTTTAGATTGATGTCGATTTTTCAAACTAAAACTTTATCATGTTAATATATTTATATGACTGATATGGCACTTAGAAATTATGCCCATCTCGGAGATGCAGTATGGGAAATTTTTGTCAGAGAATTTGTAATTTACAAAAGCTCAAATGCAAAAACTCTGCACAGGATGACTACTGAAAGAGTAAATGCTTCTTTTCAGGCAGAGATGCTGCATTTTATTGAGAACGATTTGACAGAAGAAGAAAAAGAACTTGCAAGACGGGGCAGGAATCTCCCCATTCCGGTTGGCAGAAAAGCTATCCAAAATGTTTACCGTCCGGCAACAGCATTTGAAGTTCTTATCGGATACTGGTATCTGAATGATAAAAACAGGCTAAGCTTTTTCTACGATAAGTTCAAGAAAACGGAGTTTTTCAATTAGGAATTAATTCCAAGCTCACTGTCTATTCTTTCCTGATAGTCCAGAAGAATAGGATTATCGGGCTGTTCATTTGAAAGTTGCTTTAATTCTTGCCTTGCAAGTACCAGATATCCTGTATCATAAAGTATTATTGCTTTAAGCAGATTTGCTTCAAAAAAATCATCTTGTAATTCTTCAAGTGCTCTTTTATAATGTTTTTCGGAATAATAGAGGTTTGCGAGTGCAAAATGATAATTCCGGTTATCCGGTTTTAGGGCAATGGCACGATTGTAATATTGTTTTGCAAAAACAGTATCTCCCTGTTTAAAATAAATATTTGCCAAATTAAAATAGTATCCGTCATTTTGCGGGCTTAATTTTATTGCTTTTAAGATGAAGTCTTTTGCGGCTCTGTAATTTCCCTGATAACTTTCAACTACACCGCAAAAATTAAGCAGTTCCGGATTTTCATTATATTCAGATAATTTGTTTAATAAAGCAATACATTCGTCTTTCCGGTTTTGCGCATAGTATACCTGTCCGAGTGTAAGCAGAATTTCCTGATTGTCAGGTGCAAGCTCAAGAGCCTTTTTGAGTATTTCTTCGGATTTATGCAGTTCCTTTTTATTATATGAAGCCTTTGCCTGTTCAAGGTAAATTCGGCTATCAGGCTCTTCTATATTATACTCAAATATTTCATCATACTTACCCTGAATATTCAGTAATTTGAATATTTCTACCAAATCATCTTTGTTGCGCGATATGCAGTAAATATTCTTTGCTGTCTGTTCTGCTTCTGCAAGTGCATTTTTGTCAATAAATATTTGTTTAAGTAATTTAAGAGCTTCTGTATGTTCCGGATTTTTGTTTAAAATCTGTTCAATATAACTCAGAGCTTTTTCTTCATTTTTCATTTTGTAATAAAGTTTAGCAATTTCCATCAAAAGCTCAGTACTGTTATTGTCCTCTTCAAGTGCTTTGTAGAAAACCTCTATAGCGTGTTTATAATGCCCTCTGTTTTTTAAGGCAAAACCTTCTTGTAATAAATTTTTAATCATGTTTTGTCAATTTCATCAGTCTTGAGACTGCATCCTTTTCTGTTTTTTCATCATCATCGTCATTTTTATTGATTATGACAAGAACCTCATCTTCTCCTGACATTTTTAAACTATTTCTTGCAATAGCTTCAAGCCCTGTAACATCTGAGAAATTTTTAATGTTGTCTTGCAATTGTTCGTTTAATGCCTTTGCAGCATTTCTGGTTTTTGTAATCTGTACGATTTTTGCTTTATAAGACACAATTTTTGATATGTTCAAAACGGCACTGACTGTAATTTGAAAAAGGCATAGAAGTAGTACTACCGTAAGAAAAGAGTAATAAAATCCATTTGACGAAGAAGTTTTTGCAACTTTTTTTTCATCTCGTCTTTTTTCTGTATTTATAACTTTTTTGGGTGTTTTGTTCTCCTTGCCGTATCTCTTCATATTCTTAATTATATAAAATTTTTATATTAATTACAACTTAAAACCTGTGGTAAAACTGACAGATGAACTTTTTCCGCCGTTTGAATAATATGATTGTGCAACACCCAGCTCAAATTTCAGAGAATCGGCATATTTTTTTAATGCCGGACTGTAGACAATTGTTAATTCATTTTTATTTTTAGGAGCATTTACATAATTTGTAAAGCTGTCTTTTAGTGTCAATTTATCAGTAATATGCCATTCAGGTGTAACCCTAACACTTCCGTATTGTGTACCGATATCCTGTGTGGCAGTTTGTTTAAATGTTGTATCCAGAGAAAAATATTTAGGTGCGTCATACCTTAAAAAAACTCCGGTAGAGGATTCCATCTGGGAATATGATAACTCTTCTCCCCATAATGTACCGTATGTTATCCCATTAAAACTCTCTGATAATGTACCGCTGAGAGGGAGAATATCCTTTAAAGTATTTCTTGTTATTGCTGCCCTTGAGAGGGCGCTCCTGGGCGTGTTTGTATTTGATGTGATATTTAAAATTTTTACCGGTAATGTCACTGAGCGCTGAGGTATGTTAACCTGAGGAATTTCAATATCATCATCAAGATAAATTGTTTCAACCGGATTGTCGTCATATTCAACCAGCCCCTGAAGTTCGTAAGTTTCTATAATCGGCTCAACATCATCTTCGTTAGAGATTGCCGGAAGAAAATTAACGAATATTAAAGCTATGACGAATAAAAACTTGCGCATAACTATATTCTAAATGAAATAAATATTGTTTTCAATTGTTTTTATCTGATTGGAGAATATTTTTTTGCGTAAATTTGTTTGATAAATAAGTAAGAAATTTGTAAAAAGGAGATTTTTATGAACAAAAGTTTTTTAATTTTATCAGTTATGGGGGTAATTATGTCTGCAAATTATGTTAAGGCTGAGGATAATATCGCAGTTGTCGATCTACAGAAGGTTGTGAGCAGTTCAGCACAGGTTAAACAATTAAAACAAGAACATGAAAAGAAGATGGAAGAATTAAATAAAATTATTGTAAATGCTCGCGGCGAGATATCAAATACAACGGACAGCGATAAAATTTTGCAGCTGGAGGAAAAGTATACTAATGAATTTAATACTAAGAAAGCGGCACTTGAGAAAGATTATAGTACCCGCTTAAGTGCTATTGAGAAAAATATAAAAGATGAGATTGCAAAGAAAGCCCAGCAGGATAATTATGACTATGTTTTTGCAAAGAGTGTGCTTTTATATGGAGGAAAAGACATTACTAATGATATAAAGGTTAAATAAACCGCCTGTTGAATAGTAAAAGTTATTTTCTTGCTGACAATTAAAAAAAGATTTCTGGCAATTATCCGGACTTCATGCTAACTTTTTTAATTTGTTAAATAAGTTTAGATAAAAACTTTTAACTCTTTTTTTATTATGTTATATTTTAAATGTAATAAGTAAAAGAGGATTTTATTATGTATTATCAGGGACTTATTAACAGGTACAAAAAATATTTGCCCGTGAGCGATTCTACTCCGATTGTGACTTTGAATGAAGGAAACACTCCTTTAATAAAAGCCGAAAATCTTGCAAAGAAAATCGGTTTAGAAGCTAATGTTTATTTAAAGTTTGAAGGCTGTAATCCTACAGGAAGTTTTAAAGATCGCGGTATGACAATGGCTGTAACAAAAGCAAAAGAAGCCGGAGCAGGTGCAATTATTTGCGCTTCAACCGGAAACACTTCTGCTTCTGCAGCTGCGTACGGAGCAAGGGCAGGCATCAAGACATTTGTACTCATTCCTGACGGATACATAGCTCTGGGTAAACTTTCGCAAGCAATGATGTACGGAGCAGAAATTATAGCTATTCAAGGAAATTTCGATCAGGCGCTTGAATGTGTAAGAGAAATTTCTGCAACTCATCCGATTACGCTAGTAAATTCTGTTAATCCATACCGTATAGAAGGTCAGAAGACCGGTGCGTTTGAAATTTGCGATGCATTAGGAAAAGCTCCTGAATACCATTTTATTCCTGTCGGAAATGCCGGAAATATTACTGCATACTGGAAAGGGTATAAGGAATATTATTCAGAAGGCAGTATTAAGAACTTGCCTCAGATGATGGGGTATGAGGCAGAAGGTTCTGCCGCAATTGTAAGAGGTGAAAGGATTTTGAAGCCTGAAACATTTGCAACCGCGATAAGAATAGGAAATCCTGCAAGTTGGAAACAAGCAGAAGCCGCAAGAGACGAAAGCAAAGGTAAAATCGGATGTGTTTCTGATGAAAAAATTGCAGAAGCTTACAAAATGCTTGCGTCAACAGAAGGGATATTATGCGAACCGGCAAGTGCAGCGTCTGTTGCGGGACTTATTCAGGCACACTCACAGGGACTCGTAAAAGAAGGTGCGGATATTGTTTGTATTCTTACCGGAAACGGACTTAAAGATCCTGATAATGCAATCAAATATTCAAATGCCGATGTCAAGAAAACCTCAGCAGAAATTAAAGATGTTTTAAGAGCTATGGGTATATAATATGCAGAGAGAAGAATTTGTAAATGCAAAAAGAATAGTAATAAAGCTCGGTACAAATGTTTTAAGAAATGAAAACGGAGAAGTTGCAATATCACGAATTTATTCGTTTATAGAAGATATCGCAAAACTTGTTAAATCAGGGAAAGAAGTTATTCTTGTAACAAGCGGTGCAGTTGGGCTGGGGAAGAAAAAATTAAATCTTGAATCTACCGCGGAGGACGGTGTCAAGCAAGCATGTGCAGCGGTTGGACAAAGTCGTTTGATGTCATTTTATGAAAATGGATTTGGAATTTATGATATCCCTATTGCGCAGATTCTTCTGACGGAAGATGATTTTTCTTTAAGATACAGGTATTTAAGTTTGAGAACTACATTGAATAAGATTCTTGAATATGGTGTTGTTCCGATTATCAACCAGAATGATACTGTTTCAACTATAAAAATGAATCAGATCATGGCAGGTGTAAAAGTCTGCTTTTCTGATAATGATAAGCTTTCTGCTCTTGTTTCCAGTGAACTTGATGCGGATTTATTGATAATTTTATCAGACATAGACGGACTATATACAGCTAATCCGAAAACAAATCCGGAAGCTACACTGATAAAAGAGGTTCAGGGTATATCAGATGAAATAATGTCAGTAGGTACTGATGCCTCCGAAGGCGGAAGAGGAGGAATGAGAACAAAGCTTGAAGCTGCAAAACTTGTTACCAGATTTGGCGGCAAAGTTCTCATTGCAAACGGAAAAATACCTTATGTGATAAGCAAAATTTTTAATGGTGAAGATATTGGAACGATGTTTCTTCCCACAAGCGAGAACCTTTCTGATAAAAAACGCTGGATTGGATATGCGACAAATATTATTGGCGGTCTTATAGTAAATGAAGGTGCTAAGAAGGCGATTCTTGAAAAATGTTCAAGTCTTTTGCCGATAGGAATTATAAATGTAGTTAATGACTTCAAACAGGGTGAAGTAGTTTCAATTATGGATGAGAAAAATGTTGAATTTGCCCGTGGTATGGTGAATTATAATTCTCAGGAATGCCGAATGATTGTCGGAGCACATTCTAATAACATTGAAACTATACTTGGATATAAAAATTATGATGCGGTTATTACAAGAGATAATATAACGGGATTAGTTTAAAAAATCCTTATAAATAATTTCATCTTAAAATGTTGTATTGGTATTCCATATTTCTTGGCTTTAAAGGATAATGTTTGATGGATTTTTCCCTGGTTTATACCATCTGTTGAAATATTCTTTTAGTGGTATAATTGTGTTTATTAAAAAGGGAGAATACAATGCAGGAAGTTATAGAGAAAAAATCCATCAAGAATATAGATTTTAATTGTGATTTGGCACAGGCATACGGTGTGTATAAAAATATTCAGGAATATGAGCTTTTGGAATATGTAAGTTCTGTTAATATTTCCTGCGGGTTTCATGCTGGCGATCCGGTTACAATAAAAGAAGCAATGTTAAAGGCGAAAGAAAAAAATGTTGCTATAGGTGCACATATTGGATTTAATGATATTCAGGGGTTTGGTTATAGACCGGTGGAACTTAAAGATTATGAATTAGAGGCACTGGTTGTTTATCAGGTTGGTGCAATTATTTCGTTTGCAAAAGCTTACGGGCTGAGCATTGAACACGTAAGACCTCACGGAGCTATGTACAAGATGGCGGGAGAAGATTTCACTTTTTCCTGCGCAATTGCTAATGCAATAAAAAAATGCTCAGAATGGCTTGTTTATTATGCCCCTGCAGGAGATATTACTGCAAAAGTAGGTGATTATACCGGAATTCAGGTTGCGCAGGAAATTAGTCTGGAGAAAACTTACAATCCGGATTTGTCGATTGATTATTCCGTACCTGATAATACTAATAACTATGAATTAGTAAAACGATTCCAGCATCTTCTCCACACATCCCAGATTCGTAATAATCTCGGCGGAATGAGTTTTGTAGAAGTAAATACAATTCATTTTTCAAATAAATATAAGAATTCACTGGAATTAATTCAACAGGTAAGAAATTATATTACCCCGGCTCCTGTAAATTATATAAATGCTAAATCATCAGGATGGGTGGATTAATATGATTTCGAGATTTAAAAACAATGTAAAAGTAACAAGAGATGTCGGCTGGCTGATGCCGGGGCTTGAAGTAAAAAGATGGTTTTTCTTGATTTTTTTAGGCTCTGTAATGATTGTTTTAGGTTTTATGGTTCTTGCCAACGTAAGACCTATATATTTAACTCTTGAACTCATAAGAAAAGCTGCGTTAATATTGCCTTCAAATTTTCTTGCTGCGGTATTTATTTTAATTGGTGCGATTATCTTTTTTAAAGGCTGGCAGAAAACGACCTTATCTATTATAGATATGGACAATAATAAGGGTAATATTTCAATTTTGGAAAAATTATACAGAAGAAGAAAACTGAATAAAGGAGCAAAGATTGTAGCAATTGGTGGAGGCACTGGACTTTCAATGCTTCTCAGAGGGATAAAAAAGTACACAAATAATATAACGGCAATAGTGACGGTTGGTGATGACGGCGGAAGTTCCGGACGTTTGAGGGAAGAAATGGGTGTGCTGCCTCCCGGTGATATAAGAAATTGTATTGCAGCACTTGCTGATGATGAAGATTTAATTACAAAACTTTTCCAATATAGGTTTAAAAACGGTGAAGGGCTTGAAGGACATAGTTTTGGGAACTTGTTTTTAACAGCTCTCTGTTCAATTACCGGTGATATGGTAAGAGCTGTAAAAGAGTCTTCAAATGTTTTAAATATAAGAGGAGTGGTTCTTCCTGCAACTCTTGATGATATGAAACTAGCAGCGTTATTTGAAGATGGAAGGGTTATCAGAGGGGAATCAAATATTCCGGAAGCTCATGGTAAGATTAAAAAGTTATTTACCGAGCCGGAGCACTGTCATGCTCTTTCTGAAGCAATAGCCGCAATTCTTGATGCGGATTTGATTATTCTGGGACCTGGGAGTTTGTACACAAGCGTAATTCCGAACTTGTTAGTAGATGGTATTGTTGATGCTATTGAAAGAGCTCATGCCAAAAAGATTTATGTATGCAATATAATGACTCAACCTGGAGAAACGGATAGTTATTCTGTTGCAAGCCATATAAATGCGTTAATAACTCATTCGGGCGGTAAAAAAATTATTGATGCTGTTCTAGTTAATGACAGTCTGCCTGACAATATGTCTGATGGATACGCAAAAAGCGGTTCTTATCCTGTCAGACTTGATATGGAGAATATTATTCCGATTGGAGTTGAAGTAGTTTCACAAAAACTTATACAGGAAAACAAACAGGGGCTTGTGAGACATAGTTCGGCAAGGGTTGCCAGATCAGTGTATTACTGGTATAGAAGGGCTATTAAGCGATGAAGTAGGATTATGGGGCGGTGAGGGAAGCGTTGAAAAATTCTTTAGATTTGATTACTTTTTCAGAGCCTATAATTTTTAACTTTCAAACCAAAAAAGGACATTATGAAAACAGTTAATACTTTTCAAAGACTAAAAGATAATAATGAAAAAATAGCAATGTTAACGGCTTATGATTATTCTACCGCTCAGGTTTTGGAACAAGCCGGTATTGATGGGATTTTAGTCGGAGATTCTCTGGCAATGGTTGCTCTGGGTTACAAGGATACCTATAATATTTCAATTGACGAAATGCTGGTATTTGTAAAAGCAGTTTCAAAAGGTGCGCCTAATTCTTTTATTATCGGTGATATGCCTTTTATGAGTTACAATTTAACTATAGAACAAGGTTTGGAAAATGCTTCAAAAATGATTAAGGCAGGTGCTTCCGGTGTTAAGCTTGAAGGGTGCAGTGAACATATTTTGAAACTCGTCAAGAGATGTGTCGAGTCCGGAATTCCTGTTTTGGGGCATTTGGGGTTTACGCCGCAGTTAATGAATACAATAGGCGGACACCGGATTCAGGGTAAAACTATTGATAAAATTAAACAGATTTTAGAGAGTGCAAAAAAGCTTGAAGAAGCCGGCTGTTTTGGAATTGTTCTAGAGCTTATACCAGCAGAAGGTGCAAAGTATATAACAGAAAATTTGAAAATTCCGACAATCGGAATTGGAGCTGGAAAATACTGCGCAGGACAAGTTGTTGTAATTGACGATATTCTCGGGAAATTTATGGATTTTACGCCAAAATTTGTTAAGAAATATGCAAATTTGCACGATACGGTTTTAAATGTTACGGAAATGTATAAAAAAGAAGTGAAAGAAGAAATTTTTCCATCCGAAAAAGAATCATTTGAACTGGATGAAAAAGAGAGGGGCAAATTAGAGAGTAATTATGCTTTTACATAGTATTGAAGAATTGAGAAAAGAAAGAGATAAGTGGAAGGGGCTTAAAGTAGGCTTAGTTCCTACTATGGGAGCTTTGCATGAAGGTCATTTGAGTTTAATAAAAAAAGCAAAAGCAACCTGTGATAAAGTTGTTGTTTCAGTATTTGTAAATCCAATACAGTTTGGACCTTCAGAAGATTATGACAAATATCCGAGAACTCTGGACGAAGATTTGAAATTATGTGAGGGCGAGGGTGTAGATATTGTATTTGCACCGTCTGCTCTGGAAATGTATGGTGAAAATAGCAGACTTTCTAATGATAATCTAACATACGTTTGTCCTCCGTTTTTTTATGTAAATAAGCTTTGCGGTAAAACTAGAGTCGGTCATTTTGACGGGGTTTGTACGGTAGTTTTAAAGTTATTTAATATAGTACAGCCGGAGTGTGCTTTTTTCGGACAGAAAGATGCACAACAAGTCATTGTAATAAAAAAAATGGTCAATGATTTAAATGTTCCGGTTGAAATTATCCAATGTCCGATTGTGAGGGAAGAATCTGGATTAGCACTCAGCTCGAGGAATAAATATCTTTCCGAGAAAGGTAAAAAGGAGGCTTTGGTTTTAAATCGTATTTTAAATAATATTAAATTATGTTATAATCGTGGTGTTAAAGAAACTAAGGCATTAAAAGAAACTGCATATGGTTTTTTAACGGACAAGCATGATTTAGAGTATCTGGAAATTCTTGATAGGACTACATTAGAAGAACAAGATTGTGCTAACAACAACTCAATTGTTCTGATTGCTTGCAGAGTAGAAGGTGTTAGATTAATAGATAATATTTATTTAGAAGAGGAAAGACGTTGTACAAAATAATTTTAAAAGGATTTGATGTTTTAAAGAACTTATGGTGTTTTTTGAAGCTTGTTAGTGTATTTTTTGTTATGATTTTGCTACTCTTTTGGATACAAAATTTAACGAATGGTAACTGGCAGTGGCTGGATTTTTTTACTCCGTTTATGAATAATCTATTGAGTGCCGGGGCATGTATATGTTCAGTTTCTTTAGATTTGTTTGGGACAAGATTTGAATTAAAATACATAGGTGCACTAATAATTCTCGCTGTTGTTTATTATGGTATGAATCTTGCAATTTTTCTTACAAATCTTATGGAATCAGGGTATAAAGACTCATATGCTCTTCATAAAAAAGCTCAGGAAGTCCAAATGAATAAGGAGCTACAAAGCAACATAATAAAAGAAGAAATGAGTATTAATAAATATGTTGTAACAGTAAATACTGTTATAAAGTCTAAGTTTTCACATAATGAAATTGACATAGATTTGCAAAAACACAATGATATAATGGTTAATTTTATTGAAAGTAGGCTCGGGGTAAGACCGGTAATGTTTGCAGGTTGCTATATGTATAATTTTAACGAGTTTAGCAAAATAGATAGTGTTCTTTCTGTTTTCTTTGAGGTACTTCATAGTTCAACTCCTCTTGATTATGCAATATGTATTCAAGCTGGTGAAAATTTATCTCAACTAGAAAATTTAATAAAGTTGAGACATTTTGGAAAAATAACTATGGCTGCTGATACTTCTTACAGATACCGTTTTAATGCAATTCACAGGTATCAAACTTCACAAGTAGGTATCTTTCAAAATGGTAGTGGAACATTAGAAGTGCATGAGTTTCTGGAATTTTCATAGTATAATTAAATGACGATAAGGAGTATAAGTATGAAATATGATGCAGGCGAAGTAATAACAGCAATGGTTACGCCTTTTAATGAAAAGAGGGAAGTTGATTACGATAAAGTAGAGCAATTAGCATATCAGCTTGTAAACACCGGCTCTGATGCGGTGCTTGTGACAGGAACAACAGGAGAATCTCCTACTCTTACGCACGAAGAAGAAATAGAAATTCTTTGCAGTGCAAAAAGAGGGGTTGGTTCAAACGGAAAAGTTATTATGGGGACGGGTTCTAATTCGACAGAAACGGCTGTCATGATGGCAAAAAAAGCTGAAAAAGAAGGTGTAGACGCAATTTTGTCAGTTGTTCCTTATTATAATAAACCGTCTCAAAACGGTATAATAGAGCATTTTTCTGCTGTAGCAGAAGCGGTGGAACTTCCTGTTATTTTATATAATATTCCGTCTAGAACAGGGGTCAATATGTCGGTAGATACAATTAAGACTCTTGCGAGAAAATATGAGAATATTGTTG
>CAZXQM010000012.1:10084-30123 GCA_964643455.1 uncultured Vampirovibrio sp. | reverse complement strand
GTTCATACAAAATCTCTTGATAAAGTGGGAGAAATGATTGATAAAGCAATTGTTGCCGGCGCTACTAATGTAGATAACCTCAATTTCTCAATATCTACTTATGATAATCAGTGTAATGACCTTTTAGGTATTGCAACAAAAAAGGCTATATCAAGAGCTGATTTTCTTGCTAGGAATCTTGGAACAACCGTTGAGGGTGTGAGAAGTTTGGATGTGAACTGTAATACTAATAATTACGGGAATACAAGATTATATATGGCAAAAAATATGCTGGTAGATTCAGTTGTAGCAGGATCTGAATCCGGTGCTTCCGCTACTATTTCCGGTGGGGTTGTAAAAATTAATGCAAATGTTAATGCAAGCTTTTTTGTAAAATAAGCAGGTATCAATAAAGCAGGCGGTTTTAAAAAGCCTGCTTTATATGTTAAAATAGATATAATGAAAGAAAAGCAAAAAGTTCTCAGGAAAATTATAAATAGCTTGAATGCGAATGACCTTGATTATGCAAAGAAAGTCATAGAAAGGGATTTAAAGCGTTTGAATTGTGATGATGAGTATTATTTTTACCTCGCGCTTATTTCGGAAGATATGAAAGAAAAGCGAGAATTATATTCCAGAGCAATTGAAGCTAATCCAAATTTTTTGGATGCTTATATTAACAGAGGGCTTGTTAACAATGAGTTACACGATTACGAAGCCTCTTTAAGGGACTATGACAGAGCAATTGAGCTGGATAAGAAGTGTGCTCTTGCATATAATAACAGAGGGTATACAAAGTTTATGCAGGAAGATTACGAAGGAGCTCTTGATGATTATAACAAAGCCATTATATTGAATCCTAAATTTCAGATGGCGCTTGATAATAAAGCTATTTTATTTTCAAAGGTTTGTATTGAAGATGATAAGGATTTCAGTGAGAAATTTTATTTAAGTCTTGGTATACGAGAAATTAATGAAGGTCATTTTTTTGAAGCAATACGAAATTTTGATGAGTCATTAAAATACAATAAAGAAAATGAAATTGTTTATTTCTATAAAGGTATAGCTTATCATAGTATAGGAAATGATAAAGAAGCTTATAATAATTACACAAAAGCTATAGAACTTAATAAACATATGATAGATGCATATTTTAACAGAGGGCAGTTAATTCTTAAAAAAAGCCCTAAAGATGCTCTTGATGATTTTGTCAAGGCAGTTGCTCTGGATCCTAAGTTTATAGACGCATATTATTCAATAGCAGTTATTCAGAAAGATTTGGCACTTTATGATGCGGCAATAAAAAATCTGGATAAAATCATAGAACTTGAACCTCATGCTGTAAATGCTAAAGCTTTGAAGAAACTGATTTTAACGAAATATTTAAAAAAATAGTATGCAAATAGTATACAGATATTTATTATTAGTCAGACTTAAATAGGTCATACAACCTTTCCCTTATTTCTTTTTCTGATAATTCTTCTGTAATTTTATTCAAGTCCATTGTCATCTGGTAATACTCAGCAGCAAGAGCTTTATCGCCGATAGCTTGATATGCTCTTCCAAGATTAAAGTAAGCAAGAGTATAGTTTGGATTAATATTAATAGCGTTCTTAAAGTACTCTATTGAATTTTTAGGATCTCCAATGCCGTCTAAATATACAACTCCTAAATTATTTTGTGCAATTTCAAAATCAGGATTAAGCTCTATTGCTTTATGAAAGGCAACAATTGATTCTTCCAGATAATCTTTTTCCCACAATGCCAAACCTGTTTTAGCATAAGACAAATAGTTTTCAGGAGCTGTTGTAATAGCATCACAGTATGTTTTAATCGCCTTGTCTAAATCTCCTTGTGTCATGTATAAATCACCAAGTGAAAGTTGAATATCAACGTTGTTTGGGTCTAAAACAATTCCGGCGTTATATGTTGCTTCTGCTGCGTCAAAATTATTTTTAACTTCTGCATAAATAGCACCAAGAGCATGGCATACAATAGAAGTCCATTCCGCATCAGGATTGAGTTTAATTGCTTGCTGATAGTATTCAATGGCATCATCATACAATTCTGCTTTGATATAAGCATAAGCAAGTGAGTTGTTATAGTATGGATTTTCAGGATTTAATTCTTGTGCAAGCTTAAATGCACTCACTGCATTGATTTTATCGGTCTTGTTCAGATAAAGATGTCCAAGTTCGTAGTAAATCTTATCCATGTCAACACCGAATTCTAAAAGTGTATTATAATAATCTATTGTCTCATCAACTTTGTCCGGAAAGTAAGTCTGGCAAATGGTTGCAAGTTTAATTAAAACTTCTCTGTTTGATGGATTAAGCTCATATGCTTTTTTATAGCATTCCATGCTTGCTTCGATATTATTGCATTCAAGCGACAAATCTCCCATTTTCTGATAAAACAGATTACCTTGTGAAGTTTTTTCCAATCCTTTTGAATAAGCTTCTAATGCCGACGGAAACAGTTTCATCTTTTCAAAAGTTTCGCCGAGAGTTTTGTATGAAAAAATAGAAAAATCATTTGCTAAAAATTTACAAAACATTTTTATAGAAGGGCAATCCCACATAATCATCATGCTCCCTGATAAGAAGTAATAAAAAAATTTCATAATGTCTTTAACTGACGTGTCATGGTTTCTTAGGCGCGAGAATAAAAGTTTTGACAGGAACAGTCTGGGACGTGCAGAATTTCCTCCTGCTCTGTTTACGGCAAGTTTGAACTCTTTTTCTGCTTCCTCATAGTTACCGTTAAGACATTGAAAATACCCTGTATAAATATGTGCGTTTACGTTGTCAGGTTCAAGTAATAAAGCGGTTTTACACTGCTCTAATGCACCTTCAATAGAAATTTGTCCTTTTAATAATAATAAACTTGCCAGTCTGTAATACGACTCAGAAAGCGACGGATCTGCTTTTATTGCGTCTATATAATATTCAATAGCTTTTTCCAAATCTGAGGTTTGTTGCTTTATAAGATAATTTTCATGAGCTGCTCTTGCTTCTTCAAGTAAAATCGCAGCCTTGTTATCTATTGTTATAGAAGGGGTATTTGTCATTTTTTTCTCCGAACCAAACTGTATATTCTTTAATTTCGACAAATAGTTTTTTTTCTTTAATTATTTTTTATATAAATCATCCGAATGGGGTAAATTAAAAAATACTAAATTTTCATTTGTAAATTTTTGTAACAATTTCCCTCTAATTCCTAAAGTTTTATACCAAATTAGCCGTAATACATATTAAATAAAGGGAAAATTTTAAAGGAAAGTAGAACAAAATATGGGAATGGCAGCATCACAAGTTAGATTATTACAGCTTACAGCCAGAAAAAATTCAATCGGCTGGCAGCTTACTGACTTGTCTTTGCAAAGAATGTCACTCACCAGAGAAATGCAGAGTGTTACAAAAGATTACCAAAATGCACTGAATTCAAAGGTTTTAAAATGGTCAACTAACTCGGGAGCTTCTTATGTTGATTTAAGCTATTCAAATTTAATGTATCCGAGCAGTGCAAACCAGAATACTCCTTATTTAATCACAAACAGCTCCGGAAAGGTTGTAGTTGACAGTAAGTACCAAGAGTATGCTGAAATGATATCCTCAGATGGCAAAGCCGGTGGAGATTGGGAGTCTGTAAGAACAGAAGTTTTATCCAGCTTAACGGGTATTTCTGCTGAAAAAATTGAGAGCGCTGCAGCAGCAGAAGAAAGCGTTAGTGTTTCTGCTGATAAAGTAAATGAACTAATGGAAGAAGTAGACAAATTGCAGGCTAAGGCAGAAATTACTGGAACAGTATCAGAGTTTTTGGAAGAATGTTTTGGGAGTAGCTGGGCAGGTGCTAGTGAAACCGATGGTGCAACTGCTGCATCTACAATTGCAAATGATTATAGCGGCAATAGCACTGTATGGATTTTAGAAACGGATTTAAGTTCTTCTAAAACGAAGCTTCAATCTATGATAGAAGAAATTAGTACAAGAGTATGTGCATATCTTAGTGATGAAGACGCTGCTGCTTTTCAGGAGGCTTGTGAAACTACAATTAGCAATTATAATACATATCTTGAAACTTCAGGTGAACAGTGCGGATCAACTTGCCAGACTTCTTACGATACAAGCGGAACTGCAGCAGGATATTATGTTGTAAATATAGAACTGTTAATTACTGAATTGTTGAGAAACTATAGAAATGCAGGCGGAACAACTGACACAAATTCAAGGGGAGATGTTGTATATTGCTGGTATGATAAGAGTTCTCAAGCTTATCAGGATTATATTGCAAAATTGGCAGAATTAGAAGCCGCTCAAGAAGAATATAGCAGTGCTGTTGATACAAGTAATCAGGTTTTGACTGCGGATGAAGAGAGCAGTATTGAATTTTATGACCAGTTGTTTTCTGCAATTGCAGAGAAAGGCTGGGCTGTTGATTCACAGGTAAATGATAATGATTATTTAAACAATATGCTTCAAAACAACCAGTATTATATTACAACAATATCTACAAGTGAAGACAGTGATGGTGAAGAGTATTATCAATATAGTACAGATATTGCATCTAACTGTGAAAATGTCTTTTCTGTAAGTGATACTGATGCTCAGAATGCAGCACTGGTCGAATATGAATACCAAAAGAGTGTGATTGAAGAAAAAGAATCAAGAATAGATACAAGAATGGAAAATCTTGAGACGGAACAATCTTCAATTAATGAAATGATTGAGGGTGTTGAAACTGTAAGAGATGATAATTCGGAAAGGTCATTTGGTATATTCGCATAGTTCTATTTTCATGATATGATTTCTTTGTACTTTTTGTATAAAGGGATTATAGATGTTTGATTCGTTGTCTGATAGATTACAGGAAATTATCGCAAAAACTGCAGGGCAAAAAGAGCTCACGCAGGACAATATGCAGGAATCTTTACGGGAAATTCGACGTGCTCTCTTGGAAGCAGATGTGAACCTGAGAGTTGTTAAAGCATTTATTTCTAATATCAAAGATAAAGCAGAAGGTGAAAATGTTTTGCAGGGTGTGAATCCTTCCCAGCAGCTTGTAAAAATAGTTCATGATGAATTAATTGAGCTTCTGGGTAAAGAGGTTTCAATGCTAGATTTTTCTGGACATCCTAATTTAATAATGATGCTAGGTCTTCAAGGTAGCGGAAAGACTACATCTTCGGCAAAACTTGCAGTTAAGTTAAAAAAAGAAGGCAGAAATCCTTTAATGGTAGCATGTGATGTATACAGACCTGCCGCAATTACTCAGTTGAAAACTCTAGGTGAACAAATCGGGGTGGAGGTGTATTCAGAAAATTCAAAAGATGTTCAGTCAATTATTCAAAATGCAATCAATTATTCTAAGGAAAAAGGATTCAACACTCTTATTCTTGATACGGCAGGTCGGTTGCAGATTGATACTGATATGATGGCTGAGCTTTTACTTATAGACAGAGTTTTTCATCCCGCCGAAAAGTTGCTTGTAATTGACTCTATGACCGGTCAAGAAGCCGTTAATGTTGCAGAAAATTTTGACGCTCAGTTGGGGGTAACCGGGCTGGTTCTTACAAAATTGGATGGGGATTCAAGAGGCGGTGCTGCTTTAAGTGTTGTTTACTGTACGCATAGACCTATTAAGCTTACCGGAACCGGAGAAAAGCTCAATGCGCTTGAAGACTTTTATCCTGAGCGAATGGCAACAAGAATACTTGGAATGGGTGATATTGTTTCACTGGTAGAGCGTGCACAAGAAGTTTTTGATGAAAAAATGGCTCAAGAGATGGAAAAGAAAATGGCGAAAGCTGAATTTTCTTTTAATGACTTTTTAAAAATGCAATCGCAGATGAAAATGTTCGGGTCTATGGATCAACTTCTTGGAATGATACCCGGGCTTAAAATATCAAAAGATGACAGGCAGAAAATCTCTCACGAAGGAGAAAAACAAATAAAAAAAATAGAAGTTATGATTCAAAGTATGACCCCGGAAGAAAGGGAACATCCCGAGTTAATGAATTCCTCCAGAAAAAAAAGAATTGCTCGTGGAGCCGGAATTCCTATACATGAATTGAATATATTTATCAATCAATTTGAGCAGATGCGAAAAATGATGAAAGGTTTTTCCGATGTCAAGAAGAATATGGGTTCAATGATGGGCAAAATGGGCCAGGCAGGTGCTAAACTTACAGCGCATCAGATGATGAAAAATATGAGACGGTTTAAGTAAAATAACAGGAAAATAATATAAATATGAAGTTAATTGCAGGACTAGGAAATATAGGTGATAGATATGTTTTTACAAGACATAATGCCGGATTTATGTTGATAGATAGTATTGCGATTAATGCTAATCTTAATTTTAGAGAGAACTCAAGGCTAAAGTGCATAATGACAAACCTTAGAACTAATATTGAAGATTATCTGTTTATAAAACCAACTACATTTATGAATCTGTCAGGGGAAGCAGTCAGGGCTGTTATGGATTATTATAAGATTAATATTAAAGATGTCTTGATAGTTTATGACGATATTTCACTGGATTTAGGCAGAATCCGTTTTCGTCCGAGTGGTTCTGATGGAGGGCACAATGGAATTAAATCAGTGATACAGCATTTAGGAACTGATAATGTTGCTCGCTTAAAAATCGGGATAGGACCGCAACCAAATATACCTTCTGAAGTATTTGTATTGCAAAATTTTTCAAAAGAGGAGTTAGAAACTCTAAAAGTCGCAATAGGAAAGGCTAAAGAAGGTATTGGATATTATTTCAAAGAAGGTATGATTGCTGCCCAGAATAAGTTTAACTAAAAACAGAATGCAGAAAGGATTAAAGATGAATTTAGCAGAACAACTTGAACAAAATGAAAAGTATGATGAAGCATACGCTGAATATAAAAAACAATTAGTACAAAGATCTTCTGATATTGAATTATTGTCAAAACTTGCTCATTTAGCTTTAATTCTTGAGAAAAAAGAAGATGCAAAATCTTATTATGCAAAAATTTTAGAACTTGATCCTGCAAATATTATGGCTCATGAACAGTTAATTGATATTTTTGTGCATGAAGATAAATTTAAGTATTATCTTATAAGGGGTAATATGCATGCACTGCAACAGCAAATGAGTCATGCCAGAAATGATTACAAAAAAGCTATAGAGAATGCTAAAGATCCGCAGGAGTCTTTGCCTGCAAGATATTTGTATGCCGGTTTGTGCGAAGGGCAGGGTAAGCTTAATGACGCTATTGATGAATACATAAAAATTTCCGATTATGATGAAGAAAACCCTGTTGTATTCTT
Source organism: uncultured Vampirovibrio sp. (assembly GCA_964643455.1). Classification (GTDB taxonomy): domain Bacteria; phylum Cyanobacteriota; class Vampirovibrionia; order Gastranaerophilales; family Gastranaerophilaceae; genus CAG-196. The sequence continues at coordinate 22,843 of CAZXQM010000012.1, read as the reverse complement.
AAAGCTTGCAGAATTGTACGAAAAAACAGAAGGTTTGGCAGCTGCAATTCAAATTCTGGAAAGAGGACGTAAAGATAGAGGTTTTAAAGATTTTGAGGAGATTCTTGCAGGGTATTATATAAGAAACTCTCAGCCGGAAAAAGCGTATGAACTTGCTAGAAATGATTTAACAAAAGCCAGAGCATTATTTGACATGGGTAAAAATGATGCCGGATATGAAATTTTGATGAAAGTTAAAGACAAATATTCTAAAGAAAAGATTTTTCATTCACTTCTTGCTCAATATTATTTTCAGAAAGACATGTTTGATGCAGCATTTAAAGAAATCGATGAATTTGCAAAAATTGATCAAAATTCCCCTTTAATTTATCAGATGCGTGCTTTAATTTATGAAAAACAGGGTGATTCTTTTAACGAGCATGTAAACTGGGGTAAATACAATATCATTCGTGGCGAAAAGGACGTTGCTTTAAACGAATATATGACAGCGTACAGATTTGATGACAAAAATATCGATTTGATAGAAACAATAGCAGCTTTGCTTGAAGCTGAAGGTGATAAAACAAAAGCTGCGGAATTTTACGAAAGATTAGCGGATGTTGATTCGAAAAATAAACTTGCACTGGAAAAGCTTGCTGCTTTTAGAGAATCTATAGGTGATAATTATGGTGCACTTGATTACATGGACAAATTAAAAGAAATTGATCCGCGAAATCAGTTTGTAAAAGATAATTATGAAAAAATTAAAAATCAAGCTGAAAACGGCAATTTTGGAGCTTTCTTGAAAAAAATCTTCGGGCGTAAAATGGGTTTATAACCTCATTTAGTTTATTGTTTTTTCTTTACTTCTCATCGGAAGTATCAACAATTACTATTTGTTCGCCGTTATTCATTTCTGTAACAGTGCAGCCGCCTGCCGGAATGGTATCCTCGTTGTCATTTTCTTTATCTGTATTTATAATCTTGTTTACGGAAACAACAGTATCATTGTCAACAAGGTTTTGGGCTCTTACACCGGTTGCAGGTCTACCCTGACAAGAAATATCACCCGCTTTAATCCTTGTTACGATACCATTTGCAGTAACAAGCATAATTTCATCACTTTCTTCTACGATAGTTAATGCAACAAGCCGTGACATATTTGACTTAAATTTGGTTGCAATTAATCCGATACCGCCTCTGTTTTGGGTTCTGAATTCTGATAATTTTGTGCGTTTGCCGAAACCGTCAGATGTTACAACAAGTAAGTCCGCATCGTAATTTCTAGGAACAATGTCACAACCTATAATTGTATCAGCTGGGCGCAGTTTCATTGAAGTTACACCTCTTGCACTTCTTCCGAGTGGTCTTAAATCTTCAATAGGGAATCTTATAGCCATACCGCAGGATGTGCCGATAATGATTTCATCATTAGCTTTTGCAAGTTTAACCCAGTTAAGCTTATCTCCTTCTTCAAGTGAAATTGCTATTATACCGCTTCTTCTGATACTAGCAAAGTTATCCAGTTCAATTCTCTTGATGAATCCTTTTTGAGTTAGCATAATCAGATTTAGATCTTGAGAAAAATTGCTTACAGGGACGACTGCAGTAATAGTTTCTCCCTGTTCAATAGGAAGAACGTTTACAATAGGAAGTCCTTTAGATTGTCTTCCTCCTTCTGGAAAATCATATACATTTAAGCTGTATACAATACCTTTTGAGGAGAAGAATAACACCTTATCATGCATCATGGCAGTGAAGAAATGTTGAATATCGTCATCATCTTTTGTTTTCATGCCTGCTTTTCCGCGGGTTGCACGATTCTGACGTTCAAAAGTATCAAGAGAAATCCTCTTTAAATATCCTTGATGTGTAATAAATACTGCCATAGGTGTATTAGGAGTTAAATCTTCGATTGTGACTTCACCCTGTTCCGGAACAATCTGAGTTTTTCTGTCATCTCCGTATTTTTCTTTATCTTCAAGAAGTTCAGATTTAATAATATCTAAGACTTTTTGCCTGTCAGAGAGGATTGCTTCGTATTCTGTAATCTTTTTGAGAAGTTCATCATACTCATTTTTAATTTTGTCTTGTTCCAATCCGGTTAATCTTCTTAATTGCATTTCAAGAATTGCATTAGCCTGATCTACATCAAGTCCGAATTTATTCATTAAACCGACTCTGGCATCATCTGTTGTTTTTGATTTTTTGATAAGTTCAATGACTTCATCCAGAGAGCCTAGTGCAATCAATAAGCCGGCTAAAATATGCGCTCTGATTTTGGCTTTCTTTAAGAAATAAATAGTTCTTCTTGTAACAATTTCTACCCTGTGTTCTACAAACTCGTTCAAAACTTCATAAAGATTAAGAAGTCTCGGCTGTTTGCCGCACAAGGTGACCATGTTTACACCGAATGTAGTTGCTAACTGTGTATATTTGAATAAGTTATTTTTTACAACCTCAGGTTTTGCATCACGTTTTAATTCTATAACAATACGCATGCCTTCTCTGTCGGATTCATCTCTTATATCAGAAATACCGTTAATTTTTTGTTCTTTTACAAGATCAGCAATTTTTTGTATAAGTAATGATTTATTAACTTGATAAGGAATTTCGGTAACAATAATTGCTGTTCTTGTTTGTCGACCTGCTCCACCCGGGATTTCTTCAATTGTTGCCACTGCAGACATCTTGATAGACCCGCGTCCGGTTTCATAAGCTTGTTTGATGTCATTTAAACCTACAATAGTAGCTGCTGTAGGGAAATCAGGTCCTTTAATATATTCCATTAATTCTGAAACGGTAATTTGAGGATTATCAATCAAAGCAACAGTTCCGTCTACAACTTCTCTTAAATTATGAGGCGGAATATTTGTTGCCATGCCGACAGCAATACCTGAAGAACCATTCAATAGAAGCATAGGAAGTCTAACAGGAAGAACAGAAGGCTCTTCCAATGAACCATCAAAGTTTGGCTCAAAATCAACTGTTTCACAGTCAATATCTGCAAGCATAGATGTTGTGATTTTATGCATTCGAGCTTCTGTATAACGCATTGCGGCAGCGCCGTCACCGTCAACAGAACCAAAATTACCATGACCATCTACTACAAGATATCTGGTATTAAAATCTTGTGCTAAACGTACTAAAGCTTCATAGACAGAACTATCGCCGTGGGGGTGGTATTTACCGAGAACTTCGCCGACAATACGTGCACATTTCTTAAACGGCTTGTCAGGTGTCATTCCTAACTCGTTCATAGCGTATAAAATACGTCTGTGTACAGGTTTTAAACCATCTCTGACATCAGGAAGCGCACGACCTACAATTACACTCATTGCGTAATCTATATAGCACTTCTTCATTTCTTCTCTTATATTAACCGGTACAATTTTACCATCTGAAAACATATTCTGTTGAGCCAAAATTTTTCTCCTCTATCCCTTTGTATTAATATTCTAGCACAAAAAACATAAGTGTAAAGCAACTCTATGGTTGGTGTATAGGCTAAATATTTACTTGTTATATACTCATTAAATCCAGTATTGATAATATTTTGCGGTTTGTAAATTTTTGTTAAAAAAGGCAATTTTTTAAAAGAAAAAGACTTTATATAAATGTAAGGGATAATAAAGTAAGATAAAAATCAAGCAGCAAATGAGTCAAGAGATAAGTAAATCGAAGGCTCAAAAAACAAGTTTCTTTTTATACTCTCTCTTAATATCCTCGTGTTTATTTAATGTTTGCCATTCTCTTTTGGCAAACTTTTTTTTTACAAGATAAGTTTATAATTTGTTATATTTCATCCAACTCGTAGTATGGTTAGCCTGTCAAATTAAACTTACCACCAGTATGGATGTCTGTAATAGCGCGGGTAGTATATGTTATAGCGGGACCATTGAATTTGATTTTGTTCTTCAAGCAGCATATTCCTGCGGATTATTTCCCGAATTTGAGTTTCTCTCTGGGCTGTTTCAATTCTTCTGGCGTTTTCTGCAATCAGAGCTATATCCATTCTTTCTTGAGATTCGTTTAAATCTTTAAAGCACGCTGCAAGGTTTGAATCGGTGTATCTTAAAATACAATCATTAGCCGTTTCAAAAAATTCGTTTTGGCGTTTATCCCAGTAGTCATAATCATTCTGAAGCAGTTTCTCATTTTTTGCTCTAATTTTAAACCAGTCAGGTTTTTTGCAGTATGAAGTTATCTTTTTGTAAGCGTTATCAATTTTTTGTTGCTCAAGTGGGGCAATCAGTTCATTTACGCTTACAATCATATCTGTTAGTTCTTGAGAATAGTAAATTTGTTTTGCTCTGTAATAATATCGGAGTTTTTCTGAATCATTAGAAGTTGAATGCGCAACTCTCATGTAATTTTGAGGATTTCCCGCATCAAGCTGTACAAGTTTTTTTGCAGTAGTGTATGCTTTTTGAGGATTTTTAAGTACGCTGTATATATTATATAAAAGTTCTTGGGCTGGGAAAAATGCGCTGTCAGTCTTTTTAATTTTTAAAGCATAACTTTCGGCTGAATTTAAATCTTGCATATAATAATAATTTTGTGCGATTTGAAAAAGAGCCATGGAGTTTGTATCTTCATAAGGCAAAAGACATTTGTTTGAATTTATATAGTCTCCTGATAGCGAATACAAAACACCTAGTCTATATTCTTTTTCGGATATTGGAAATAGATTTGTCTTGTCCAATTCTATAAGTTTTTTTGCATAACTTAGTGCCTTCTGAAAATCTTTATCAAACATATAAATATTTATAAACCTTGCAATGTTAGGGATATAGTCCGGCATGAGTTTTTCTGCTTTTTCATATTTACCCTGCCTTATGTACTTTTCATTTTTTTGTATACTTTTGTATTCCTTTTTTAGGTCTTTGCTTAATTCACCTTCATAAGGAATAAATTTAACATCAAGGTTTGTTTCAAATTTATAATAGCTTCTATAATCTGCCATAGAGCAGGTTATAGAAAATATAAATAATATTAATAATAATATAAGTTTTCTCATACTCCTAAGACTTCTTTATACGCAGAAATACATTTTAAGGCTGTTGATTTAGGTATACATTCCACACCAAGAGTTTCTGCGATATGTCTTGCATTATATGACGCAGAAATTATTACAATCTTTGTATTTATATAACGATTAAATGTCCTTATTTGTTCAATCAACCATTCTCCGGCAAATTTAGGGGTGAAATCTTCTTCCATTTGCATGTCTGTAATAATAATATCAAAAGGTCTTTGTGTGAGTATAATGTCGTATGCTGCTTTTGCACAGTCAGCGGTAGTGATTTCAACCTCACTGTTAAAGATTTCGTCAACTATGTTAGTGTTATAATCACGCCAGCCTTTTACATCATCTACGATTAATATCTGCTTCATTTTCTTAAATTTTCTGCTCCATCAAGATATATAAATTCCGGCACAAAACCTTCCCCGCAATTAATTACTATTAAAACCCTGAGGCACATTGGTAAACTATTTGGAACATTAAGTTCGTGAAAGCACATCATCGGAACTTCTTTCCACTTAAGATTTATACGAGCGTATTTTGCCGGAAAATCCGCATTCAAATCTTCTGTCAGAGTGAATATAACATGTGAAATTGCATCAGTTTCAATGTTATTTTTATTCATTATTTCTGTAAGCAACTTTATTGTTGCAGCACCGATTGCTTCCGGAGTATTTCCTTCTACTGTTATTGCACCTCTTATACCTTTTGAAATCATTTTTATGTCCTTCCTTTATCTGTCCTTTACTCTTTTAAATAAAATAATGCTGCTAGAGTTGAAGCAGTAAGTGCAATTCCTGCCTGTTCCTGTTCCTTTAGCCAGTTATACACATTGTTTTTTTCAACAATTATTCTGTCAATAATTACTCCGCCGTCGCTAACCGGTTTTGATATTATATTATACTCATTGATATATGCAATTGCTATTGTAACGATTTCAGAAACACATCCAGGTGAACTTGCTGTTTTTCTGGTTTTAATTTCAATTTTATCAGCTTTTAAGCCGGCTTCTTCCAGTAGTTCTGCGTTAATTGCATCTTCAATGGTTTCCCCGATTCTCTCATCTCCCACAAGTCCAGCAGGGAGTGCAATTGAATATCTGGCAAACCTTTCTGCTGCGAGCGGTGGTCTTTCTTCTTTTAAAAATAAAATTCTTTCATTATTGATTATGGGAAGAATAACAACAACATCCTTAGTATTAGGTCTGTGAGCATAAACCCAATCCTTGCCGGTCTTAGATTTAGTACTTTTCAGTTGTAAATATTTTGTATCATATAAAATTTCAGCCATTATTTTAACCTCGAATTTTTATCAGCTTATTTCTTAAAAAATTTTATAAATTTTTTGAATATATTTACCTTCTCTTCAGTATTTGGAGTGGCTAATTTTGCCAGTTTACCGTATAATTTCCCTACAGATTTTTGAGCTGATTCAAAAATATTCTTAGAAACTTCTTCCTGTGAAGCGTCTTTAGATAAAATTATACAGTCAATGCCGTGATAGAGCCTGTCATTAAATTTTTTTGTTGAAACGGTTGTATACAGATTGTGCGAAGGTAAGTATTTGTTTTCTTTTGATAAATATGTTCTTATATTGTCTACATTTGCAGCATCTGCAAGTTTATTAAGCTCTTTTTCATTATTTAGTTTGCCTGCCAGTTTGTTGTTGCATTCCCAGCCTTTAAAGGATATGTTATTGTTCTTTATATTCATTTTTTCTCCTATAATTAAATCAATCCTTATTCACCATAATGCAGGTTAATATTCATAACGGCAGGAAGTTGTATTGTAAACTCGGTGTATTTGCCTTCTTCACTTTCAGCTGTAAGTACACCGCCGTGTGATATTACAACTTGTTGCGCAAGGTATAATCCTAGACCCGTACCTATTTTTCGGAATTTTTTAGCTGCAGAATAGTATCTGTTGAAAATTTTATCAATGTCTTCCTTAGAAATACCCGCACCGTAGTCTTTAACTTTAATTACTATGAATTTGGGAATTTCTCCTATTTGAATTTCAATTGGAGAATTTTGTTCGCCGTATGAAATTGCATTCTGAATCAGGTTTTTTATAACTCTTCTAAGCTGAATTTTGTCTGCATAAACTCTTATATCGCGTTCAGGTGAAAATTTAATGGAATTGTTAGTCTTGCATGCGATCGGTTCCATCTCTTCAATAATTTCCTGAATAAAACTTTTGAGCATTATATTTTCTTTAAATAATCTAATATTGCCATCTCGAACTTTATATGTTTCCAGAACAATTTGTACAAGGTCTAGTAGTTCCCTGTTGGAAGTTTGCATATTTTTGAGAGCAATTTCCTGTTTTTCTGATATAGGACCAAAACTCTTGTTGAGAAAAAGCTCCAGCATGTTGGTTTCCGCTATAATAGGTACTTTAAGATCATGTGTCAGAGTTGCTACAAAATCCTCTTTTAGAGTTTCAAGTTCACGCTGATTTGTAATATTTTGAATGACTATAATAAACCGCTTTTTTTTATCTTCCATTTTTAATTCAACAGAACTTGCGGTAAAGTTAAGTGATTTATTCGTGTTTATAATAATATCGGTATCTTTTAATGTTTCAAGTGTATGCCTTGGTGGAATCTGTATAAAATCGTCGAGAAATCCTCCTATAAGTTTTCGTCCTTCTGAATCAAACCATTCGCTTATTTTAGGTGTAGCTCTTAAGATTCTATGATTTTCATCAAAGATTATTAAACCATCAGACAGAGAATTGATGACTGCTTCAAGCAATTTGTTTTGCCTGTGAAGTTCATTTTGGTATTCTATTATCATTTTTTCCCTGTCAGAGAGTGTTTCTATCATTCTGTTGATGCTTTCCGCTAACTGGTCAGAATTAGGAAAATCCATTTTTTCAAGCTTTTGGGTTAAATCACCGTATCTTATTGAATTTACAGTTTTTGTTATTACTCCCAAATAATCATTAATACGAGTCCAGTTTTTGCTGGTTTTTCTTGCAAAAATAAATAGTGCAAGAAGAGTTATCAGTACAAGTATATTTAATATATGTATACAAAATGTACTGTTATTCCCTAATAAATACTCTAATATTTCAAAAGGCATGTCTGTTTGTCCTGTTTGATAATTTTATGTTAAAATTATAGCAGAAAATAGGGTCTATTTAAATGAAAAAGATTTTATTTATAATATTAGGAGTATGTTTAGGAATTGTTCCAGAAATTTGCTATACTGCAAATAAGTTTGATATGCTACCTGACTTTTTAACGAGCGCTGTTTATGCGGCTTCTGTAACAACAGTTGAGACCGGTACTACTGTTATTACGCAGCATGCAGGGTATGAGTCCGGTTTTGCTTCTATGCTTGTTTCTCTTATTTTTGTGATTTTGTTAGTATATGCAATAGGAATTCTATACACTAAACTTAACAAATTTGGTTTAAAAGTAATGAAAGGGCAAATAGGTCGCAGCAGTGTAAATCAAGTTTTTGTACTTTCAACAACCCTCCTAGGAACAAATAAATCTCTTCACGTTGTGGAGCTTGACGGAAAGCGTATGCTCATAGGGGCATCTGCTAATTCTATCCATTTAATAAAAGATTTAGGTTCTTGTTCTGAAAATGAAATTGTGGAGAGTGAGTTTTCAAATGTAGAAATTCCAAGTATGAAAACTCCAAGAATTGAAATCCCGAATATGGAAAGGGCGAGATTTACAAATGTTGGTTCCAAGGCAAAAAAAGAGAAAAAGAAAAGCGGATACATCTCCAATCCAATTGGAGACGAAAATTTGGATGTTGCGGAAGGTTATGAAAGGAAGCCAGAAGGAATAATGGATAAATTATTCAATACAGTTCATGCTGATAATAAATATAAGGAAAGCAATGAACAACATAAAGTTAATCCGGACGAATTTGCACTTTATAAAAAATATTTATAAAATTATCAGGTGTTTTTAATGAAAAGATGGTTTGTGAGGATTTGTAAAAGAAATAACCGGTGATAGTATTAAAGTTGTATGTGATAGAGAGTATTCAATAATTGATAAGTTAAAAAGAGTTAGATAATATGCCGATAGTTTTACCTAACAGTATTAAATTTGTAATAACGGATTTTGATGGAATTGTAACAGACAATTGTGTTTATATTGATTCCAAAGGAGAAATGACACGCAAGCTCAATTTTAAGGATGTTATGGCTTTTTCAGTTCTGAGAAAAAACGGATATAGAATGGGTATAATATCCGGAGAAAAAAATTCTGCTATAGAAATTATAACTAATAAGTTTAATGTAGAAGAAGTGCATCAGGGAATTCGGATTAAAATTGATGTCTTAAAATCAATCGTTGAAAAATACAATCTGCGAGAGGATGAATTTGTTTATGTTGGTGATGATATAAACGACTATGACTCCTTATGTTATGCCAAATACGCAATTACAGTTCCAAATGCGGTAGATAAGATTAAAAACATAGAAGGGATTCAAATTACAACTGCAAGAGGCGGCGAAGGGGCTTTTAGAGAAATTGTGGAGGCTGTTATAGGTATAAACGTTGATTAGTTATAGTAGGTAGATATTAAGAATTTCCTCATAAAACTTTTGCAATCAAGCTTTATGCAAGGTATAATTAAGCGAAGAGGTTTTTAGAATGAATTTGTACGAACTATCCGAAATAGCAGACAAGAGATTTTCGCATGGAGAAGAGATTCCTCAAAATATTATAGACGGAATTAAAAATATTGTCTCCGAGGGCGGTTTTATTGGTATGGCTCAGATTAATCCTATAGCCGGAAATATCGAATATAATGCAAAGAAAATTGCTAAATACATAAAATATGCTGGAAAAATAGGGCTTGATATGGTAGTTTTTCCTGAGCTTGCACTAATGGGATATCCGATAGAAGATACAATTGACAGGCATCCTGTGATTGTAGATGAAAATATAAAGTGGTTGAAAGGGCTTGCGAAAATAACTACGGGTACTACAGCGCTTGTCGGGTTTGTTGAACCAAGAAAAAAAGATGCGGAAGGTAAAAAATATTTTAATTCTGTTGCAATTTTAAAAGATGGAAAAATTGCGGGTGTTGTCAGAAAATCGCTTCTGCCAAATTATTCAGAATTTAACGATTACAGATATATAGAGCCTTCTCCTGTTGTTGGTGTGCAGCCTGCTGAAACTCTAGGAAGTTTTGATAAAGACAATATAATCAATTTCCCAAAAGTTTATGAAAAATACGGAATTTCAATTTGTGAGGACTGCTGGAATAACAAAGAATTTTTTGAAAAACATCTGTACGAAAAAGACCCGATAGAAGAACTTTCAGAAGAAAATCCGGAAATTTTTATTAACTGTTCGGCATCACCGACAAGAGCAAAGAAGGAACAATTAAAGCATAATATGCTGTCTTTTATTGCAAAAAAATACAAAACTCCTATTGTATATGTAAATCAGGTTGGTGCAATTGATAACAGTTCTTTTGACGGATCCAGCCGAGTCTTTGGACCAAATGGCGAACTTATAGCAAGGGCAAAATCATTTGAAGAACAGTTTTTAATTGTAAATCCGCTTAAAGGGCTCGGGAAAATTTATCCTCTTACAAAAGGGCTTGATAAGTCTCTAACCGAACAAAAAGTGTTTACTCTTGAGTATGAATCTGATTTAGAAAGAACTTACAAAACAATTATTCAGGGAATAAGAGATTACTTTAAAAAATGCGGATTCAGGCGGGCGGTGCTTGGGCTTTCCGGCGGACTGGATTCTACGGTATGTGCCGTGCTTCTTGCAGATGCAATTGGTAAAGAAAACGTATTCGGAGTTTCTATGCCGTCTCATATAACGAGCAAAGAAAGTAAGTCTGATGCAGAACAATTGGCTCATAATCTGGGTATAAACTTTACCGAAGCTTCAATCAAGCCTATGATAGAAACAACTACGGAATGTTTAAACAAACTATTCGGTGATGTAGAAAAAGTCTGGGGAAAATATTGGGACGCAAAAAATGGAGTGTTTACCAATCAATCCGATACATTTATCACCTCTTTTACACCGGATAATATACAAGCCCGCTCCAGAGCAATGTTTTTATGGGGAATTAGTAATGAATTTGCTTCCTGTATTCCGATTGCAACTTCTGATAAATCTGAACTTTATATGGGTTATGCTACAATAAACGGTGATATGTCCGGTGGTTTTGCTCCAATAGCAGATGTTCCAAAAACAAAACTTTTTGCATTTGCAAGATGGTTGAACACAAATAGAGAAGAAAAAAATGCTATTCCGGAAGCCATAATACAGAAAAAACCCGGAGCTGAGCTAGCAATTGATCCTAAAACGGGAAAACCATTGATAGCTGAGGATGCTCTGATGCCTTATGAATTTTTGGATGAAATTATATGGAGAGTGGAAAATAAAAACGAGGGGTATCAGAATCTGTTGGAAACGAAGTTTGTATATGAAACTCATAATGAAGTAAGCAAAGAACAGAAAATAGAATGGATAGATAAATTTTTCAGACGAATGTCTACAGCTTTGTACAAGTGGTCAATTCTTCCTCCTTCTGTGATTGTGGAATCACGTTCAATTAACAAGTACGATTACAGACAACCTATTACTTCTGCTAAAATTAACTATAAAGGTGTAAATGATGAGATTGTGACTTCAGTACTTGCTGAGTTGTAATTATTGATGTACTACAGCCATTTAATCTTTTCTTCTGCTTTATGAGTAATATTTTGGTAGATGGGAAATTTTTAGAACTAATGTTCAGATTATAAGAGTTTCAAAGCCTGTCTTATTTCTCTTAATGCGTTAAGAATATCTTTGTTGGAATCTTTTTCTTTTTTTATTTTTTCATGGGCAAACATCATTGTTGTGTGCTTTTTGTTGAAATATTTTGCAATATTAACAAAGCTTTGATTGGTAATTTCTCTGCATAAATATATTGCAATATGTCTTGCAAAAGAAACTTTTTGCCCTCTTGCCGTTCCCATAATGTCATTTAAATCTATGTCAAAATAGCTTGCCGTCACTCTTGCTATTTGTTCAAATGTAATCTCTGTGCCCTGATTGTCGCATTTGAGAACATTCTTGGCAAGTTTTAGTGTTAATTCCTGTTCTGTGATTTCTGCGTAAGCACAAACTTTTGTAAATGCACCTTCAAGCTCTCTTACATTGTGAGTGAAATTTTTTGCAATATACATAAGAGCCTGTTCTTCATATTTCAAATCATTGCTATCAGCAAGTTTCTTTATGATTTCAAATCTTGTTTCAATATCCGGTGGTGTAAGCTCTATCATTAACCCCATTTCAAATCTTGAACATAGAGCTGCTGTAAGTGTGGGAATCTCTTTGGGAACTCTGTCGGATGTTATAACAATTTGTTTGCCCTTGTTGTACAAGTTGTCAAAAGTGTACTGCAAATTCTCCATTGATTTGATTTTTGATTCAATAAACTGAATGTCGTCAATTAATATAACATCAATATTGGTATACTTTCTGTTAAATTTAGACATATTTTCGATGTTATTATTTGTTTTTCTGCTGTTTGAAATATAATCGTTTACATAATCTTCTGTTTTGGTATATTTAACTTTGAGTTTTGGATTATTAAATATGATATAGTGCCCTATCGCTTGCATAAGGTGTGTTTTTCCTAAGCCGGAATTCCCGTAGATGAAGAGCGGATTATATTTTTCTGCAGGGCTTTTAGCGACTGCCATTGATGCAGAATATGCAAATTTGTTACTGTCTCCGACCACAAAGTTCTCAAATTTATATTT
>CAZXQM010000012.1:0-9984 GCA_964643455.1 uncultured Vampirovibrio sp. | reverse complement strand
TTATGATATAACAAGCAAAATTGATTTTCAAGGGGGGAGTGTATTGGTAAATGGAGGTTTTATTAATTTTTTGATTCTGTTGAGTTAAATTAATTCTATTGACACTCTTATCTATTAGTGTTAAACTATGGTGTCTCAGTTGGAATTAAGAAGTATGGAATTAACTAACGAAGAAACTGTTACAAAGTTGTTATCATCAAATGAGATTTTACATGTTAAGCAGCAAGAAAATCCGTTTATATCAAATCCTTTTGTTTCGCTCGGAGAATTTTTGACAAATGTTAAACCGGAACCTTCTCCTTATGAAGGTAAGTATGTTTTTATAAGATAATAAAACCGCCTTTTAAAGGCGGTTTTATTATTATAACTCTGTTGTAAATTTGTACCCGTTACGGGTTAAGTAACCTTTTGAAGCGTCGTATGTGTATTCTGCTGATATTACATCACTCTTTGCATATTTAGCATTTTTGCCGAATTCTTTTACTGTTATGGTGTATTTGTTAGAACCATTTTCTTTCTGTACAAAGTTATATTTGTTCTTTTGTGAGCCGTGTTTTGTACAATCTACCGAATATGAAATCTTCCCGTCTTTATATTGTACACCACTTATTTTACCTTGTATCCATTGGTCTATTACTGATGTTGTGTCTGTGTTTTGTGCAATTTTTACATCAATTCCGGCTTTTTCCAGTAAAAGAAGTACTTTTATATTGTTTGCATCTTTTATGACGCCGCCGTCTTCTATACCCAATTTCTTAAGAGCTTCTGTTGCTTCCTCAGGTGTTAGTTTTGAAATTTCTTCGTTTGACAGCCCTTTGATTTTTTCGGGTGTTAAATCTTTAGTTCTGTTATCCTCAATATTACCAGTTTCTTTGTGTGGATTCTCTACAACAGATGAAGGTGTAGTTACAACATGTGGTGATGGTGGCGTTGAAGGTGTATGATTTATAGGAGCTGTGCCGAAGTCGTTGCTTTCTATATCACCCCAGTTGCGTTTGGATGCTTCGCCTTTCAAAACATCAAGCCAATTTTGATAATCTTTAGGGTCTGTATCCTTGTGATGTGCTTCTGTTCTGCTCTTATCCTGAGCATCTTTTATTTGATTATATAAAGTTTTTAACTCTTTAGGGGTCAAGTCGGTTTTACTTAATATTTCATTTACTTTTGCACCGTAGTCGACAAGTTTTTGTCTATCTGGATCCTTACATTCATTATCTTTATTCTCTGTAACTTTGCCCTTGTCTTTCTTACATTCGCATTTACCGCTGTGATCAGTATCCTGGACTCTTTGATTACTACTAAACCAGTTGCCGAAAGATGGAACACCAAAGTTCATTCCGCCGAATGTTGGGAAACTCATTCCGCTCATTCCAAAGTTTCCAAAACTCATTCCGCCGCCAAACCAGTTGCTGAACAGACTTCCGAATGCGTTGCCGAGCCCGAGACCAAAGCCGCCCCAGAATCCACCGTGACCTTTGCAATTTATATTATATGTAGTGTTAAATATACTACCATAATTATTTCCTCCACCGCTTTTTGAGTGGAACATTTCATAATGTTTAAATGAACTATGGCATTTTATTCTGGTCATACTCTATACCTCGTTTTTCTTACATCTGTTATATATATAAAGTATATGAAAAATATACGATTGCGTTTTTTTTATTATTTGTTACAAATCGTTACAATAATTTTGATAATAAAGTTTTATTGGAATGTAAAGTTTTGTAACAATATTCTCTAAAACACTAAAGTTTTCTGAAATTATGCCGATATATATATTACGAAAAGGGATAACACAAAAGCTCTGGAAATGGAGTGAAGGATTATGGGATTAAATGTATCTGCATCAATGAATTACAATTTAGACTATGGTGAAATCTTAAGAAGCACTGCTAGAAATATTCTAAACAGGAGCGGTGCTTCAACAGAAACTACCCAGAAAATTATTGAAAGTACTCTCTTCAATAATAATGCAGTGCAAAAAGAAGCTTATACAAACAGCTCAATGTCAGTATTGATGTATTCTACTCAAATTACTTTAAATGAGTCTTTAAAAGAAACATTGAAGTATTTAAAAGAACAGTCAAATAAGAAAGTTGTGAAAGAGCCTGTCCTTGGCGAGTTGTGGGATATTTTTAATGCTAATAATGAATTATCTGAGAAAAATCCATATAAAGGTGAACTGTGCGACTTTGAAGTTGACAAAAATGCAAGAAATATTTTTGCAGATTAATAAAGGTTCTCCTCAAAAAAAGTCGGAGCTTGACTTGTCGAGTTCCGGCTCCTCTTTTATATTTTTACCTTTATAACAACTTTTTTTACTTTTGTTTTCTGTTCTGTATTAATTGATGGTTTATGTGCGTCTTGTGGAAAAAGTACCAAAAAATCACCTTCATTGATTGTATGGTATGTTTCATTTGAGTTAAAGTGCAAAAATTCAATATCTTTTTGGGGGTTGTATTTTTCCAATACAGAACAGTTTGAATAATCGGTAACTCCGATTTTCTCACTTCCGCTTACCAGATATTGGATATCAGCATATTCTCTATGTGCTTCATAAGGAGCACTGTCTTTAGTTTCATAGCTTTGAACATTTGCATAAACGTTATTGTTGTCAATCAGGTATTTCCCGTCCGCAATGGATTTCAAATCAGTAGTTTTTAACCATTCAAAACCTTTTTGAAGATTCTCTGATATTTTATAGTATGTACTTGCATTTTCTAGTCTGTCTTTAATCATTATAATAATCTCCTTAATAAATCTTAACAAAAGAGCATTAAAAAGGCAATTTTTAATATAAATTTTACTTTATATATTTGTAAGGTTAAAAGGTTAGTTTTAATATTACGCAGGTTAGTAAAAGTTAGGTAGGTTCACTATGTTAATGGCATTCTGGGAAGTCCAGAGATTAACACGCGAAATAAATTACTTGGAGAAGCAGGCCATAGAGACCCGCACCCGGCTTGAGCATTATCAAAAGTATGCAAGTGTTCTTGGCGGTTCAGGTATTATGACTATGAACAATATTGCTGGACTTTCCTCTGAACTTTTACCTAGAGCGTCAATGTTTGCACAGTTTTCTAATCAGGTCAGTTCAATGAGCGCAATGCAGAATCTTCAGACTATGAAAATGACTGGTATGGTGCCTTGGACTGGTAATGCATTAGCTCAGTATCAAATAGAGATGAGTGCTTTTGCAAAATTTAAAGAAGAGTCGATGAAGGCGCTTAAGCAACAAGAAATACAGATATTGAATGAAAAAGAAAAGGAGATACAACTGGAAATGAACGAAATTGAACAGAGAATCAAGATGAAACGTGCAATGCTTGATTCCGCAAAAAACTTAGCCGCTGAGGATGCTCGAAATAGTGCTCCTAAGTTTGGACTATAACGATAGGACAAATTAACTCTAAAAGCTTTAAAGTGTATCGGAAATAGTGAAGCGTAGACCTATTAACTTAAAAATCAAAATTTCCCTCGCCTCTTCCCTCGGAATGAGGCTTTTTTCTTATTGAAAAATCTTATTCTAGTACACAGGTACGTCTATTGGATTCAGAAGTTTTACGCTTATAACATCACCTTTATTTATATAAACATCCTGTCCTTTTCGGAACATATCTGCTATACTATCTCCAATCCAGTAACCAATGCCACCTATAAAGCCCCCGAACGCACAAATTGGAGTTGTTAAATACTGAATTCCCGGAGCGGAATCACCTGCTGCAAGACCATATTTAGTTGCATTTTTAGTGATTTCAACTCCTCTTTGGTAATTTTTCTGTAGAGCTTCTCCATAGCCAAGATTTTTATATAATCCTCCGTCATAATAGATATAATCAAACTGGCAGACGGCCATATTTAGAGGGATTTGTCGTCCGTTCGGGGTTACAACATGGTCAAAATCAAGATACAATTTAGCACCTCTTGAAAATCTTCGGGATATATTAACTTTACTAATGCTTCCCCTGACAATTGTTCCGGAAGGCAGGATTACGTTTGTATTGGCAGAAAGCTCATTTTTTAATGTTGCAGTAAAAGAATCTCCTTCGCAGCCTGAAAACGTACTCACCGGTTGCAAAAATTTAAGCTGCAAGACAGTTCCTGCTGGAATTCTTTTAGTTTTTGCATCAGCTTTAAATGTCCCTGCAAATGCACAGAACGATGTCAAGCAGAATGCAAGCATTAATATAAATATTTTTCTCATTGTTCTCTCCTCAATTTTATGTAAAATTGTAGCATGTCAATAGGTTAATTGCAATTGATACTTATATCTTTATTTTTTTGAGCAAAATGCTTTATCATCTGTGAGGCTGCAATTGCTGTAAATGGTACACAAATTACAATTGCTATACTGCCAATAAGAGCTGAGGCGGTTTCAGTTACAACTTGATTTAAATTGATAAATTTTTGCATATCAATATTGTCTGCAAGCAGTATCAAAGGAAGTGAGCCTCCGAGGTAGACTAAAATAAGAGTATTTGCCATAGTGCCGATAATATCTCGCCCTACATTCATTCCGGACATAAACAAGTCTTTTACGGTTTTATCTTCATTAATAAGGTAGATTTCATTTATTGTACTGGCAATGGACATTGCAACATCCATTACTGCACCCAATGTGGCAACAATCATTGTGGAAATAGTTATACTTATGAAGTCTAATTCAGGGTGAGCAGTATATAAAAACATTGTATTTTCTTCTGCAAATCCGGTGAGATGGGCTGTAACCATAGTTATGTATGATAAAGCTCCTGCAAATAAGAGACTCAGTATTGCTCCTAACACTGCAGAAGAGCTTTTCGCATTAAGCCCTCCTACAAGGTACATTGTAACTGCTGTTGAAATTAAGCAGATTAGAAGAGTTGCTAGAACAGGATTTATACCAAGTAATATTAACGGTGAAAGTACGTGAGTGATTAAAATAATAGTTAGACCTATAGAGAATAAACTGTAAAGTCCCCTTTTATGACCTATGTATAACAAAAGTGTACAAAACAGGAAAGAAAGCCAAACAAGAGTATCAGATCGTTTAATATCTTCTATAGAGAATTCTACTCCGTTGCCGTTATCTTCTGCATGGAGGATTACTTTTGTATTTTTCTTTAGCTTTATGTCGTAATAAGGGTGCCCAGTAAGCATATTATCAAGTTCTAAAGTCTCACCTTTAAAATCACCGGTTAAAATTCTTACCAGAATTGCTTGTTTTGTTTGTGTTACGTTATCATCTAAATCTACGTATTCAACACTTTCTACAACACCAAGTTCTGATGGTAGGATTTTCCCTTGATCCTCTTCTTCATAAGCTAGTGTCGGAGTTATAACAATTAAAAGTAGTGTTATCACTAATATCAAAAATTTTTTCATAAATTATATTAATCCTTTAATACTATTATAAATATACTTCCCTAAAATGTGTTTTACTTCTACTGCTTATTGTTATCCAATGTTTTAGAAAATATTTATTCTTGGTTTTCAAATAATCTTGTCTGTATAGAAGATATCCTTTTGCCTAAATGCCTGTACCCTTCGGGAGAAACCTTTCTTCCCCTTGGTGTCCTTTGTAGAAGTCCTGCTTGTAAAAGATAAGGCTCGCAGACATCTTCTATTGTTCTTATATCTTCACTTAATGCTGCGGCTATTGTTTCAACTCCGACAGGCCCGCCGTCATACTTTTCTATAATAAGGTTTAATAGAGCTCTGTCTGTATTATCAAGTCCAAACTCATCAATTTTTAGTATATCAAGAGATTCATTTGCAACCCTTTCATCAATTTTACCGTTATATTTAACTATTGCAAAATCAGACACTCTTTTTACAAGCCTGTTTGCAATTCTCGGTGTACCACGTGAACGCATACCAATTGCTCTGGCACCATCAGTTGTTATTTCTATTTCAAGGATTTTTGCTGTTCTTTGTACAACTTGAGTTAATTCTTCAATAGTGTAAAATTCTAATCGGTGAATTATACCAAAGCGGTCTCTGAGCGGGCTTGACAGTTCACCGGCTTTTGTTGTTGCTCCGATGAGAGTAAATTTAGGAAGCGGAATTCGGAGTGTTTTGGCAGTTTGTGTTTTTCCGGTTGTCATATCTAAGGTAAAATCTTCCATTGCAGGATAAAGAATCTCTTCCGCAACTTTATTAAGTCTGTGGATTTCATCTATAAAAAGAATTTCACCTCCTTGAAGAGACATTAATATTCCAATAATATCTCTCGGACGTTCAAGAGCCGGAGCAGATGTGATTTTGATTTCAACTCCCATTTGTGCAGCAATAACACCTGCAATAGTAGTTTTTCCCAATCCCGGAGGACCGTAAAAAAGCATATGATCCAATGGTTTGTTACGTCTTTTGGCGGCTTCCAGAGTTATTTTTAAAGTTTCTTTCAAAGAGCTCTGACCTATATAATTATCAAAATCTTTAGGTCTTATTGTGCTCTCAAAAGTATTATCGTATTCAATGGTGTCAGGTTTAGTTATAGGATTTTTTTTAATCCTTTTTTCCTCTCCAGTGTCGTCTGATATTATTGCCATAAATAAATTTTAGCACAAATTTTTTTATTTAAAAGTTTATGTTTGATTCAATAAAGTAAATGCATTTATCTGCCAATGTTGTCTTATTTGCAGAATTATCACCTATTTCAACATATCCGATTTGTATTTACACCTTTTAATGAATCACGTATAAGATTGAATGTTTCATTTAGAATATAATCTACTGATTCTTTTGTATTATATGCGATATGTGGAGTAATTATAACGTTTTTCTGGTTGAATAATTTTTGTGTAATAAGTGCCGTTTCTACGCAATGTGATTCTGTATTTTCCATAACTGTTGCTATTTCGCCTTTGTATGTGCTGATAAATTCACATTCAAGAACATCAAGTGCAGCGCCGGCAACCTTTCCTTTCACAATATTGTCATACAATGCTTTTATGTCTATAAGTTCTCCTCTGGATGTGTTTATAATGTAAACTCCGTTTTTCATTTTATCAAATTCTTTTAAAGACAGCATGTGGTAATTAAATCCGTCATAAGGAAGATGAAGGCTAATGATATCAGATTTTGCAAGTAAATCATCCAAGCTTACAAATTCACAACTATCATTGAGTTCCGGATTTTTCATATAAGAATATATAAGTACTTTCATACCGAAAAATTGTGCAATTTTTGCAACAGCAGTACCTATTGTTCCACAGCCGATAATGCCTATTGTATAAGAACTAAGTATCCTGCCTTCATAATTTTTGTGGTTAATCGAATGATTTTTTATATCATAATATGCCGGAAAAATGTTGCGAACAAGTGCTAATATAATTGCTGTTGTGTATTCAGAAACTGAAATCCTGCCATAATGTTCTATATTAAAAACTGCGATGTTATGTTCCGTACAATAAGCCAAATCAATATGATCATGTGCATTGGAGCGTGTAGTCACAATTCTCAAATTTTTAAACTTTTTTAAAACCTCTGCTTTTACTTCAGAAGTTGTAAATACACTGATAACAGTGGTATTATCATACAGATCTTTGTCTAATTCGGTATTCTCATTAAGTGGTTCATTAATAAAAGTTATATCAAAATCTGTAAGATTATTTTTTTCAAAAAACTCCTTTTCTGAATCTCTGAAATCAAACATTAACATCTTCATCGCCAATAGCCTCCTTTTAGTAATAAGTATGGTGCTAATTGATGAAAATAGTATTCTTCACACGGGTAATTTGATGTATTAAGCTTGTGACATTTTGCTTGCTATTGCCTGTAGATTATTTATATCTTGCAGAGTATAGGTTTCATTAACAGCAAGTCTGCCATAAAAAATACTATCAGATACAGCTCTTCTTTTTTGTGAGCTGGCACTGGATATTTCGGCTTTGTATTGTTTAGCTTCCTCTTTTTGGCTTCCTTGAAGTTCTGAAAAACTTAATCCTTGTGTCACTTCATTATATTTTTTTGTGGCATCTTTATATGCTCCTATTGCAGCATTGTATGCATCTCCTGCAGCTCCTGCAAGGTCAAGCCAGTGTTGTTTCCAGCCGGCATGAAATTCTTTTCTGTCTTCGAAACTCTTGTCGAGTTTTTCCCAGTTGCTATTCAGACCAAATAAATCATTTTGGTCAACTTTAACACGTTTCCCGTCAATTTCAACGTACCATTTGCCGTCAGTACCTTTGTTTGCAGGTATGTACTGTCCATTCATCCAGACTTTAGGTTGTGATTGATTAGAAACTTGTACCACGTATTTATACTCCTTATTAATTATATAAAGTATCTATACACCAAAAAATTGCCTTTTTGTAAACAAATTTTAACATAGGACTGAAAAAGGAATGCGTAGCTTATGCTTAATTAAGATTTTAACGTAGAATTATTAAATAAGTTTGTTTTTTTATTTATACTGTCGGATAAACTAATTTACGTAACACTAGGTTTATGATATTATTCAAACCATGGAAAAAATAAAATTACTTGCAGGGACAGAGCTTGACAAAGTTGATGAGATACTTTCAGGAATATTGGTTGAAGAAATAGAGGTTAATGAATCAATAAAAGACCTGCTATGTTCAAATTCAAAACGTGTGCGCACAATTGTTACGTCGTTATTTTTAAAGGCTAACGGATGTAAATTATTATCAAGTAAGAGTCTAAATATAATAGCTGCGGGAGAAATTATACATAATGCTTCTTTGCTTCATGATGATGTTCTTGATGGAGCAACAACAAGACGTGGAAAACCAGCTTTTTGTGAAATTTATTCACCGCATATGTCTATCTTGATGGGTGATTATTTATTATCAGTTGCAACAGAAAATTTATTGAATATTAATAATAATAAAATCTTGCAAATATTTTTGAGTTGTACACAAAAAATGTGCAATGCGGAAATAAAACAATACTTTTTGCGAGGTAAACTTCCTGATATTGATGAATATATTGTAATTTGTGAGGGAAAAACAGCTTCTCTTTTTAATGCAATAATGGAAAGCTGTGCTATTGTTGAAGGTGTAGAAATATCCAATGAGTTTGCTAGAGATTTTGGAATTTTGTTTCAATTAAAAAACGACCTGTTATTGTCTTCTGAAGTGGCTGACAGGCAAAATATGATATATACGGCAAGGGATATTTTGGGTATTGAAAAAGCAATGGCTTTAGTAGATAATTATCTCGTAAAGATAAGAAAAGAAATTAGAAAATTACCTGACAATGAGTATAAAGAGGGGCTTGAGATATTATTAGAAAATTTATAATAGATAAACAAAAGTTGAAAGCTAACGTTAAAGAAACAATAGATACTGTTGTTTTTGTTGTCGTTGCTGTAATTCTGATAAGATTTTTTATTGCTGAACTAAGATGGATTCCTTCTGGATCTATGAAGCCTACTCTGGTTGAAGGTGACAGAATTGTAGTTGAAAAACTCTCAAAATTCCCGAATCTTGTAAGAACGCAAAACTTTGAAAATACTCCAAAACGCGGCGATGTTATGATATTTTATCCTCCGTTTGTAAAATTAAAAACATCACCGTGGGCAGTTTTCAGCCGTTTGACAGGTTTTTTTTGCAAAGATGTAGCTTATATAAAGCGTGTCATAGGATTACCTGGGGAAAAATTTGAGATTAAAAAAGGCGATAATGGTGCTTATAAAGTTTACATTAACGATATTCCGCTAGAAGAAGATTATATAATGAGCGAATATGATTTTCATGAGTGTAAGGAAGATATGTTTTGCGGTCCTCTTATTATTCCTCAGGGGCAGTATTTTATGATGGGTGATAACAGAGGTAACTCTATGGACAGCCGCTTTTGGGGAACGTTACCCAAAGAACGTTTTATAGGTCGTGCAGTTTTTCTTTTTTGGCCTATAACACATATTAAAAGACTTTAAATACCCTAAAATGGCAACTCTTCTACAAAAATTTTTTAATAAGCAAAAAAAAAAGCTTGATAAACTCAAGCGGAAAAGGGGAAAAGGGAAAAGGGATTAAA
>CAZXQM010000011.1:28574-31634 GCA_964643455.1 uncultured Vampirovibrio sp. | reverse complement strand
CCCGTGTATACAAAAGCAATATATTTTAAGAAAGGATAGCTAACATGCAGAAAGAAAAAAAGAAAGAAAGATTTTATCAGTACGGATTAATAGCAATAGTTTTTTTAGGAATATTGATAAGATGCTTTGCTTATTTTAGAAATCTCCCTTTTTGGAGTGATGAAGCAGCCCTTGCATTAAATATTATGAATAAAACATACTTAGAACTGTTTAAGGGGCTGGATTATTTGCAGGTAGCTCCGCCAATGTTTCTTGTTATGTCAAAGTTTTTACTCGAAACAGTTAATCCCGTTTATGACTGTATGAGAGATATTTTGCTGCGCCAGATATCTGTTATATCCGGAATAGCCTCCATTCCTCTTTTCTATTATTTAATTAAATTAATTACAAAAAATAAAAAAGAAATTTTGACCGGTCTTTTTCTCTTTACTTTCAATACAACAACCATTCTTTATTGTGCACAATTTAAACAATATTCTTTTGAACTATTAATCTCAATTATACTAATGATAATTTTTTATAAGATTATTTTTGAAGATAAAGATAAGTGGTACTACTCATTGTTTATTGCACTTGCCCCTTGGTTTTCTTTGTCATCTTTATTAATAATCGGAAGCTATTTTTTAATGCTTGTTTGGCAAAAACCAAAACAGACAATAAAGTTGTATTTACCGTTTTTTGTAAGTTTTTTGTTATTTTACATATTTTCCCTAAAACCTGTTTCAGCGTACAATTATGAAGGAATGTACAATTGTTGGCGGGATGGAGTTGGATATGGTTTTGTGTCACTAGCACATCCGACAAGAATTGCCATAAGATTTGGAGGACTTTTCAGTTTTGATAAGATAACAGCTGAATGCATAGGTTTTTTTATGTTATTAGTTGCTTTCTGTTCCATTTTCCCGCTAAATAAAAATAAGTTAAACAAAAAATTATATTTATGGCTTCCAATTTTTATGACATTTTTAGCATCCGCAATAAAACTCTATCCAATTGAAGCCAGATTAATACTATTTTTGTATCCTTTATTTATTATTGCAATATCAGAATATAATTTGAGATTTAGATCTGCAATTCTGACAATTGCTTGCGCGATTAGTTTGATTACTTCTGTTTATTATACAATTAATCCTTATAAATTTTACACTTCATCAGCCGAAGCCGCTTTTTATGCACAAAGGAATCTGAAACCTGATGAATTTATAATCCTTGGTAATACTCTTCAAAAATATGCATACTATTACTACATAAAAAGTAAAAATCAGGTTGTCCATCTAAAAAACGGATGCAATGAAGTATTTCTAGAAGCTTGCAATCAAGAAATTGAAGCTTTACCGGATGGAATCTATTATTTAATTTTAAAAAACGATCCTGAAAAACAACTTACTTCTAAAGTGAAAGTTCTTGATAAGTATAAGCGTTATTCTACGGTTATAAAATTTAAAAAATAATAAAACAGGTCTTTTCTAAATAGAAAAGACCTGTTTTATAACTAAATTTATCAGCTTATTTTGCTATTTTTTTGATAGCAAGAACTAGTCTTGATTTCTTTCTAGCAGCGGTATTTTTATGCAAAATACCTTTAGAAACAGCCTTGTCGCACAATTGATAAACTTTAGAAATTGCTGCATTCAAAGCATCCTTATCTTCACTTGTTGCTAAAGCTAAAGCTTTTTTAACAGCAGTCTTGATAGAAGTTTTAAATGCTACATTTCTCTGTCTATTTGCTTCTGCGATAAGAACTCTTTTTTTTGCTGACTTAATGTTTGCCATTTTATATTTCCTTTCACTTATTACCGGTAATAAAGGCAATGACCTCTTTATTGCCGGATGTCACATACGGTGGAAATAAGTAAGCGGAACTTGACTTCCCGTCTATTCATTTTCCCCCAGAGGATAGTGAGTATAATTATTGTATCCGTTAAATTTTTTTTGTAAAGAGACTAGCTAAGCTTTTTAATCTCTGTTAGAGTCGGATCTAAGAGTCTTCTTCCAATATTGTCAAAATTTATTGAAAACAAAGTTTTATTACCATATTTAATCATTTTTTCAACAACGCCGCTGCCGTATTTTGCATGTGTTACTGTATCTCCCTGTTGTATAGGGTCGCTTATAACCATATCTTCCTGTGGAATATCCGCATCATAAACAGGAACTATCGGAGTCGAAGAATTTCTTGTTTCCAGAATATCATCATTCCTATCACTATTATCATTTTTGAACTGCACTGAAGCATCTTCAAGAATCCCATCATCACCTGCTGTAGAGATTTCATCCAACACACTTTCTTCATCCGAAAATTCTTCTAGGACTCCGTCATCACTATTGAGTTCGTCTATAAAGTCTAAATCCGAATCAGAAATATCATCATCTTTTCGTGTAGTAAATACTTTATCAACATCCTTTACGATCTGTTCATCCAAATCTTCAACAGTCGCATCTGTTTCATCTTCGGTCATATCAATAACAATATCGTTCTCACCCGCTTCGTCCGGATCAAGCTCTACTATTTCATCAAGATTAATCTCGTCTTTTTCTGATGCAGGAAGTACATTAATTTCAAGCTCAGGCATAATACTGTCCATCTCAAATGAACTATCTGGCGGCACATCATTATTGGAAGAATCCATATCAAAGTCAAATCCTTCCGGCAGCTCAATTTCTGATTCACTTTCATCTTCAGAATCATTTTCATTTTCTTCAGTAATCGAATCGAAATTCTGCAAATCTGTTTCATCAACAAAACTAAATTCATCTGCCTCCGGTTCAGTAGAAAACGCTTCTATACTTTCATCAACCGGTATATAATCCTGAATTTCTTCCTCTGCATCAACCCTGAAAGATTCCTCCAAAGATAATTCATCAACACCTTCCGGTATTATATCACTTGAATACTCCTGCAAACTTTCAAAATCAGTAGTTTCATCATAATTATCATCACTATCTATATCCTGACTTTGGGACAATTCCTCAAGCATTAAATCTACAGAAGCCTCATCCGTTAATTCATCATGAATAAATTCATCAGATTCTTCGGAGATTTCTTCTACAGTTTGCAAC
>CAZXQM010000011.1:24335-28474 GCA_964643455.1 uncultured Vampirovibrio sp. | reverse complement strand
TTTTCATAACTTTCTTCTTCTGTATCATCACCTTCAAACATATTTCCTGAAATTGGTGTCAAATCTTTCGCTGCATCAGAAATAACAGACTCTGATTTTTCGGCAATATTTGCAAGAATCTCCTCATTAGAAATCCTATTTACTTCTTCTTCAACAATTTCAGGCACAACCGGTGCTGAACCTGCATTTGTTTCTTCCGCTTCCTTAACCACATCAGCTTTTTCATCAGTTATCTCATTTAAAATAGCACCTTCTCCTTCAGAATCAGCTTCTGAAGAAGAAACTGATTCAGTCTGTTCTTCCAGATTCGAAACCATTTCAGTTGGAGAGGTCTCAAGCTTTGCCCCTGTCTGCTCATCACTAGCAGCATTCAGCACAGGTTCAACAGACTGGTCTTTCTCTAGAACTATATTTTGCGCAGCAGATTCTTCCTGAGGAATAACTTTATCTATAATTTTGGCTGATGAAACAAGCGGAATATAATTTACTGCTTCGCCAGATATAAGATACGTCCCTCTCTGCATTGATTTCAGTAATGTATTGTATATTTTGAAGATTTCATTATTTGTTAAAGATGGGGAAATGATAAAATTATCAAATAAGTTTTTTATATCATTCAAATATTTAAATTTTGAATGAGTAATAAATGTTGTATGACAGGAACCATCCAAAATATTCTTTAGATTTTTTTTACTTATAGAATTAGAAAGTTCAAGAAAAATCTGTGTATTCTCGCGTTCTTTCAATTTTTCGTATAAGAAAGCTAAATACCTGTTTTGAAAAGCACTGTCAAGTTTCGACAAATCAATTATTATACACTTTGAATTTAGAATTTTTTCAATTTTATCTACTTCTTGTTTATCTTTAGCAAAATATCCCATTCTGTCAAACTTAGCAAGTTTATTTTTGAGTACCAGAAGCTTAAAGACGTGCGATTTATCAACCATATCATCAACAATGCTCTTCAAAGCTCCAAATGGAACAAATGGTACCGTTCTTGAATATTCAGCCAAATCACGAAAAATTTCTATAATAAGGGATTTGCTGTCAGCTGTTGCATCATTCAGACAATCCTCATACATAAAAGCGAGAGAAGCAGTATCAAGCGGAAGTTTAAAATCAACTCCAGCTACAGCTTTTCTGGCGTTAATCACGCCGAGAGTGTCTATTATGACAACACTTCTTTTAAGGTTATTAAATTGTTTTACCAGATTTCTGACAAGGATATTGTTTTCATCTCTGTCATCAATACTCATAAGCATTTTCTTGTTAAAAGACGAAGCATCAATAACAATATCCAACTCCTTATTCTGCATTTCACCAACAATTACAGGTTCAGGAGCTTTAATAGAATTGCTTAAAATATCAAATGTAAAGTCTTTTATTTCAGCATCATTAGGGGGTAATGTCCTGTCATAAGGCTGCAGCGAACCGTCATAAAGAAACAATATCTTTGCAACAGCAATAGAATCAATTCCTGACCGCTTGATCTGTACAATTTGGGCAATATATTCCTTGCTTATTCCTGACACTAAAACAAAAGATGACAGAGATACGCTGTTATCAGATTCAAATTTTATAAACCCATCTCTTACTTCTAAAATCTTCATCGAATAAATTTTATCATGAACATGCTTTTTTCAATATATTTTTTTACAATTTGATACTATAATTTTTTGTGCTTTAATTTTATTATGAGAGAATTTAAGTTAAAAAATAATATTAATGTTTGTGTTAAACAAAATAAGAATACTCCGAGAGTCGCTTTGACTCTTAACATATCAATAAATAAACCTGAAAAAATATCCGGCGAATATTCAATTATGAACAGACTGCTTCTGAAAGGAACTGAAAAATATTCATCAGAAGAATTATCAGCATTGCTTGATGAAAATGCAATTGATTTTACCTGTGAGATGAAATTTGATTATTTGAGACTGAGATTTGTTTGTCTTAACGAAGATTTTGAAAAAGCACTTTCAATTATGCAGGATGTAATTTTAAATTCGACTTTTTCTGAATTTGAAAAAGAAAAAGTTAAAATGAAAGGTGAGTTAACAGCGGAATTGGATTCTGCAAAAGTAAAAGTTTCAGATTTATTTACAAAAACTATATATAAAAATCATTATTATGGACACAGCTACACAAAAGTCCTTGATGAATTGGATACCATTACTAAAGACAACGTAATAAGCTCATACAAAGAAATTTTAAATAACAGCAAAAAAACACTAGTTCTTGTAGGAGATGTCGACTCTGATTTGTTGGAACGTTATTTGGGAGAACTTCCTGAATCAAAAGAATACGAATCATCAATCGAAACACCGCAAGCTTTAAAACAGGAATACACAGAAATAATTAAAGAAGATGCTAATCAGGCACAAATTCTGCAAGGATGGCTTGTACCAACAATTGGTTCAGAAGATTATCCTGCGATCATGCTTTTGAATGTGATATTAGGCGCCAGCGGGCTTTCTTCACGTTTGTTTATGGAATTAAGAGAGAAAAAGGGACTGGCTTATACTGTGAGAACAGCTTATGAAACTCATAAAAAATCTGCTGTATTCAGCATATACATAGGAACGGAGCCTTCCAATATAAAAACATCAATTGACGGCTTTAAAGAAGAAATAGAAAAAATTAAATCGATACCCGTCAGTGAAGAGGAATTAAAAAATGCCGTTAATAATTTGATAGGAAAACAACAGTTTGTAACAGAAACAAATGCGCAGCAGGCAAACATAATGGCATATTATTCTATAATGGGTAAATCTTATAACTATAGGGAAGAACTTGTAAAGACTCTTCAAAAAGTTACCCCGCAAATGCTTCAGGACTGTGCAAATAAATATTTTACAGATAATTATGTTATATCTGTTATAAGACCATAGGAGCCTCAATGAAGCTTGCCGGAAATATTCAAAACCCGACTGTATTAATAATCGGATGTTTTCACGGAGATGAACCGCAAGGTAAATATTTGATTACTGAATATTTAAAGCAGTTTCCTGATTCCAAATTGCTTTTTATTCCCTGCCTAAATGAATACGGGATTAAACATAATATTCGTACTAATAAAAACGGAGTTGATCTAAACAGAAATTTCCCGACAAAAAATTGGGAATTAACGCTAAAAAATGAGTTTTTCGGAGGAGAAACACCTGCTAGTGAGGACGAAACACAATTTGTTATAAGTGTTGTGGAAAAATATAATCCGAAATTTATTCTAACTCTTCATGCACCATTTAAAGTTGTTAATTATGATGGAGATGCAAAAGATTTAGCAGAAGAGATTTCTAAAATCATTAATTACCCCGTAGAAAAAAATATCGGCTATCCGACTCCAGGAAGTTTCGGCACATGGGCTGGAATTGAAAAAGGAATTCCGACTATAACACTTGAACTTGATGAAGAGATTGATGTAGAATCTCTAACAGAGTCTGTATTTGGAATTTTTAAATTGCTGGAAACTAAATAACAAGGAATTGTATGGAAGATATAAAAAAGATTGTAGAAGAGTGTAACTTAAGGCATATTGCAATAATTATGGATGGTAACCGGCGATGGGCTAAAGAGAAAAATCTTCCGTCAGCGTTCGGACACAAAAAAGGAGTTGATGCCTTAAAAGCTGCAATGAGAGCCTGTGATGATTTTGGGGTCAAATATTTAACCGTTTACGCTTTTTCTACTGAAAACTGGAACAGAAAACCAGAAGAAGTAAGTTTTCTTATGGATTTACTTGCTCAGACTCTTAAAAATGAACTTAAAGAAATGAACGAAAATAATGTTGTGATTTCATTTATCGGAGATACTACGAAGTTAAGTCCTAAGTTACAGGAAATTCTGCAAAATTCAGTTGAAACCACAAAAAATAATACAGGTGTTAATCTTCAGATTGCATTTAACTACGGAGCAAGAGATGAAATTGTACATGCGGTCAAAGAAATCATAGCTTCCGGAGAAAAAGATATATCAGAAGAAACGATTTCAAAACATTTATATACCAAAAACATTCCGGATCCAGATTTACTCATAAGAACAGGCGGAGAGATGAGGGTTTCCAATTACCTTTTGTGGCAGATTGCTTATTCGGAATTTATCGTTATGGACCAATTCTGGCCGGAATTTGATAAAGATGC
>CAZXQM010000011.1:0-24235 GCA_964643455.1 uncultured Vampirovibrio sp. | reverse complement strand
CCCTCTTTACAATTACCCCTTTTTGTAGTAATTTTTACCATGTAAAGAGGTCTTTAACCTCTGCGTAAAAAAAGAAGGAGAACTCATATGAGTGAAAGAAAATTAGTCGGAACAGGCGAAATGTTCAAGAAAGCATTAGCCGGCGGGTACGCTATCGGTGCTTACAACGTAAACAACATGGAAATCTTGCAAGGTATTGCAGAAGCAGCAGAAGAAACAAGATCACCAATCATTCTTCAAGTTTCAGCAGGTGCAAGAAAATATGCTAACCAAACTTACTTAATTAAGTTAGTTGAAGCAGCTCTTGCTACAACTACTGTACCTATTGCTTTACACTTAGATCACGGTGCTGATTTTGAAATCTGTAAAGCTTGTATTGATGGTGGTTTCTCTTCTGTTATGATTGACGGAAGCAGATTCCCATTGGAAGAAAATATTAAATTAACTAAGCAAGTAGTTGATTATGCTCACCAGAGAGGTATTTCAGTTGAAGCTGAATTAGGTAAATTAGCAGGCGTTGAAGATGATGTTAAAGTTCACGCTAAAGATTCAACTTATACAGATCCTGAAGAAGCTGCAAGATTTGTTAAAGAAACAGGTTGCGATTCCTTGGCTGTTGCTATCGGTACTTCTCATGGTGCTTACAAATTCAAAGGCGAAGCTAAGTTAGACTTTGAAAGATTAGCAGAAATTAAAAAAGCTGTAAATGAAGTTGTTGGATATGACTATCCGTTAGTTCTTCACGGTTCATCTTCAGTACCTGCTGAATTTGTTGCTAAATGTAATAAATTTGGCGGCAACTTGCCTGATGCTCAAGGTGTTCCAGAAGATATGCTCAACTATGCATCTAAACACGGTGTTGCTAAGATTAACATTGATACTGACTTAAGATTAGCAATGACTTCTACAATTAGAGAATTCTTTACAGAACATCCAGAAAAATTTGACCCGCGTGAATACATGGGTCCTGGCAGAACTGCTGTTAAGGAAATGGTTATACACAAAATGCGTGATGTATTAGGTACAGCAGGTCACGCTGACGACTAGTACAGCAACATAAATAAAGCTATAAAGCTGTAATAAAAGAGGCAAGATTATAAATCTGCCTCTTTTTTGCATATATATTTATACTCATCCCTTATATACATTTCTCTTTGTTTAATGATATAATCATTTTATGGGCAAAAAAATTTTAATTATAGGTAATGGTGCTAAAGAATATGCTTTAGCCAAGAAATTATCAGAAAAACATGAAATTTATATAACACCAGCTTCAGATCCACTAAAAGAGTTTGCACAATGTGTTGATATTAGAGAGGACAACGCCGGAGAACTTCTTGAATTTGTTATGGAGAATGGAATTGATATGACAATTCCAATATCATTAACGGCATTAAAATCCGGTATTGTTGATCTATTTAACAATAATAAACAAACCATTTTTGCACCTGACAACAATGCCGCAAAAATTGTTTTCGATAAAGCTCTGGCAAAAAAAATAATGTATAAATTAAGAATTCCTACACCTAAATTTGGAATTTTTGAGAAACAAAATATGGTTATGGAATATATAAAAAATCAAAAAACCCCTTTTGTTTTAAAAACCGACGATGCAAACAGTGCAGCTATATTTACTTCATCTCAAACCGCAAAAGGTCTTATTGACGCCAGCTTCATTGAAAAAGGGAAACGCATTATTATTGAAGATTATGTTTACGGAAGCCCGTTTTCATTTTATACCATCACAGATGGATACAAAGCTCTCCCTATTGGATCTTCTATAACATATAAACATTCTCTGGAAGGCGATGGAGGACAATTAACCGGCGGAATGGGGGCTTGCGCACCAAATTATAAACTAAGTATAGAAAATGAATATTTCCTAATGGACAATGTTATTTACCCTACTTTGGATTATTTAGAAATTGAAGGGAATCCATATCTTGGTATTCTCGGGGTTAACGGAATCCTTACTGAAGATGGAAATATACAAATTCTTGGATGGCAATCTTTTATGCAGGATTGTGACGCTCCCGCGATTCTTGAAGTCCTTGATGAAGATTTATATAGTCTTTTCTACTCCTGTACTGTAGGCTCTTTTAGCGATGAAGTAGAATATATAAAAAGTAAAAATATTTTTGCTTCCAGTCTTGTTCTGAATTGCAGGAATAAAAACAATAAAGAAAATATAATTAAAGGCTTGGATAGTCTTAGCGAAGATACAAAAGTTGTATTTTATCCTTCAGTCTGTAAAAACAGATATCTTGAATTTGAAGCTAAAGAAGGAGCCGTACTCTCTTTAACAACTACATCAGCAACTGCTTCCAGAGCTATCAAAAAGCTTTATGAAGAAGTTAGTGATATTTCCTTTGAATCTGTATATTTCAGAAAAGATATTTGTAAATTAAAAGTTTGATTTAACATTTCTTAACAATCGAATTAAAAAAAAGCAATTTTTTTATTCACAAATACTTTATATATATACTAAACACAAAATAATTATACAAAGGATAATAAAAGGAGTACATTTATGGCAAGAGTATTAATTTCAATGCCTGAGAGTTTTTTAGGCAAAATTGACGAAGTTGCAGAAAATGAAAGCAGGTCACGTTCAGAACTTATTAGAGAAGCTTTGAGAAGCTATATTACGCGTTCTCAGGTTCGTAATAATACTCTGGCTGACAAAAATGCAAGAATTTTAGAGGCACTGCTAGACGGGTAAACATACTAAATAGTTTGTTTGAGTAAGGCCGGATATTTATTCGGTACTTATTCGTACCTGCGAGGGGATTTAGATTTATACGAGGAAAGCACGAGAAGAAACACGAGAAGAGAAAAAGTGAAAAAGAAAACAACCGTAGGGAATCTTTACACAAGATTCCTTTTTTTTAGGAAAAATCATATCTTTCATTTGACACACTACTTTGTTAGCGGTAAATTTCACATAGTATGAAAAATAAGGGAATAAGATTTACACTAATATTTATCGGAATATTATTTTACTTTTTTGCAAACTTCCAGAGAATTGCTATTCCTGGAGCAGTATTTGACATTTTACAACATGAACTTAAAGTTAGCGCACCTTTTATTACTGCATTTGGCGCAATTTTTATGTACATCTACGCTTGCAGCCAATTAGTTAACGGGATTCTGGTGGATAAATTTGGTGGCTTAAGAGTAATGATGACAGGAGGTATTGTTCTGGCTCTCGGATGTTTTTTGTTTCCGGCAACTTCCAATCTTGCACTAATGTATTTTTCGCGAGCTCTTGTAGGGCTTGGCGGAAGTATGTTTTATCTGAGTTTAATAAGAGAATTAAGAGAATGTTTTTCAGATAAGAACTTTGGAATAGCAATCTCTGTGATGCTTTGTATCGGCTACTCGGGCGGAATTGCAGCAAATGCACCGTTTGTTTTTGCAATGAAATATATGGGCTGGCGTGAAATTTTATTTATTCTGGCAGGAATTGTCATTGCAGCACTTATTGTTTTTACTCTGCTTGCAACAAAAATTAAATTTCCGGAAATTAATAAAAACGTAAAACTAAGAACACTACCGTTTAGGCTTGTACTACACAAGAGACACAACCGGAATCTATTTAGTTTTGCCTGCTGTAATTTTGGAATATTTTATGCTATTCAAGCCATTCTCGGGAAAAAGTTTCTTGAAGATTTTTGCCTTATGTCCTCTTCTGAAGCCGCCATGGTTCTGTCTGGAATGGCAGTAATTGCAGCTGTTTTTAACATTGTAAATGCAACTTTCTGCAAAATGTGCCATAATCACAGGGTTGTTTTCCTAAAAAACGCCTCTGTTATAACCTTTCTATCGCTATTAATAATTTGTATATTTTTAATATTCAACATAAGAACATACGCAATTGCAATAATCTTATGTATTATGGCAGCTAATGCGAGTCTTACTTCACTGCTTGTTCCTGTTTTACACCTTACAAACAGAAAAATGCTCTCAGGAACTGCTGTCAGTATAATGAACTTTTGTTTCTTTATGATGGTAGGAATCCTAAGTACTGTTGCAGGATTTCTGCTTAATGTTTTTGAACCGCAAAAATTCGGCAATGTTCTTGTATATTCAAATAAATCTTATCTGCTTGTATTTGGTCTGTTTTTTATAATAAGTGTTTTTGAAATGTACAAAGCAATGAAACTTTCTAACAAATATTAAAAATTGCAGTATAGTTGTACTTTTGGGCAAGGAAACGCAATTAACTTTCTTATAAGATATTTGTCATACTAAACTCGTTTTAGTATCTCGTAAGTTTAACGTATAAGTTTAACTTATATTCAGAATGAATACTTACTGAATAAACCGCATACTTTATGTGTTAATTACATCGGCAAGTATGTTAACGAGAGCTAAATTCGTTTGAGTTTGCAAATCTTCAAGAGTTGAGTTGTTGTATATCACAAAATCTGACTTTTGTATTTTTTCATCTTCCGAAGCCTGCGATTGAATCCTTATCAGAGCTTCTTCTTCTGTAAAATTATTCCTTTTCATCAGACGTTCAAGCCTTATACTTGAATCAGCCGATACAAAAATAATTTTATCAAAAAGCCGGTTAAACCCTACTTCAAACAGGAGGGGAACAGATACAAAAACAACCGGCAGATTTTGTTCAAAAACCTTTAGAATTTCTGCTCTCACTTTCGGGTGGATAATTTCTTCGAGCTTCCTTTTTAAATCAGAATTAGAAAAGACCAAATCACCGAGTTTCCTTCTATCGATTTTTCCTTCCGTAAAAACATCATATCCGTAAAAATCTTGCAAATCATCAAGCGCTTTATGAGCCATTTTATCAGTATCATAGACGGGATATTTTTTAGAAATTATTCCCTCAACCTGAGATTTTCCGGAAGCTATATTACCCGTTATTGCAACTTTTAGCATACTCCCTCTTTATTTTGGCAATGTAATTTTTAAGTTCCTTAACCTGTTTAGGTTTAAGCCCCTTTACTTGCCCTCTTTTTAGACCTTCAAGCGTAATGGTTGCATGCTGTATACGCTTTAGACTTTCCACTTCATAACCTAATTTGGCAAACATTTTCCTTATCTGGCGGTTAATTCCCTGATATAAAGTTACCTGAATTGCAGAGTTATTATTGTTTATTTCAACCGGTATCGTTTCAGCATAAGCGATTTTCTTTTCTCCGGTATCAGTTTCTATTTCAATTCCGTTAAACATCTCCTCCGCATCAGCAGGAGTAAACTTGCCGTTAATATGAACCAAATATATTTTCGGAACCTTTATAGAAGGATGAGTCATATCATTGATAAGTTCTCCGTCATTTGTAAGTATAATAAGCCCTGTAGAATCTTTATCAAGCCTGCCTACAGGTTTAAGATACCTTAATTCCGGCGGAATTATGTCATAGATAGTTTTTCTGTTTTTTTCATCATCGGCAGTAGTAATATATCCTGCCGGCTTAAAAAACTTATAGTACTCAAGATTCTGCGGTCTTACAAGCTTATTGTCCACATAAACTTTGTCCTTTTCTCTCACATAAAACCCGAGTTCTTTAATGACTTTATCATTTACACGTACTTTTCCTTCCAGAATAAGCTCATCCGCTTTTCTTCTGGAACAAAGACCTGTTGAAGCTATATATTTATTTAATCTGGTCATACATAAATTGTACTATATAAACTTGTAAATATTTGTAACAAATATTTTATTTTGTATAAAGTTTTATACAAATATGCCGTTAAAGATGGTATAGAAGGAGTCTTTTTAATATGTCAGAGAATTATTCATTATACAACTTATTGAGATACATTGATACATTAGGCCGGAAAGGTCTAAAAATATCAAAAGATGAATTTATGGAGCAATATAAGGGTACTGCCAAAGAAACTTCTATGGAAAGCCTTTTTACTGTTTTTGATAAGTGTGACGGCAAAAATGACGGAACCATAGATTTGACCTCGATAGGTATGTCTAAATGGTTAATAGTTATGGGAGACTGTTTTTTTAATTATGATAATAAAACAAAGGAAATTATATTTAGTGAAAAAAAATTTAAAAAGCGATTTGGTGAACAAATTTCTATAGCTAATTTTCAGGAAGCTCTGGAGGAACTTAAAAATCTGTTTTCTGAAAAAGAGGAAATGAGAGCCAAGTCTAACTTAGAGAAAGAAATAAAAGACAAACAGACGGAGTGTCCTGATATTCCGGAAGAAATTCTAGCAAAAATACTATTATATACCCATAGGAATTCTACTATAAAAGCGGTAAATAATGGTTACGAGGTAGTTAATTATGACGACTATGATAAAACAACAACAACAATGTTTTTTAATTCAGATGGTAATCGTGTCAAATGCGTTACCATTTATTCAAGAGAATATGACGGAGATTATGGAAATGTCGTATCAGACATAGCAATGTTTGATGATACAGGCGATTTTAAAACGTGTATCGAAAAATATGAAGGCGGTTATACATGGACTTATGATAAAAATTATAACGGTTTTCTTCAATACGGCAAAAATCAATTTGCATACCTCCCGAATCTGGAACAGATTACAGTAAATAAAGGTCTGCCTAATGAAACATCTTTTAGTGTGACAAAGGATGATGAGGGCAATATCACTGATATTTTGCATAATAATCAGGTGCTTAAAATATCTGACAGGACAAAAAATCTGTTAATAAAACTTCTTAATAACAATGCCGTATTGGGACTTAATTTTGATTTAAATGTAAATTGCAATGAAGTTTTGTTGGAAATTATTAAGGATGAAAATATTCCCGCAGAAGCCGCTTCTGCTATTGATAAATTAGGTTATGAAGGTTTACTGAAAGATAAGGATTACAAAACAGAATTTCTTGAGAACGGAGACTATGTTATTGAATATTTAAGCAATAAATCAAGAGATTTTCTCTGCGATAAAAAGAAAACCATTTACAGCGCTGACGGTTCGGAAAAAGCTTTTGAAATAAAGGGAAACAAAGTGTTCGTAACAGAGAATGACAATATTAAAGAATATAGTATTGAAGAATTCTTGAAAATTATACCGGACGAAAGCGAATTTGTTAAAGAAGAAGGTATAGTAACCGAAGAAGCGTTAAATTACGAACTATTTAAAATAGAAGATAGTGAATTAGCAGAAAAACTGTATAAAGTAGGTGACAGAAAATATATTTCTGATACGGAATATACTCAAACAATCGGCAAAAATACATATAATATTGCAATTATAGAGGATAAAATCTCTGTAAAACGAGACGGCAAAGAGTTCTTTATAGATGTTTCCGGTATGACTCAGGGTGCTAAGAATTTTATTGCAGAATCTAATCCGGCAGCACTCTACAGGCTGGCAGAAAAAGGTATAAAACTAATTCTTGAGAAACCGCCTACCGGCGGCGATGGAGAGTATTTGCCAGAAGAAAACATAATTTATATAGATCCGGAAGCTTCTGATATTCCGACATTACAGCGCAGAATTGCGCATGAAGTCGGGCACAGCTACTATACACACGTTAATCCGGTTAATCAGACTCTTGAAGATAAGTTTAAGGAAGAGTCGGATAGATATGACTCCGAAATTGCTGCTATAGAAGCTTCTGTAACTCCGGCAGAAAGCGCATATGACGCTTTAAGACAATTTGACAAATGGGTTCCCGAGAACAGTGATGCGAGATACTGTGCGACAAATGTGTACGAATTTGTTGCAGAAGCTTACTGTCTGCTTGTAACAGGGGATGCTAAAAGTGAATTTACCATTGCAAAAGTTTATCCAGAAGCTTTTGAGCTTGCAAAGAAAATGATTGAAGCTGAAAACAATTAAACAAGAGTAGCTTGGTTAAAGGCATTTTTAATAATTTCCGGCATTCTTCTGTGGAGTGTGCCGTCATTATGAACCGCTACAACTTCAAACTCCGCCTGCAAGAATAACTTACCGCTCTCTTTGTTTCTTATTGTTTGTTCAAAAACAATTGTAACAGGAGTCAGTCTTTTAACTTCCGTTTCAACAATAACAATGTCATTCAATTTGCCAGAAGCCTTGTATCTTATATTCATATTTGTTACAGGTAAAACTATATCTTGTTTTTCTAAATCAAGCATATTAAGTCCGACAGATTCACATAAGTCAACCCTTCCCATTTCAAGCCATCTGAGATATGAACCATGCCAGACAATTCCAAATGAATCTGTATCAGAGTAATAGACTTTCTGTTCAAACGTATGTTTCATAAGCTAATTTTAACATAATATTAAAAATTATTATATAGTTTCAATTTATAATGCTGAAAATCTGCTTACTATCTTTTTTATTTCATCAAACAATCCTGATAATGTTTCAAAAATCTCTTCAAAAGTCAGATTCTGGTTATTTAGAAGCAAGATAGATTTTCCATCCTGACATGTTTTCGGAGCCACAGTAAATTTGACTCGTCTCAATATTGTTTTATCCAGATTAGTTTTAATAATATTCCATTCATACGGTGTAAATGGTGAATATATCCTTATATCATTGCCAGCTTCTCTGATTATCGTTATTCCGCACTCTGTTGCCGCAAGTCGTATGCTTATTAATTTAATCAGATTTTCTACTTCTTCCGGAATACGCGAAAAACGATCTTTCCATTCGGATACTATATAATTTAATTCGGTCTCATTTTTCACATCAGAAAGCCGTTTGTATTCAATCATTTTTTGCTCGGTGGAACCAACCCATTCATCCGGTATATAAGCTGTTATGTTTATATCGACAATAGTCGGTTTATTAGCTTTAACATTTTCTCCCTTAAGTTCATTTACAGTTTCTTCCAGAAGCTGGCAGTAGGTGTCAAATCCTACGTTAATCATGTGTCCGTGCTGCTTGGTGCCTAAAATATTACCTACTCCTCTTATTTCAACATCACGCATTGCAATACGATACCCGCTGCCAAGAGTTGTAAACTCCTTTATAGCTTTTAGTCTCTCTGTAGCTTCTTCCGATAAACCTTTGTATTCAAGCTGCTTTGTCTTACCATCTTTTACCTGATTATATTTTCCTTTATAAAAACAATAGCAGTAAGCCTGTTTTTCACTTCGCCCGACTCTTCCTCTAAGTTGATAGAGCTGAGCCAAGCCAAGTTTATCAGCTTCGTGAATAATCATTGTATTGGCATTAGGAATATCAAGCCCATTTTCAATAATTGTAGTACAGAGGAGAATATCTGATTCATGGTTATCAAATCCGATAATTACATCTTCAAGTTGTTTTTCACTCAATTGACCATGACCTACGGCAATTCTTGCATGCGGCACCAGTTTCTGAAGTTCAAGCTTAAATTCCTCAATGGTTTCAACTCTGTTGTACAGATAAAACACCTGCCCGTCTCTATCTAGTTCATTCACAATAGCATTTTTAACAGTTTGTTCATTATATTCACCTACAAAAGTCTTAATAGGAAGTCTGTTCTGAGGCGGAGTATTAATTACCGATATATCTTTTATACCGGAAAGTGACATGTAGAGCGTCCTTGGTATCGGAGTTGCAGACATTGAAATTATATCAATATTTTCTCTAAACTCTTTCAATTTTTCTTTATGTCTTACACCAAATCTATGTTCTTCATCAATCACCAAAAGTCCTAAATCTTTAAATGTCACATTGTCCTGCAAAAGACTGTGAGTTGCAATCACAACATCACACTTTCCGGTTGCAAGATTTTTCAGCGTTTCTTTCCTTTCTTTTGCACTTCTAAAGCGGCAAAGAAGCTCCACATCAATTCCAAAAGGCTTAAATCTCTCCGATACCGTCTGGAAATGCTGCAGTGCGAGTACTGTTGTCGGAACAATTACGGCAACCTGTTTGAGCGAAGTTACAGCTTTAAACATGGCACGCATTGCAACTTCGGTTTTCCCAAATCCGACATCGCCGCACACAAGCCTGTCCATCGGATTAGGGCTTTCCATATCAGCTTTAATCTGATTTATTGCTTTTAACTGATCCGGAGTTTCTATGTATTCAAACGTATCCTCCATCTCAAGCTGCAATGGAGAATCCGGAGCAAACTCTATACCGGTTTGCATTTTCCTTCGCGCATAAAGTCTCAATAAGTCGTATGCAATTGCCTCAACTTCTTTTTTAACTCTTGTTTTTGTATTCTCCCAATCGCTTCCGCCCATTCTGGAAAGCTTTGGCTTAACCTGCCCTGAGCCTCTGTAACGACACAACATATTAATCTGCTCGGCCGGAATATGCAGTTTGTCTTTATTTGCGTATTCAATTGTCAGATAGTCTTTCAACTGCCCGTCAAATTCTTGTTTCGTAAGTCCTTTATAAATTCCGACACCGTGAATAGAATGAACAACGTACTCGCCTTCCTGTATATCATTAATATTTTCAATATACTCGGCTTTTTCCTTGTAACGGCGCTTTCTGTTGGTCGGTATATCTTTCTGGCGTTTGTTAAACAATTCTCTATCTGTCAGAAGCAAAATCTTTCCGTCTCTAAGCTCCGTACCTTGAGATGTGATATTTCTTATGTAACTTATATCAAACAATCCGTAATCTGCAAAAACTTCCTTTACCCTCTCCTGAAAATCTGTTGCAATAGTTATCTGATATCCTTTATGTTCCTGTATAAACTTTGCGGCTTCATCCATATTCGCATCAAAAATCTGAACATTTCTTGCATCAATATCAATAACTTCATTATTTTCATCAGATAAAAAGTTGTTTAAGTATATTTTTTGAAAACCGGCAATTTCGTTGGTAGTTTCCGCAAAAGTAAAGTGATTAAGTTCTTTTAACGGATAGATTTGCTGAGTTTTCAGGGCTTCATTATAATTGTTTATAAAATTATCATCAATCTGTCCATATTTTGCAGAAACTTCTGCAAATTCATCAACAACAATTACATAATCTCGAAAATAATCAAAAACACTTACCAGATTATGATTAAAATAAGACTGGTAGACATTTATACCCTCAAAATACCCTTCATTGTCAAATTGTTCTTTTAATTCTTCCGGAAAATCTTTCGGTAACTTTTCCGGCAAAATAAATTCATGAAGAGGCATTACACTTATTTCTTTAATTTTTTCAATAGATTTTTGTGTTTCATTATTGAAAAATCTAATATCAACAATTTCATCCCCCCAAAACTCAATCCTAACCGGATTCTCTTCCAGTGTATAAATATCCGCAATATCCCCTCTTATACTAAATTCCCCGATATCAGAAACCATTGTTGAACGTTTATACCCAAGTTTTAAAAGTTTCGTAAGTAAATCCTGCTGCGAAATAATATCACCAATTTTTAAACTGAATGAATTTTCATCAAAAAATTTCTTAGACGGAAATTTTTCCAGAAGAATTTTTACCGGAGCTAACACGATATCAGGCTTATCAAGAAGTGTCTTAACCTGCTTTTGATAATCATATAAGCTTCCCTCTACAGTTTCGTACGGTGAAACATTTCGATAAGGTATTGTTGAAGATTCAAGCTCAAATAACCGGTTCAAATCCGATGAATATTTAAGAGCTGTTTGTTCAGTAGAAGTTATAAAAAGAATTTTCTTTTCGGATAATTTATATATATACTTCAAGAGTAATAAACGACTAAATGTTGTTAACCCTGTCAGCGTAAAGCTTTTACCTTTTCTTATATTTCTGCAAAATTTATCAAAAAACGAAGCAAATTC
Organism: uncultured Vampirovibrio sp.; assembly: GCA_964643455.1. Taxonomy (GTDB): domain Bacteria; phylum Cyanobacteriota; class Vampirovibrionia; order Gastranaerophilales; family Gastranaerophilaceae; genus CAG-196. The sequence goes on along the minus strand of CAZXQM010000011.1, from coordinate 12,578 downwards.
TAATTTCATAACGATATTTTAAGCTGCTGCCCTTATTAATTTTGTTTACAATATAACTTAAATACTGTTTTTTTTCAATTGAAATGAGATATTCAACAATTTACAAAACTATTTGATTACGTTTATTCTATGCCAGCCTTCATATAGCATAAATCATATAATCAAAAATTATCTTAATTATTACCGCTGCAAAATTTTTAAAACGTAATCCTTCCCCTTACGCCTACAAACGGATTTGAGTAGTTATCTCCAGTAGTTGCATATGCCCCAACTTCCATTTTATACTCTTTTTCATCTTTTTTGTAACTACACTCGCCAGATGCACTGTTTTTATCTATTGAAACCGAAGATTGAAATCCTTTATAGTTTGAATAGTGTGCTGTCACACCTACATTTGATTTCTGATTAAACAGTGATACGTTGTACGAACTTAAATTATTTTTTGAAGAATATTCTAAACTTGCCTTTCCATTAGTTACTTTATATGTTGCTGTTACACCTGAATGATGATTTACTGCATTTTTTGTGAAATTAAATCCGACCCGTTCACCTGCAATAAGACTATAGGCATTATCATCTTTTTTATAAGTTGCAGCAGCCGAAAAACCTCTTACACTGTATGACGCATTCTTAAATATTCTTGAAGCTTTTGTAACAAGCGGAAGTTCATTTTCTCTTGTTGTTACATTATAAAGAGTTGTTTCTGTCTTAGGTTTAATGAAAGCTGATTCCTGATAGTCAGGCGTTGGTCCCGATGGTTTAACAGGAGCTTTTTTAAATATCTTAGCCGCAGTCTCACCTAATTCTACTCCAATATCCTCAAGATTATCCAATGCTTTCTCAACCACAGGCATAGAAAGCAATTTATCATCTACATTGTTTTCTTGTGCAATGTCCCAAAATTGTTCAAATGGTTTAGGCATATACTCTCCTTATATATACAAAGTATATATAGCAAATTGAATTGCCTTTTTTTTACAAAATTTAATATAATTGGTCGATGTTTTATAAAATTTTGTAAAGTTTTTCTAATTTATGCCGATAAAATAATTGACTTCATGAAAAGAAACATTAAACCATATGTAGAAAGGTTTAACTAATATGGCTGAGATTGTAAATTTATTAACAAGAGTACTAACATCAAACCCTATGGTTCAATCAGGAACTGTAGCTCAGACAAGAGGCAGCTCAAATCCTTTCGCACAGCATGGAGGCAACCCTTTTGTAACAAGTAATTCGTTTGCTAATTACGGGCAAAACAAGCCTGTACCCGGCGGATATTTTGCAGGTTATTACAACAACCAGCCGAATATTGTCGGCAGACGGCTTTTCATCGAGGTATAGACTCAAAATATATACCTTATTTTTACCCCTAAAATATAGCCGGACCGTTTTTTCAGTCTGGCTTTTTAAATTTTTCAATGATAAGATTGTTGTTGAGGGGTACATAATTATGTTGAAAAAGATACTTTCTGTATTATTAGTATCACTTATGTCAATCTACAACATGACTGTTTTGGCTGCGGACGTTCAGAATACATCCGCAAAAAAGCAGGAAGAAACTGTTTTAATACCTAAAAACATTGAAAATGAAATTTATAACTGCATTTTACAAGTTTACGGCAAGGATTGTGCACAAGAAATTTTTGACAGAGTTATGGAAATAGCTAAAAAATCTATAGAAGAACGGTCTGAAATATTAAAAAAAGAGGATTTAAACCGAGCTGACGACTGGTACAAGGATGAAATTATATACATGTTTTACGTTGACCAGTTCGGAGTTGTTACTCCTGAAAAACCTAACACATTCAAGGACACTTCCGAGATGTTTGACTATCTCAAGGATCTCGGTGTAACTACTTTATACCTGCTGCCATTTGCGGATTCTCCTATGTCTGATTCAGGATTTGATGTTAAAAATCCCAGAAATATAAGAGCTGAGCTGGGCGGAAAGACCGAATTTAAAGATTTTGTCGTAAAAGCAAAAGAAAATGGATTTAAAATCAAATCAGATCTGGTTTTAAATCATATATCCGATGAACATGAATGGTTTCAAGCCTTTTTAAGAGGTGATATTTCTAAGAAAGATTATTTTGTTGTAAAAGACAGTATGCCTGCACATAAAAAATATGTAGATGAAAAAATTGGCACAATAGTCGAATATACTGAAGAGAACGGAAAAATTTCAAAACGGAGGTTAATTTTTCCGGAAATCACAGATAATCATTATAGAAAAGTTACTCTAAACGGCAAAAATTACTACTTTTACCATACATTTTACCCTTTCCAGCTTGATATAAATTGGGAAAATCCAGAAGTTTTGTATTACTGGCTGGATACAATCAACTATTGGACAAATATGGGAATAGATATTTTCAGGCTTGATGCAATACCTTATCTTTCTAAAGAAGACGGGACTTCCGCAGAAAATTTGCCAAAGACGCATGCTATTATAAAACTTATAAGTAATTATATCCAAATGACAGCTCCAAGAACAGTAATTCAAGCAGAGGCTTGCCAGTATCCTAATGACATACTGCCATATTTCGGGAAAGAAAGAAAATTCAAAACAACAATTGACGGACAGACAAAAACTATTAAAAGAACTGATGAATTCCAAATTGCGTACCATTTCCCTTATATGCCGGCTATTTGGGCTTCTTTAATTACAGGAGATAAACAGTATTTTATTAATGCTTACAAATCAACTCCTCAAATTCCTTCCACTGCAGCATGGGGTATATTTCTTAGGGTGCATGATGAATTAACTCTCGAAATGATTGATCCACAAACCAGAGAAATCATTTATAATGCACTTGTATCTAAAGGAGCAGAATTCAGGCGAGGTCTAGGTGTAAGCGGACGTATGTCAAATTTTCTTGATAATAATCCTGATAGAATTAAACTTGCTTTCTCTATTCTAATGTCTCTTCCGGGAATACCTATTATTTATTACGGAGACGAAGTAGGAATAAGAAATAATTTTGAAAATGCCAAAAAGAGTGAACAGGAAAGAATTGAGAAACAAAAAAAAGGAAAGTTTAAACTCCTGAGCTATTTTGACAGTCGTGATATTCACAGGGGTGCTGTTCCTGCAAAATTATTATACGGAGCTTCTAAGAATTATTATGAATTTAACAGCAAAGTATATAAAAATGTTAAAGACCTTATTGCTATTAGAAAAACATTGCCTTCTATGTCAAAAGGCGATTTTACATTGCTAAAAACTTCGTCTCCCGCTAATTTTGCTTACATAAGAAGTTATAAAGATGAAAAAATACTCGTTATCAATAATCTTTCGGGTGAAAAACTTGTAGCTGATGTTACAATACCAATGGAAGTAGTATTAAAATCAGACAGCAAGCATATTTATACATTCAAGAATCTGATAAATAACGATGATGTTAAAGTTAATGTATCCCTTACAAACCGTACAATGCACTTGAGAATCGCTCCTTATGGCGTTGTTTGGCTTAAATTATAGAGCAAAATCCCTTTTGCACATAACAATTCTAAATGATTTTAGTTTATGCAAAAGGGAAAAAATCAATTATTTAACAACTGCAAATCTATAATCTTCAGCCCAGACCTTAAATCCACCGGAAAGTTCCATAACTGAAAATGTATTTTTTGCAAGCATATATGCAGCTTTTGCTCCGAGATGGCAATAGTTATTATAGCAGTATATAATATGCAAATCATCCTTATTTAATTCTTGCATTCTGTCTTTGATTTCTTCACAAGGCATTGATATTGCATCGGGAATGTGCCCTATATCATAATCGGATTTGAGCCTAACATCAATGATTTTAACATTTCTTTCCTCATTCAGTTCCTTTAACTCAACCGGACCGAGTGTAAAAGCTAACTTTTTAGAAAAATAGCACTCAGCTTTTTCCGGATTACTTCTAATTTCTTTAATTGTCTCGTCTGTCATTTTTTATCTCCTTTGTTCTAGATGTTGTAAGTATATTTAGTTGCGATAAACATATTTACCATCATTATCCCTGTAATTAGAAAGTTTACTCCTGCAAGAACCCCGATTATCCACAGTGCGGTGGATGGAAGCCCTACTATAATTATTAGTCCCAACAAGAACTGCATTATCGCTATCGGAATGTCTGTCCACCAGAAATAAAGCGTTTTTCTGTTTTGGATGGCAAAAGCACAAGTTGAAATACTTTCTATCAAAAAATAAACGCCGATGACGCTTGTTATTATGACGAGATTGAACATTGGAGCGGTGAACAAAAAAAGTCCGAGACCTATCAATACTAACCCCAATATAATATTAAGGACAAAATGTCTGGTATAATGTTTTGTAAGAAACGCATTTATAGCCTTATACCCGCCATAGATAATAAAAGCAAGACACAACGTCATTCCGAAAGTTATTGATGTGATTTTTGGAAGCATAAGCATAGCAATACCCAGACCTGTAAGCAATACTCCTTCTGTTAAAACACAACTTAAAAATTTTTTTTCTGGCATTTCAAAAATCTCCTTTTACGTATCTAAGAATACGTAATTAAAGATTTTTTTCCTTCCCCATTCGGGGTATTAAAAAAAACGTTTTATAAGAGCCCTAATTTAATAATAAATTCAGTATAATCATCCCCTGTATGTTCAAGCTTAAGCTGCCCGAGCTGGTCTTCAACTACTCTTTTGCATATACTAAGCCCCAGCCCCGAACCATAATTTTTAGTAGTAAAACCTTTTTCAAATATACTCTCCGGATCATTAATCTTTCCTGCGTTGTTGATAATTCTTAATACAGCAAACTCTCCCCGCTTCTCAGTTTTTACTTTAACATATTTATCATTCTTAACGCTTCCACTGTCCTCTTCAATTCCAAAAGCTTCAACTGAATTTTTTACCAGATTAATTATCACTGATATTAAACTTTCTTCATCAGCTGCAATTTTCAAATTAGCCTTGCTCTCTACCTTATAATCAATGTTTTTACCCTCAAAGTAAACCCTTGTCATATCTTCTGCTATATTGATTATATCTTTCAAGTCGCACTGTTTTAACTCTTTATTCTGATTGCCTTTTAAAGACAGCAACGAATTATTCGCCATCTTAACCGCTCTGGATATACTTTTTACCCCGTTTAATATCGACTCATCCTTAATATTATTTTTCTCGCAATATTTTCTTATAATTTCGCTGTACAAATCGCATATTGAAAGCTGGTTTTTCACCTCGTGAGCAACTTCCCTCATCTCAGGAGTGTATTCTCTCTTTGGTTGAACCTGAAATTCTGCAAAACCAAGAACAGCATCTTTTATAGCTTCATCCATATTTTCTGTCAAACGCCTAATAGAAGAATTTAAAAGTATGTTATCACGTCTGTCCGGTCTAAATCTCTCCTGATACTGCTTTATATCAATAATAGAATTCCTGTTAATTATGTCTAAAGCTTCGTCCTGAAATTTTGAATTAAATATGGAATAATACCGTACATAATTCTTACTGTCGGTCTTATTGTCCCAGAGAAGTATAGCTGCAAATCTATGAGTTAATACGCATACAAACTCCGTATCTGCCCACACCCGTTCTCTCAAATTTTCACTCTCGTCCGAAAAATCATATGCTTCAATATCAGAAAACTCCAGCCGCTTTATAATACCTGCAAGTCCTGTTTTGTGAATAATTCTATAAAGGACAACAGCACTCTCGGGATTATCAAGCAAAGGTTCTAAGACAGCACGAATAGTGCACCTCAAAGTTTGTTTTGTGATTGTCTTATTTTCCTGTGAATTTATAAGCTCTCTCAAATAATTCTGCTGTCTTACAATCTTTTTCACTTAATTTTCCTATACTGCAATCTTGACCTTCTTTGTCAGAAAACCATTATTAATAGCATACAATACTGCCTGAGTCCTGTCATTCACCTGTAATTTCTGGAATATATTGTTAACATGCGTTTTTACAGTTGTTTCTGATATAAACAATTTATTTGCAACACCTTTATATGTAATACCCTGAGTCAACAATTCCAAAACCTCTTCTTCTCTCTGAGTTAAGTAATTGAGCAGATTTTCTTCCTCTTCTTCTGTTTCTTTTGCAGCATTTTCTTCTCTGAATGTCTGCTGAAAATATTCAAAAAATCTGGATGACAATGCAAGAGGAAGATAAATTTTACCGTTTATAACCTCTTCAATTGCATAGATTAATTGTGCAGATGCCATTGTTTTTAAAACATATCCCTTTGCACCAATTTTCATAGCTCTGAAAATCAAATCCGCATCATCATATCCAGATAATGCCAAAACTTTTGTATCAACATCCAGCTTAGATATCTCCAAAATACCCTGTAACCCGTCACGTTCAGGCATATTCATATCCAGAAGCACAACATCCGGCTGATATTTCTTAATTAAATTCAGACCAACAGAAACATTTGTAGCAATTCCAACCACATCAAATGTTCCTTCCAAGTTCAACAACTCACGAATACCGGCTAAGTGTTCATAATTGTCATCAATCAACAGCACTCTGGACTTCTTCTTAAACTCTCGTCTCATACTTTCTCTTCTCCCTATTATTTATAAATTCAGTATTTTTGAATTATTTTATATTATATATATTACCTCTTTATAGAGGATATTTTCATCGATAGGATGATTAATTTTACTGCATTTAGGGTAGATATACCGATATAGACCATCTGGTTAATAACAAGCTCAAAACCTTGTAGCTGCGGAAGTCTAAATGTCAAGTACTATGCCAAAAATAAGGTATATAGTGTAGTTGAAATATATGACCTTGCTTCATATAGTGTACTACAAAGGATGGAGGGCAGACATTGCCTGACCTACTTTTGCAATTACTAATAATTCTGTCACCCTGAATTTATTTCAGGGTCTCACCGTTTAAAGTTACACGCCAATAGGGTGAGATGCTGAAACAAGTTCAGCAAGATAGAAAAATAAGGTGGAAATAAAATTTTTAGCTCAGGCACTGACTGACAATACCAAAAATTACAAAAACAAAAAAGCGGGATTTTTCCCGCTTTTAATATCAAATTAAATAATTAAATTAGTTTTCAAATGCCCATCTTGCAGCTGCACCGTTTGGAACTGCATAACTGCCTCTTAATCTTATACCAAATTGGTCTTTAATAACACGCATAGTTTTATCAGAACAATTGTCATCAGTATCACCTGTAGTACTTCCACCAGTCATTGCGGAGTTACCCTGACAGTTTGATAATAAGTTTGGACCTGTTTTACCATTTGTATCATATATAGCAGCAATACCATATACTAAACCATCTGTCTGTATAGTATTTACTGTTGTATTGCTAGTAGCTACCGCATTTTCTGGCACGTATGATAATGCAGAACCGTCACGGAAGAAGATAACAAAGTTAGTAGCACCATTATTTACAGAGTTAGCCGCAGTAGTGTCCGAACCGGTATCGTCATAGTTTATATTAGCTCTTGTTGAAAGTAAACCATACAAAGATTGTGCTTCTGAATCATCTGTTGAATCCGTACTAAGTGAAGCATAATCAAACCCTGAAATGGCTTGGTTCATTTGTGCAGCTTCTGTCAATGTGTTAATACCTTTTTTAAAAGCTGTTTTTGCTTGTTGCTCCTGCGTGTTAGTCATCAATGCAGGAAGTGTTAATGTAGCAACTACACCAATAATAGCCAGTGTAATCAAAACTTCTGCAAGAGTAAAACCATTCTTTTTCATCATAATATTCCTTTCTCTTCTTACATTATTTAAGAATCTTTACTTTATACATTATTTACAACTAAGTATATTATATCGAACTTATACATATATGTCAATATAAATTAAATGCTAAGCAAGAATCTCAAATTTATCAGCCCTTGTCCTAATAAGAGAAATTGCAGCTTGAGAGTTTAAAAAGTTCAATGCCCCCATGAAGCTTTGTTTATTGCTTAATGCTTCTCTTGCTGAAAGCATATTATTCTCTATTGCAGCCTGAGCCATCTGTTCATTAAGCACGCGGCTCTGGTTTGTAACTCTTGATTTTATGGCATGTACAGGAAAACCTATTTCATCATCTTTTTCTTTAACTTCTGATTCAGAAGCTTCCTCCGGCTTAGACACTTCCGTCTGACTATTTTCTATAATTCTTGAGAAAGGATTATCTTTGCTTACAAATGAACTCCTTGCAATATCCATGATATCTTCCTGAACATCTTCTGTCATGCTCTCGGAACGAGCGCGAACACGGCTAAATATCATCTCTTTCAAGGCTTCTGCTTCATGTTTACTGACTATTGAATTGAATTTGTATGACATTTTATCCTCTCTTATACATATATAAAAACATAAATGTAAAGAAAATTGACAAATTTGTATATAATTTATATATATTTGTTACATAGCTTAACATTTTGCATTGTTTTCTATTTTTATTATCATTACTGAATTACATCTTATAACAACAAGGGGAATACAAAGTACAATATGTAAATTTCTGCATGATATTATTTGTAATTTTCAAGTTTTTATTGTACAATAATCATGCTATTTATATTTCGGCTAGTGTAAAATCTTAACAGGAAGGATATAACCGACCTGTTTTCTTTTGGATTTATTTAGTTTAGCCATTAATCTTTTAAATATCCCATCAAACTACACCACCGTGTCAGGCAATATATTTTATTCTGCCAATACATATAATGATTTTACAATGTCGAAATCAAAGTATAAAAAAAGGGATATTAACACATTGATTTTTTTTGCTCAAAAAGGTGATACAAAAGCTTTAGAAGAGTTAATTCGCCGTGTCCAGAAAAATATATTCAGCATGTTCAGCTACCTTACAGATAAGAGGCAGGATATAGCGGACCTTACGCAGGAAGCTCTGTTTAAAATGGCAAAAAACATCAAATCTTTAAAAGATATTACACGCTTCCGCCCTTGGCTTAACCAGATTGTTACAAATATTTTTTATGATTACATCAAGAAGTATGCTAAACATGACAAAATCGAATTGGACAATGATAAATTACTGGAAATAAAGGACAAAATCGGATGCGAACCGGGGGAAAGATGTTTATTTTCTGAGATGGATAAACTTATCAAAGCAGCACTGCTCACACTGCCCGAAAATCTCAGAATTGTACTTATTTTACGTGAATACGAAGGTTTAAGCTATGATGACATAGCTAAAATTACAAATACGGCAACAGGAACCGTAAAATCAAGAATCTCAAGAGCAAGATTAAAATTACAACAAGAATTAAAAGAGTTTATTTAACAGGAGTATAAATATGAAAATAACATGTGCACAAATGGATGTTCTTTTGTCTTTCTACGTAGATGGAGACCTTAGTAAAACTCTGAAACAGAAAGTCGAAGAACATTTAAAAAAATGTCCTTCATGCAGAGAAAAATATAAAATCCTAAAATCAATGATACAAGATTTAAAAACTTCTGTGGAAGAAAAAGAAGAAATTTTTTCCACAGGCTCAAACAATCAGTACAGAGTTTTTCAAAATAACCTTTCTGCTTATGTTGATAATGAGCTTCCGGCTGATGAGAGCATAAAAATAAAAAAGTTCACTATTAATAATAAACAGGCGCGAAAAGAACTTGAAGATACCTATAATATCCGAAGGCTGATGAGTGAGTCTTTTAATAAAACAAAACTGGATGCAAGACAAGATTTCAGCAAAAATGTCTTAAGACGGTTAAATCCGAATGAAGATTATTCTCTCACATTCCATCCGGTCATAAAAATGGCAGCAGCGTTTGTAATGACTGTACTTATTCTCTCCGCAATAATTGTTTTTTCTCTGACATTGTAAACTTAATACTAGAAAAGCTTAAAAAAAGCGGGGCGCACAGGATGTGCGCCCCGCTTTTACTTATTTTATTCTTCAGAATTTTCTTTTTCCTCAGTTTCATTTTCCTGCTCAGCCAAGTCTCCGGCTTTTCTTTCAAATACAATTTTGTCATCATCAAGCTTCAACACGATTGTATCACCGGACTTGTAAGCATTCGTTAAAATCTCTTCTGCAAGCTGATCCTCAATTTTCTTCTGAATCAGCCTTCTTAGAGGTCTTGCGCCGTACGCTTCATTGTACCCGTCTTTTGCAAGGTAGTCCTTAACTTCATCAGTAACTTCAATAGAAAGCTCACGTTCTGATAAACGTTTAAACAAGTCTTTCATCATCAAGTCTACTATTTCACGAATTTCTTCTTTGCTTAAGTGTGAGAATACTATAATATCATCAATACGGTTAAGGAATTCCGGTCTGAACGCTTTTTTAAGTTCTTCATTAACTGTTTCCTTAAGCTTTTCATATTTATCCTTCTTAGCGTCATCAGCGGCAGAAAAACCTAAGCGTCCCTGAGTTGCAATCATACTCGCACCGACATTAGATGTCATAATAATTACAGTATTTTTGAAATTAACATGGCGCCCTTTAGCATCAGTCAAACGACCATCATCAAGAATTTGCAGCATGACATTAAATACATCCGGATGAGCCTTTTCAATTTCGTCAAAAAGAATAACAGAATAAGGTTTCTTTCTGACAAGTTCAGAAAGATGTCCGCCATCATCATAACCTACGTATCCCGGAGGAGAGCCGATAAGTTTTGCGGTAGAATGTTTTTCCATAAATTCGGACATATCAACCCTTATCATATTATCTTCGCTTCCAAAAATCGCTTCAGCCAGAGCCTTTGCAAGTTCTGTTTTACCAACACCAGTCGGACCTGAGAAGATAAAACTTCCAATAGGTCTGTTTGGTGATTTCAAACCTACTCTTGCACGTCTGATAGCTTTTGCTATAGCCGTAACGGCATCTGATTGACCGATAACTCTGTTGTGAAGGGTTTCCTCAAGTTTCAGAAGTCTTTCGGATTCGCCTTCCGTAAGTTTTGTTACAGGAACACCGGTCATTGTTGCAATAACTTCCGCAACATCCTCTTCTGTTACGGTAGGTTTGTTTGCATCATTCTGCCTGCGCCATTCTTCAGATACCTCACGAATTCTATCTTTCATATTCGCTTCATCATCACGCAAAGCAGAAGCTCGTTCAAATTCCTGATTTCTTATTGCATCTTCTTTTTCCTTAATAATTTCTCTAAGCTCTCTGTCAAGCTCTTTGCCTTCCGGAGAAAGCGTACATACTCTTAATCTGACTTTAGAGCTGGCTTCATCAATTACATCAATAGCTTTGTCCGGCAAAAATCTGTCATTAATGTACTTGCTGGACAATTTTGTTGCCGCAATAATTGCTTCATCAGAAATGTGAAGATTGTGGTGTTCTTCATATTTAGATTTCAAGCCCCTTATGATTTCTATAGTTTCATCAATAGAAGGCTCCTCAATGATTACAGGCTGGAATCTGCGCTCTAACGCAGAATCTTTTTCAATGTACTTGCGATACTCATCAGAGGTTGTTGCACCGATGACCTGAATTTCGCCCCTTGAAAGAGCCGGCTTAAGAATATTTGCAGCATCAATTGCACCTTCAGCAGCTCCGGCACCAATAAGAGTATGCATTTCATCAATAACAAGAATTACATTTCCTGCCTGACGGATTTCGTCCATAATTTTCTTTAAGCGTTCTTCAAATTCACCACGATATTTTGTACCCGCTATTAATAAACCCATATCTAACTGGATAATCTTTTTATTCTCCAAAATATCAGGAACTTCGTCATTTACAATCCTTATCGCAAGACCTTCCGCAACTGCAGTCTTACCAACTCCGGGTTCACCCAGAAGCACCGGATTATTCTTTGTTCGTCTTGCAAGAATTTGAATAACACGTTCAATCTCTTTTTCTCTGCCAACCACGGGATCAAGTCTCTGCTCCGCGGCAGCCTGAGTTAAATCTGTACCAAACTCATCCAGACTCGGAGTTTTAACTTTGCTTGCCTGAGAGGATGAAGATGATGTCCCAACCCCAGCTCCTGAGGTCTGCGGCTTCGAATCTCCGAGCATCTTAACAACATTGCTTCTTACTTTATTTAAGTCAACACCAAGATTTTCTAAAACTCTTGCTGCAACACCTTCTCCTTCGCGAATTAAACCTAAAAGCAAATGCTCTGTTCCTATATAGTTATGCCCCAACTGCCTTGCTTCGTCCCAGGAAAGTTCCAAAACTCTTTTTGCTCTCGGAGTAAAAGGTATTTCTACGGCAACAAAACCGGAACCTCTACCGATAATTTTTTCGACCTCAATCCTTGCATCTTTGAGGTTAACCCCCATTGATTTTAAAGTTTTTGCGGCAATACCCGTGCCCTCTCCAATAAGTCCCAGAAGAACTTGCTCCGTCCCGACAAAATTATGACCGAGGCGTCTGGCTTCTTCCTGAGCCAGCATAATTACTTTTATCGCCTTTTCAGTAAAACGTTCGAACATTTAAAAAATTCCTCTTCTTATAATTATAAATATATATTTATGTAAGTTTATATTACAAAAAAAGAGCTCTTTTTTCAAGGGGGGGGGTAAATGTTATTTAGCCAAAAAGTAAGACTACAAGCTTATTGGTAAGGGTAAATATATTTTGACCGGAAAGTGAGTATACAGGCTTGACGTCATTCTTGCCGGAAACATTTTCTTACAC
>CAZXQM010000010.1:14796-31779 GCA_964643455.1 uncultured Vampirovibrio sp. | reverse complement strand
TTTTATAATTTATTTTATGTTAGAATTTAAATTGGAATCTTTTTTAGTGAAATTAAGTCTCTGGTTAGAGAAAAGATTTATATAAAGGGAGAAAAGATATGGAATTTATTCACAATTTTGTATCAGCACACAATGTGATGATTTCTGCCGGATTATTGATTCTTGCGTATATCTTTATCGCAACGGAAAAAATTCCTAAAGTTACTATCGCACTTCTTGGTGCTGCAATTACCGTTATTATTGGTCTGGTAAGCCAAACAAGGGTTTTAGACAGTGGTGCTTTAAATCCGATTTACTTTGTACAGTATGTTGATTTTAACGTAATCTTTTTGCTTGTATCTATGATGATTATTGTTAATATCACGACAAAAAGCGGAATTTTCAGCTTTCTGGCAAATGAACTTTTAAAACTCACAAAAGGACATCCTGTTCTTATTCTTATCGCACTCGGTGTTTTTACCGCTGTAGTAAGTGCTTTTCTGGATAACGTAACTACGGTTATTCTTGTAATGCCTATTACATTTGCTATCGCAGAAAAACTTGAAATAGATCCGATACCTTACCTTTTGACAGAAGTTTTTGCTTCTAATATTGGCGGTACGGCTACACTTATAGGTGACCCGCCAAATATTATTATTGGAAGTGCGGCAGGTTTTTCATTCATGGATTTTGTAAATAACCTGACATTTGTTGTTGCAATCATTTTGCTTGCAGTTCTTTTTACTATGGCAATATTTTTCAGAAAGAAACTTAAGACAACTCCTGAAAAAATGAAAGAAGCCGCAAATATTGATAACTCCGGTACAATTACGGATAGAACCCACATGATTCGTTCGTTAATTGTTCTTGCGCTTGTTATATTAGGGTTTGTGACACATGATAAAACGCATATTGAAACTTGTGTTGCGGCAATGCTTGGCGCAAGCGTTCTTCTGTTATTTGAAAAGCCTACGGAAATTCTCAGAGATGTTGAATGGAATACTATTTTCTTCTTTGTCGGCTTGTTTATCATAATAGGCGGTGTTGAAGCTTCCGGCGGTATAAGACTTCTGGCAGAATGGATATTAAAAATTACGCAAGGTTCGCAAGAAGCTGCATCAATGCTTATCCTTTGGGCTTCAGGCATTATTTCAGGTATTATTGATAATATTCCTTATACAGCTACGATGTCACCTATGCTGGTTGAAATTGAAAAAACAATGGGGGCTGAATACACTTATCCGCTCTGGTGGTGCTTGTCGCTTGGTGCATGTCTAGGCGGTAACTTGACAATGATTGGTGCGGCTGCAAATGTTATTGTTTCTGAAACATCAGCAAAACACGGACATCCGATGTTTTTCTTAAGGTTTATGAAATACGGTGTAATTGTTGTGTTGATTTCGCTTGTAATAAGCTCTGTTTATGTTAATCTGAGATATATGTAAACAATTAAAATCTATGTAAACAAAAAGCGGATTTTCTTAATCCGCTTTTTGTTTACTATTTATGTTTTAAATTTTTCAGTTCTCCGTTATCGAGAAATGCTGCGCCGCAAACATTGCAGACATCAATTTCCACTCCGCTTGCGCCTCCGACTTTAACCATCGGTGTGTTACATACCGGACAAATCCTTGTTTGCTTTGTATCTACCGGTTGGAAATTATTTTCTTCAAGATATTGTGTTATCTTTTCGACTGTTTCATTCGAATCGTAAATTGTTTTAAGTTCTTTGTTATCAAATAAAACACCGCCGCAGCCGTTTGTACAGATATCTATCATAAACCCTGCATCACGTATATTTACCTTTTGCATCTTATGTCCGCAAGCCGGACATTGTAGTATTTTTGTAGTATCCATATATTTATTCCAAAATCAAATCACCATGTTTTTTAATATGTTCAATCAAACCGCCGTCCTCAAGCAGCTTAATCATAACATCCGGAAGCGGCTCAATTGCTGTAATTGTGCCTTTTGTAATATTTTTGAGTGTGCCCTGTTTAATATCAAGTTCCAGTTCATCACCGGCATCAATTCCATCCGTGTCGCATTCAATTGCCAGAAGCCCGATATTTATTGCGTTTCTGTAAAAAATTCTTGCAAATGACTTTGCAATAACAGCTCCAACTCCGGCAATTTTGATAATTTGCGGGGCATGCTCTCTTGAAGAACCAAGACCAAAATTATGACCGGCAACAACAAAATCACCTTTCTTCATATTTTTTGCAAAATTTTCATCTGCATCTTCCAGAACGTGTTTTGCAAATTCCTGTAAATCAGAACGCAGATGAAACAATCTCCCCGGTGCTATATGATCGGTTGAGATATTATCTCCAAATTTAAATGCTTTTCCTCTCATTTTCTATCCTTTTCTAAATGTTGTATTTATTTTACTACGATAACAAATGTTTTGTCCAATTTTCACAATTGAAAAAGCAACAATTATTTTATCTTATCTTTTAACTTGACTGCTTTTTAATTATAATTATTATCTATGAACTATACGGATTCAATAAAATTAATTACAAGTAAAGATAATTTTTATATTGATTTAACTCTGGACAGAATCTCTTTAGCACTGGAAAAACTTGGCAATCCGCAGGATGATTTAAAATTTATCCACGTTGCGGGAACAAACGGCAAAGGCTCTGTATGTACCATGCTTGATTCGATTTTAAGAGAAGCGGGTTATAAAATGGGGCTTTACACAAGTCCGCATATTTGGAATTATACAGAAAGAATCAAAATTAACGGCAAAGAGATTCCGGAAGACATTTTTGCAAATTATGCGGAGAAAATTGCCGGTCTCAATATTCATCTTACAGAGTTTGAAATCCTTACAGTTATTATGTTTTCGTATTTTAAAGATGAAAAAGTTGATGTTGTTATTCTTGAAACAGGTCTTGGCGGAAGATTTGATGCGACAAATGTTATAAAACAAAATTTATGTTCAATCATTACTCATATAGATTTAGACCATACAGAAAGGCTTGGAAACACAAAAGATAAAATAGCATTTGAAAAAGCCGGTATAATTAAACCCGACTGTCCGGTTGTGACTTCAGAAGGATATGAAGCAATAAAAGATAAAGCTGATGAGATGAATTCTCTTTTTATACTTGCTTCTCCGTATGTTAATCCGGAATTTATTCATGCCCTTTCACTTAGAGGAAAACATCAGGTTGAAAACCTTGCACTTGTTATAACTGCGATTAATTATCTTTTTAAGAATATAGATGATGTTACAATTATTGAAGGTTTGAAAAAAGTCAAAAATCCCTGCAGGTTTGAATATATATCAGAGAAGAACTTAATAATAGATGTTTCTCATAATTCGAACGGGATTCAAGCTCTTAGAGATAATTTGGATTGGTTTTTTCCTGATGAAAACCGGAGGTTTGTTTTTGGATGTCTTAAAAATAAAGATTACAAAAAAATGATGAGAATACTCTTTAGAGAAAATGATGAAATTTATCTTAACGAATTTGATTACCCGAGTGCTGCAAGCTATAATGAACTTAATAAAAATTCTCCATATCCGGCTAAAAGGTATGAAAACGAAACAATTTTAACTCCGGATAAATTAAACATAATATGCGGGTCTTTTTATATGATTGGAGGTATGAAATGGTTGAAATCTCTTCCAGTTTAGAAGATTACATGGAAGCTGTCTATAGTATTTATACAAGTGAAAATAAAGTAAAAGCTGTTGAAGTTGCTCGCAGATTGAATGTTTCACGTGCATCAGTTACGGAAGCGCTCAAGAAGCTGGAGCAGCTCGGATTGATTAATTACGGATACTACGGGACAATTTCCGTTACCGAAGAGGGAATTAAAAAAGCAAAAGAAATTATTAAGAAACACGAAACATTAGCAAAATTTTTTGAAAAGATTCTTGGAGTTGAGCACGAACTTGCAGAAGAAACAGCCTGCAAAATTGAGCATATAATTGATAATACTATTTTGCACAAATTGAATAAACATATAAAAGAGTGCGAGGAGTTTAAAAATTAACAACAACTTTACCGATAATTTTACCGGATATTGTTCTGATTTTGTTATCGATATCAATATCTCCCCAACCAAGACGGTTAATTGTTTCCAAAACCGCAAATCTCCTTGCTTCCATTGAGCAGTCGTTTATTTTGATAATAAAAGCATCCTGTTTTTTTGTATTTAAAACAATGCAAAGTCCGCCTGCTCCGACTTTTGCGACGAGTCCGTCTGTTTTTTGGATAATTTCAGTATCTGTACGATTTTCTCCGCCGAAAATGTAAGGATTTTCCATAATGGCATTAATAATTTTATTGTACTTTAGCAAATTCATATATCCGACAAGCATGTTGTAAAGAGGCATGCTTACAATTGGCACACCGCACCCGTCGGTAGTTATGGGGTAGTAGTGATTTTTATTATACTCCCCTTTGTTCTCCAGACATTTTTCTTGTAAGATGGGCAGAGCTTCTTGTGCTAAATTCTTGTCCTTTCTTTTTCCCTCGATTGTACAATTCTCTGCAGTGCAAAGTGGAGTGTTTTCAACAGCTACTTCGCACATCTCATATATTTTCTTGATAACTGCTTGTTGGAGCGGATGTTCAAGTTCATAATAATTATCTGTATCCCAACCGTTAATTTTGCACAAAACAAGAAATCCGATATGTTTTCCGGAACAATTGTTGTGAAGCTGCGAAGGTTTTTCATTTCTGAGAAGCATTTTATCTTGCATTGTTCTGGATAATGGTGCATGAATACCGCATTTGAGCATACTTTCTGTTATGCTGTATTTTTTCATAATTCCGCGTGCTGTTTCCAAATGGCATTCTTCTCCTGTGTGCGAGCCGCAGCACAGTGCAAGTTCAGAATCCGTTAATTCGGCACCATAATCAATAAGCAAGGAGGCTTGCAATGGTTTTGCGCATGAACGTAAATAATAGGGGTAAGTATTCCTGTCGGATTTTCCTTCTGCAAAATCCAAAAAAATACCATCATGAAATTCTTCAATCAGCCCGTTACGAATGTATTCTATTCGCATAGCCTAAAACTCTTGAATTTCCGGTTCTTTTTCAGGTTCTTTGTGTTCTTTTATATAAGTAAGAATTGCATTTATCTTCTGGCGGAGAATCTCATTTTCTTCCTTAAGTCTTGTATTTTCCACCCTGATATCATATTTTTCTTTTTCCATAGCTATTGTAGGAATGTCATCAGGATCAAGCGAGAATCTTTTTCCGGCTTCTTCTTTCATAAAAATAATACTTTTTACATCTTTTTCTTTAACAAAACCCATTTGAACCATTAATTCTGCAATAAATACGTGTTTGCCGGACTCATTTATCTCTTGTTGTTTTTGCAAAACTTCTTCAAGCTGCTCAATAGTTAATTTCCCGGCACGGATAAAGTATTCCCCTGTTCTGTATTTGCAGGCAATGAAACCTGCTGTGGCACTTATTAAATTAGGAGTCTCTTTTGAAAAGAAACCTGAAGTTTTGCAAAACATAAAGGCTTTTGAAACTTCTTCCAGAGTAAAATTACTTTCGATAGCAATTTCTACAAGTGACATACCTTTAGCACAGCTGTTCAAAAAAGAATAAATACTCTTATCATATTTAGATTCTTTTGTTTTAAGTTCAAGCAGTCCTAATTTGGAAAGTGTAGGCTTATAGATATGGAATAATTCATCATCCTGAACATCTAAAAATTCATCACTCAGATAATTCATTAAATCATTGGATAAATTAAGAAAAATGGTTTGTTTAATCCATAGAGGAAAACAGAGCATTCTTTCCATAAAATCTATAAATAAACTTTTACTCATGAAATATATCCTTCTTTTAATAATGAACGTACGTGTATTATATCATAATACGCTATAAGTTAGAACATGTAAATGAAGCTTTATTAAATGGATATAGATGAAAATTAATAGCAAATATTTTTTCTCAATGGAACTTTTTTTATAGAATTTCGTCTATCAATTTGGAATAGCTTGAGAGGAGATAATAAGATGAGCAGAGCGTATAATAATGCTGAATATATAGATAATACAGAGATTGAGGCAAATGCACCGAGAACTTTCAGTACTATAGTTAATAATGATGATATTTTACAAATGTATTTGAAAGAAATCGGACGTAAAAAAATGTTGACAAAAAGTGAGGAAGTTGAGCTGGGACGCAGGATTCAAGAAGGTAGTATAAAAGAGCGCGAGCAGGCAAAACGTGAGCTTATACAGGCAAATTTAAGACTTGTTGTAAGTATTGCAAAAAAATACATAGGTCAGGGAATTTTGTTTATGGATCTTGTGCAGGAAGGGTCTTTAGGTTTAATTAAAGCGGCGGAGAAATTTGATTATAAAAAGAATTTTAAATTCTCAACCTATGCAACATGGTGGATTAAACAGACTATTATTCGTGCAATTTCCAACCATTCCAGGACTATCAGGATTCCTGTTCACATGCTTGAAAAAATCCGGAAGTATAAAAAAGCTTGCAGTATTGCTGCTTATGATGAAAATATGGAAGTTGATGATGAAACTATTTCCAAACTTTCCGGTTTGGATAGTAAAAAAATTGATGAAGTTAAAAATGCGCTAAAAAAAGAACCAATAAGTCTTGATACGTTTGTGACAGATGATTTATGCATACAAGATTATATTGAAGATACATCTTATTCTTCGCCTGAGAGTAATGCACAGGTAAGTTTAAGAAGGAAAGATATAGAACGGCTTTTAAATCAGCTTGATGATCGTGAACGTAAGATTCTGACAAGAAGGTTTGGTATCGGGAATCAGGAACCTAAAACTCTGGAACAGATTGGAAATGATTTAGGGTTCTCAAAGGAAAGAATAAGACAGCTGGAAAACATTGCCTTGCAAAAACTGAGAAAGGTTGAGCGGGTGGAAAAATTGAGAGCATATATTGATGAAGAATACAGTTAGGAGAGAAAATGATGGAGAAGAGCAGCTTTAAATTGTTCTGAAAAAACAAAAGAAAATAAGGAAAATTCTGACTTTTCCGTTTTTATTAAATCCTTCCCTGTTTGCGGTTTTGTTTATTTCTTTTCTTTGTCATTGTTATCAACATTTTTCAGCGCAGCAAATTTTGCTTCCATTGTCGGATTATTCCTTGTTAATCTTTTGATACTTAAATCTTCAGCCTTGTTGTTTGCAAGCCGTAAGTTATTTTCGGATGACAACAGGGCTTCTTTTGTTTTTTGTAAATGGTCAATGGTTTTATCAATTTCTTCAATTGCGGTTTTAAATTTTCTGCTTGCAAGTTCATAATTTCTTGCAAACTTTTCTTTAAAATCATTCATTTCTGCTTCAAAGTTTGAAATATCAATGTTTTGTGACCTGATGACTTCCAGTTCGCGTCTGTATTCCAGCGAATTCAAAGCCGCGTTTCTCAGAAGAGTTATTATCGGAATAAAAAACTGCGGTCGTACGACATACATTTTAGGATAATAATGTGACATATCAACAATTCCGGCATTATATAATTCGTTTTCCGGTTCAAGCAAAGAAACAAGAACCGCATATTCACACTTTTTCTCTTTTCTGTCTTTATCCAATTCTTTCAGAAAATCAGTATTTTTTTTCTTGGTTGAAGTTGTATCCGTTTCGTTCTTCATTTCAAACATAATTGAGATAAATTCACCGCCTTCGCTATCGATATCACGAAAAATATAATCTCCCTTGCTTCCGGTTTTCGCATCATTATCTTTCTCAAAGTACGCTCTTTGAAATCCGGTTGCTCGCAGCCGGTTGAATTCGATTTCACAATGCTGTTCCAAACTTTCACCGACCATTTTGGTAGACATTCGGGATTTATAATCTTTCAGGCGGGTTATTTCATCATCTTTAAATCTTAACTCGGCTTCATACTTGTTCATAAGTGATTTTTCTTTTAGTTCAAACTCTTTTTCAGACAGTTCTTTCTCTCCATTTAATTTAAGGATACAATTATCTTTCTCTGAAAGTTTTTCATTCATCTTATTTACAATTTTATTTATTTCCAATTCTTTATCTTTATCAAATGCAGAAAGTTTATTTTTAAGCTCTGCAATCTCTTTATCTTTTTCGGCAATAGTTTCGGTTATTTCAGCCCTCTTAGAAATTTGCTCCGTTGAGATTTCGGATTTTAATTCGGCAATTTCGGCATCTTTTTTGCTAAGTTTTTCATTAAACAGTTTTTCTGCTTCAAGTTTTGCAAGCTGAACCGCACTTTCTTTTTCCGATTCAAATTGAGATTCCCGTGACTGAATTTCTTTAGAAAACTCAATGTCCCTGACCTGTTTTACTATAGCTGCATAACCAGATTCGTCAACCTGAAAAACTTCGCCGCATTTCGGGCATTTTATTTCCTGCATTAAATTTACTCCTTTTAATATTTATAAATCCCTGTAGATTAAGTATAACAGTATTTTTAGAATCGTCAACCGGATAATTTTTACTGTTATGGAAATGTAAAAGTGGGTAAAATGGGTTTGTTTCCGTATCTAACCGGCATGAACTTTGTATTCGTTATTTTCTTCCTCAATTTTTATTAAATCGTACAAAACTTGATTGTAAGGAGTTGCAATACCGTATTCTTTTCCGAGTCTTATAATTTCGCCCGCAAACATATCAACTTCTGTTTTGCGTCCTGCAAGAATATCCTGATGCATGGAAGTTTTACCTTCATCACACATTTTGTCTAATGCTTTAAGCGCATCAGCTTCAAGATTATCGAGGTTTTTAATTCCCTTTTTTGCGGCGATTTGCCTGACTTCCGAAATTATTTTCTTTGCTGTTTCTCTAAATGTTTTATTTTGCTTTAGTTCTCCAAAAGTCATATTAAGAATTGCAGATATCTGATTTGAAAAAATATTCATTGTAAATTTTAACCAGAGTGCATAATCAATATCAGCAGGAGTTGAATAGGCTATATTACATTCATCTAAAATTTGAACAACGTGTTTATCGTATTCCAAGACGATTTCTCCGACACCATCTTGAGTCACACTGTTACCGTTTCTTACTGCGCTATGTCCGATAAAATATGATTTCAGCACTTTTGCCTGCGGGTATTTTTTGCTGATTAATTCTTCAGAAGAAACTCCGTTAAGTAATGAAATTATTCTCGTATCCGGTGTTACAAAATTTTTAATATTTTCAACGGCTGACTCAAGTCCCTGAAATTTTGTTGAAATAATTATCAAATCAGCTTTAAAAGTATTGTTATCAGGTAAAATATAGTTAAATTCTTGTTCTTTTCCGTTGAGTAAAGGTTTATTTGCTAAGTATCTCTCAAGTCTTGCTTTATCAACAAGAATTTTCAGATTAGTATTATTCCTGAATTTAACGGCGTATGTAAGCCCTACAGCACCAAGACCGCAAATTAAAACATTTTTCATAGAAATATTTTACATCAATAACGTCTTTGTGTGAAGAAGATTGTCTATCCTTATTTACAAATCCGTTTCAACAGTGAAGCGCAAAAAAGCTATAAAATTCCGGCAGAATTTTATATTCAATTTTCTTTTACCGACATACCGGCTCTTTTAAAAATCTGCCGGAACTTTGTTTTTCTTTAGCATCTCCATTAAAGGTTCAAGGAATTTTTCTTCATTCTCAAATTGATTTTTTAAAGAATAATATGCAATTTCAACCAGCTCTTTGCATATTCCTGAAATAGGGAATCTTCTGAGTCTGGAATTTATCGCATATTTTGCGACGTTATACCGGAGTTCATTAATTTCATTGAATGAATATTTCATAAGCATATTGCTTACCTCTTCCTGTGCATCGGGATTATACATAATTCCTTTATACAGTGCGGGAATTGAATATTCTAAACCTCCTCCGACGCAGTCGTGGTTGCGTATTTCTATAAAATTCCGAAGTCTTACTTCAGGAAAATAAAGATTCGAATGAAGCTGCCAGTCTTGAATTTCCGCTTCAAAACCCTCGAACCCTTTTTTCATAAATTGTCTGAAAGTCATTCTGCCGTTCATATTGACGGTTCTGTTATTTCGGTTTAAAAAAATCATCGGAGTATCTAAGAGTAATTCTACATAATCTTTGAAACCCATGCCGTCCTGAAATTTTGTTGCAAATCCGCAGCGTTCATTGTCGGTATTAAGCCAGGCAAGTGCTCTAAAGGATTTGTAGCCTGTATCAACACCGCCTCTGTATCTTGAGTTTGCAAACATAGCTGTTGCAAAAGGCATCATCATGTTTGCAGTACGAAATTTTTTCATTGCATCTTCTTCCGACTTGTAATCGATTCCGATTTGAATTCCCGCCGTCTCTCTCATCATTACATCCGACAGAATTCCCCAGAGATAATTTGCCATAATATGGTATCTGCGCTTAGGAATGAGATTTATACTTTTGTAAGTTGTCGTCGGAGAAACACCTTTATTGATAAGTTTTATGCCGAATTTCTCCAGAATCGGTTTTAAATTATTGTCAATTTCTTCTATGCGTTTTTTTAAATCTCTGATAAATTCTTGAGGTTCAAGACTTAATTCAAACTGACAGCCCGGCTCAAGTGTAATTGTGTCGTGAATTTTTTTTAATCCTATTATATGAATATCGTCTAAGATATAATCCCAATTATCAATTTTTGCAAATTCTCTCAAAAGTTCGCAAATGCCGTATTCACCGTTATAAGGAGTAACCTGATTTGTCAATTTTGTAATAGGAATTCGTTCATATTCCATACCTATTTTTTTTGTTGTTTTACAGCCGAGCAAAAACTCTTCCAGCAAATGACTGTATTCTAAACGTTCTTTAGGTTTTGTCTGACAATAATTCACGTTTTTCTCCTTTCCCTATTATATCTTAAACAAGACAGTATAATTTTAGTGGAGATTATAAGTTTTAACATTTCCCTGTTTGTACTATTATAAATACCATGGTGGATTACTTAGAGCGTGCAAAATACTTTAGAACAAAAAAAAGACTCGGTCAGAATTTTTTGATTAATTCGGATGTAATTTCTGACATAATAGATTTTGCAAAAATAACAAAGGAAGATGTTGTATTGGAAATAGGTCCGGGGGTTGGTTTTGTAACGGAGCAGTTAGTCAAACAAGCCAAGAAAGTTATTGCAGTTGAACTGGATGAAGAGGCTATAGAAGAACTGCAAAAACTTAAGTGTGATAATTTGGAAATTATTCATAATGATATTTTAAAAACGAGTCTTGCTGATTTAACCGATGAAAAAATAAAAGTTATTGCAAATATTCCATACTATATTACATCCCCGATTATTGCGCATCTTCTTGGTGAAATAGATGATTTAAATAATTCAAACAGGAACAAAATTATTGATATAATTTTAATGGTTCAGGAGGAAGTTGCCAGAAGGATGGTTGCAACAGAAAAAAGTGCCGCCAAGCAATACGGACTTCTTTCTATTCTTTCGCAATTCTGGGCTGATTGTTCAATTTTAAGATTTGTAGGAAGAAAGTCTTTTTATCCTGCACCAAAAGTGAATTCGGCGCTTGTAAGCCTGAAAATCAGGCAGGAGCCGTTTTTAAAACTTAAAGATTATAAGCATTTTAGAAAGGTTGTCAAAGCAGCTTTTTCACAAAGAAGAAAAACTCTAAAAAATTGTCTTTCCGGAGCAGGATTTGATAAGAATAAAATTTCACAAATTCTTTCCGGTATGAATCTAGATGAAAATATCAGGGGTGAAAAACTTTCTATTGCCCAGTTTGGAGAACTTTCTGAACGATTGCTGGATTAACGGGGGCATATAATTTAAACCTGTTTTACTGTTATTTCGCATACTATATCTGAATCAGAAGAAGTTTTATCAAAATTTTGCACCTTCTTTTAAACAATGTTTAATTTGTAATTTTTGCCAGCTAACATAAAAACCTTATTCCTCTTTAGGAAAGCTATACATTTCCCTTAGTGCATGGTATAATGGGCGCATGTTCACGGGAATTGCAGAAGAAAAAGGTGAAATCCAAACTATCGGAAATAATTATATTACTGTTGAATGCACCTCAGTCTTAGATAGAACCCAAATAGGCGATAGCATTTCTGTTAATGGTGTCTGTCTTACTGTAACGGAACTCGGAAAAAATTTTTTTAAAGCGGAAGTTTCGCCAGAAACGCTGAAGGTTACTGCTCTTGGTATGCTTAAAACAGGCTCTGGGGTAAATCTTGAGCGTGCAATGCCTGCAAACGGACGTTTTGGGGGGCATATTGTTTCCGGACATATAGACGGAACTGCAAAAGTCAAATCAATTTTCAAAAATGGAGACTTTTTTGACTTAATAATTGAACTGAATCCTGACGAAACTCGTTATGTAATTAGAAAAGGCTCAATTACCGTAAATGGTATAAGTCTTACGGTTGCTGAAATTGAGGGTGAAAGAGTGAGGATTGCAATCATTCCGCATACTTATAATATGACAAATCTTTCGGAGTTGAGAGCCGGAGATTTTGTAAATATTGAGGTTGATATTCTGGCTAAATATATTGAAAAATTTTTATCAACGAGTGATAATGGGTCAGGTATAAACATGGATTTCCTTGAAAGAAACGGGTTTTGCTAATTATGACAAATCAATTTAATACAATTGAAGAAGCATTAAAAGATTTTAAAATCGGAAAACCTATTATCGTAGCGGATGATGAAGATAGGGAAAATGAAGGTGATTTAATCTGTTCGGCACAATTTGTAACGCCCGAGTTGGTAAACTTTATTACAAAAGAATGCCGCGGGATTGTATGTCTTGCTATTTCTCAAGAAATTGCAAAACAGCTTGACCTGCCGCAGATGGTAGAAAAAAATACCGAGAGTATGCAGACAGCATTTTCTTTGAGTATTGATGCTCATCCTAAATATGGAGTAACAACCGGTGTCTCTGCTTTTGATAGAGCTAAAACAATAGAAGTTGCAATTGCACCTGATGCGCAGCCGTCTGATTTGCGCAGACCGGGACACCTGTTTCCGTGTGTAGCTAGAAAAGGCGGAGTGCTTAAAAGATGCGGACATACCGAAGCAGTTGTTGATTTGGCAAGAATTTGCGGGCACAGAGAAGCAGGGATTATGTGCGAAATCATGAAAGACAATGGCGAAATGGCTCGCAGGGATGATTTATACAAATTTGCAGAAAAACATAATCTTAAGTTTATAACGGTTTCTGATTTAATTGCATACAGATTAAAACGTGAAACATTTGTAAAGCGTGAAATAGAAGTGTTCTTACCGACACAATTCGGTGATTTTAATATTGTTGGCTATACGGATACAATTACCGGGTGCGAACATGTTGCGCTTGTTAAAGACGATGGAACAAATAAAATACCTCTGATTCGTGTTCATAGTGAGTGTCTTACAGGTGATATTTTTCATAGTCTCAAGTGCGACTGCAACTGGCAGCTGCATACAGCTCTCAAAATGATTAATGAATACGGAAAGGGAGCTCTGATTTATATAAGAGATCATGAAGGCAGAGGAATCGGGCTTATTAATAAGCTAAAGACATATAAACTTCAAGAGCAGGGTCAAGATACCGTGGAGGCAAATATTTCGCTCGGGTTTGCACCGGATTTGAGAAATTACGGTGTCGGGGCGCAGATTATTCTTAATCTTGGATTTAATAATTTTAATCTGATAACAAACAACCCGAAAAAAATCATTGGTCTTAAAGGGTACGGTTTAACTATTCACGAAAATATTAATCTAAAATCCGAAGTAAATAAATACAATGAACACTATATAAATACCAAACGTGAAAAAATGCATCATCTAATGTAAAAAGGATAGTCTATGACAGAAACAACGTACAAAGTAGAATTATTAAACGGAAATATCTCAAAAATCTTTGCAGGTGTGTATAATGATTTTAAAGCTAAGGCTGTAAGTGATTATAAGTTTGAACTTGAACCTTTATCATACGAAGAATTTATTGCGGCTGTAGAAAAAGATTATATGAAGTGTATTGTACTTAAAGAAAATGAAATTCCGACGGCATTTCTTGTTTATACAACTTCTATTTCCGAAGCGGTTGAACTTAATCTTATTCATTGTCTCGGAACGGAAGATGAATCAATTAAGGTCAAACTTCTTATAGAAAAGTTTTTAGAACTCACAGAAGAGGAACGCCAAACAAAAGTAGTTTCTTATCCAATGATAGGACATCAATCTGTCTTTACTGCCGAGATAGCAAGATTTGGATTCAAGTGTATAGGACAGGCTATACTGAGATTTATGATGGGTAATGCTTCTTCAGAGAGAATTCTTGAGAATATGAAATTATCTGAAAAGCCGAGTGCATACAAAATTGTAAGCTATGATGCCTCTTATAAAGAAGATGCGATAAGGATTATTCATGAATCTTTTAGAGATACGCAAGATGCTTTATTTGATACAAGATTTAAGTCAATAGAGGGAACAGAAGATATTATTAATAAGATTGTAGAAAATGTTTATGGTGAGTTTTTGCCGGAAGCGACTTCTGTTCTATTGTATAATGATGCTCCTGCAGGGTTTGCATTTGTAAATGTTACCGGAGGCGGAATCGCTAATTTGCCGCTGGTTGCAATTGAAAAAGAACATCGTGGGCATGGTTTTTCAGAACATTTATTAAATCGTTCAATCAAAATAGTTGTTGATTGGACGAAAATAGGAAAAAGAACTTTTAGCGAAATTAATGTTACAACTGAGACTAACAATTATAAAGCATTAAAGATGTACCGTAAAATCGGATTTAGAGAAGATTTTTGTTATCCTCAGGCGTATTTGTTAGCTAAGAAATAAATACATTACATGGTCTAATGATTTATTTTACTTTTAAGTAAAATAGTTATAGTAAGAAAGGAGAAGTATGAATATGAAACTATCAAAACGAGTTTTTGCTGCACTGAGTTCAGTATGTATAACAGCCGGTGTAGCAATGGCAGGAGCCCCTGAACCTGCTGATGTTCAAGCATATGCACATCCTACATTGTTTGGCACACAGGCTCAAACGCTTGTAAATACCGACAGTAATGTAATTATTGGCGGAAAAATTTATAAACCACGTACGGCTAAAACCATGGAAAGTAAGCAAAACGTTGTTATAGCTCGTTGTTCAAAAGAGATGCTTGATAGAATGAAGGGCAAAATGGATCCAAAAAGGGCTAACTTGTTTAATCCAAAAATGCCTGTATTGCGTTCAGAACTCGCTTTTATTCTTTCAGACGGCTTGGATTTAAAAGAAGTTAAAGCTGATAACTATGCAGATGTATTGCCTGAATACTGGGCAAAAGACCACATTGACAGAGCATTAGGTGCTGATGTTATGATTGGTTACCCTGATGCAACATTCAAGCCGGATCAGCCAATTACAAAGGCAGAAGTTTTTGCTACTTTTGCAAAATTAATGGATGTATCTGCTGATAAGAATGCAGTTCCAACTTTTGAAGGTCAAACAGTTAAATATATTCCTGTATGGGCATATGGTGCAACTAACGAAATTATTGCTTCAGGAATTTTAGATAAACTTGCTGATAAAGATAAAGTTATCAATGATGAATACCTTTCAAAAGAACAGGTTGCTTATATGTTAAATGCTATGAAAGCTGGCTACAATGTTGATGTATCTAAAGGTGCATTAAATTGTGTTACAAAACATGAGCCGATTACTATGCAAATCAAATTGTCTGAAAGAATCAGCGCAAGAACTTCTAACGTTGGTGATACATTTACAGCTAAAACTGTTGAAGATGTAACAATTGGCGGAATTTGCTACCCTGCAGGTTCTACTGTTAAAGGTGTTGTGTCTTCAGTTTCAAGACCTGGGGTTAAAAATCCTGGTTATATAGCTATTGAATTCAAAACAATTACGGATGGCAAGAACTGTGCAGAATTTCCTAAATTTATGTCATCTGCCTCAGTAGATGTTGCTAAAAATCCTAATGTTGTTTCAAGAGTTCTTGCAGCTCCGTTCTCAATGGCAGGTAGAATTATTGGCGTTGCTGTCAGAACTGTTTCTACTGATGCTGAAATCATTGGCAATGGACTTGAAGAATATGGTGACAACTGGTCTGATGCGTTTTGTGATACAGCTTCACTTCACCCGCTTAAAGGTTTGAAGAGTGTTGGAAGCAGCTTTATCACTGTCGGAAAAGGTGTTTACAATATTCTAAAAGCTACCGGAAGCGGTGTGTTTGGTGTATGTTATGAGTTTGTTGACGAAGCCAAATACATTTTCGTTCCTAACACAACGAATGATTCAAGCTTAAATCCGGATGAAGTTTTGACAATTCATTACTAGGAATTAGAAAAGCTATAAATTTAAATCACCCTGTTAATTATTAACGGGGTGATTTTTTCGATATAAGAACTTAAACAAACTCCCAGTGATATCCGTATGCACTTTCTATTTTTTTATTGCATGCTTTTTTAATACGTAAAAATCCGTTGTAACTTTCTGAAATACCATTACTGATTAAAAAGTCATTTGCCTGACCGGCATTTTCAAAAATTCTACCGGTTTCAACACATTTAACCTTTTTAGCTGCTGATTTATAAGAGCGGTATGGTTCGACTTCCTTTTTTATTGCCATAAATAATTCTTCACTAACCCGATATGTAGTGATATTATCATCTTTTTCAATTAGTTTGACGATATAAGGAAACTTCCTGTTTTCAGCTGGCATATTCTTTTCTCTGTTATACATGAAAATTATAAAAACACTTTTTATATTTATTTTTACACATTTTGAGTATATTTACAACGTTAAATTGGGAAGTTTGTAATACTCACTATCATATTGGTATGAATGATGACGAAATAAAATATATTCCGAGTTCCTCTGTTCAGGCAATAAGAAAAGCGAATGATTGGAAGCCGGAAAAACAGCAGAATTCATTGGGAAAGATAAAAATACTATTAATTGTATAGAAACTGGTATTAATTTTGTTACAAGTTATACTTATGCAGCTTTGTGCAACGTTTTTAACGTCCATCCGAGTGTTTTAATGACACAAAGTCCTGTTTTTCTGCTTAAAGAACATATCG
>CAZXQM010000010.1:0-14696 GCA_964643455.1 uncultured Vampirovibrio sp. | reverse complement strand
CATCCGAGTGTTTTAATGACACAAAGTCCTGTTTTTCTGCTTAAAGAACATATCGACTACAGAACCAGAATTGAACAGGTATTAAAAACATTTCCGCCTGAAAAATTCAGATAAGTACATAATATATTATGTGCAATGAGTAAGGTATAACCTACAAATTTTTAATTAAAAAATTTTAAGATTAAATAATCCTGTCAATCAATATTGACGGGATTATTTTTTATTTTATCCAAACGATTTTTGTTACAAAACTTTACATTCTTTGCAAAAAAGGCAATTTTTATTTTTTTTATGACTTTATATATATAGGATATCAAAAGTCATTACATAATAAAGGAGAAATATATGGCAAGAGTACTAATTTCAATGCCCGAAGAATTTTTAGACAGAATCGACAAAGTTGCCGAGGGCGAAAACAGAACACGTTCAGAATTAATTAGAGAAGCATTAAGAAGCTATATGTACAAAAGTAAAGTTAAAAGTAATACAATGGCCGGAAAAAATGCTGCAATTCTGGAAGCACTTTTGGACTAATATTTT
Organism: uncultured Vampirovibrio sp.; assembly: GCA_964643455.1. Classification (GTDB taxonomy): domain Bacteria; phylum Cyanobacteriota; class Vampirovibrionia; order Gastranaerophilales; family Gastranaerophilaceae; genus CAG-196. The sequence goes on along the minus strand of CAZXQM010000010.1, from coordinate 14,156 downwards.
TAGTGCAGTTAAAAAACTTTACCGTAAGGTAATACAAAAGTTATATTTACCCCGGTTAAATATACATACCCCTCTGCTTGTTGGCAGAGGGATTGTTGTTTATTAAGTGTTAGATATGACAAACATGATATAATTAAAATTATGTGAGAAATATTTTACATACTGTTTCTTATTACAGTTTTGGGCTGGAATTTTTGTCTGCATATTTTCCTGTAATTAGTGTCGGAGTTAGTTTTTATAATGAAAATAATTCTAATTATTTACCTGCCATGAGGGTGAGCAGTTTCATAGACGTCTTTCATGTGTTTCATAGAAATATGGGTATAAATTTGCGTATTGGAGATTCCTGCATGACCGAGAAGTTCCTGCACGACTCTGAGGTCTGCACCGTTTTCAATAAGCTTTGTCGCAAAACTATGTCGAAAAACGTGCGGAGTAACTTTTTTAGGCAGTTCGATTTTTTCTACGGTTTCATTTATAACTTTTCTTACGGTTTTGTTTTGCAGTCTGTATCCGGTGTTATTTATAAAAAGAGGCGAATCATCTGTAACTTCTCCTATTTCATATCCCGGTGCGAGCAGGTTTCTTGCTGATTTAATATACTGAATAAGATATTTTTTGGCTCTTTCTGATATAAGTACAATACGTTCTTTTGCCCCTTTTCCGAATACTCTTATTTCATTCTCTTCAAGATTCAAATCTCCGAAATTCAGGTTACTTAGTTCGGAAATACGCATTCCGGTTGCCCAGAGCAGCTCCAGTATGACTCTGTTTCTGAATCCTGCCGGTGTATCAATTTTCACATTATTAAGAATTTGTTCTACCTCTTCCGGAGTAAGAAACTTTGGCAGAGATTTAGGTCTCTTAGGTGCGGAAAGGGACAATGCCGGATCTGAATCCATATATCTTTCACGAAAAAGGAATTTATAAAAAGTTCTAATTGCGGCAACTTTTCTGGCGATGGTTGTCTTTTTGTAATCAAATCTTTGGATAAAATGCAGATATTCTCTGAGTTTGTTAAAATCAACATTCACGCAGCTTGTACCGTTCAACCAGAGAATATAGCTTACAATGTCTGATTCGTATGCACTTAAGGTATGTGAAGAAAAGTTTTTTTCCACACTTAAATAGGTCTTAAATGCTTCTATATATTCTTTTTCGTTATTATCCATGTTTACATTTCCCTGTGGATATTATACAATATTTATGCTAAAGTTTGAAGCGGTATGTATGAATATTTTTAAGACTTTTGAGATATTTTTAAAAGAACCCCTCAGTATTTTGAGGGATAATTTTATCCAGATTGTAAGTATTCAAGCAGGTAATATTTTTGAACATAAACCGTCAATCGATGTGACTTTGTTGAAAGATAAGGCACAAATAAATGTTGTAAATAATGAAAAAGTTTATAAATTGCTTACACTGGTAACTCACAGGGCAAAAGAGAAAGAAAGAAGCAAAGATATTACCGGCGGTTAGTCCGGAAATGCTTCCGGGAATTTGAAACTAAATTGAATTTTAAATTGTTAGGAAGGTCAAAATGGCGCAGCTAAATGCAAAATTTATCGTAAGTGCAGAAAAATTATCGCAATGTCCGGATTTTCAACTTCCGGAATTTCCTCTTCTGGGACGTTCTAATGTCGGAAAATCGTCCTTTATTAATGCACTGGCAAACAATAAAAAATTAGCTAAAACTTCTAACACTCCCGGAAAAACACGGCTAATAAATTTTTTTAATTTTGCGGACAGTTTCACGATTGCCGATCTTCCAGGATACGGTTATGCGAAGGTTTCCAAAGAAGCACAGGCAAGGTGGCAGAAGTATCTGGAAGAATATTTATTAAACCGCACGCAGATAAGGTCATTGATACAATTTATTGATGCAAGGCATGATATACAGAAAAATGATTTTAAAATGCGTGAATGGGTAGAAGTGTATAATCTTCCTATTTTTACGGTTGTTACAAAAATTGATTATATTCCCGGAGGTAAGCGACAAGCGGTTATATCAAATGTTCAGAAATCATTTTCCGGTGATGTTTTAGCATTCAGTACTATAGACAGAAGATATTGCGAATCCTTGATTGAATATTTAAAAGATTTGTGTAAATAATAATAAAGAGGGAACGTTTTGTTAAAATTATCAGAGCATACAGATATAAGTCAGGTATCTTTGACGGGCGTACGGTCGCTTGTACTGCTTGCTATGCTCATAGAAGCTCCAAAAACGTTTGAAGAAATTAAAAATGCTTTTATAACTCTCGGTTTAATGGAGCAGGGTAGTTCTACGGATATTATAAGAATCGATTTGAATACATTAAGGAACAGCGGGTGTAAAATTACGCGTGCCGGTTCAAAGACGGACTACAGATATACCCTTTTATCTCACCCTTTTTCTCTGGAAATAACAAAAGATGAGTTTACCGTAATTAAAAGAATTTATACCAGAATAAAAAATCGTTCCGGAATTGAGTTAATGTTGAAGTATCACGAGCTTTTTGAAAAGCTTGCCTCAAACATTTTTGATATGGAAATGAAAGAGGAAATACTGGGGCTTTCAGTGCTGCGCGGAATGAAGATAGCTATGATTAAAGAACTTCTGGATGATTGCAGCAACAGGAAAACGTTAATACTTAGATATCAAAATCCAACGGCAAAAGAACCTTCGCCTAAAACAGTTTTAGCTCAAAAAGTTGTTTTGCAAAATGACAGTGTTTATTTATATTGTTATGATTTTGGAAAAAAAGAGCAATCGATTTTAAATATCAAAAGAATACTCTCAATTATTTCAAGAATTTCCGGCAGCGGGAATGTTGAAGAAAAGACTACAAATGTAAAATTTTTCCTTAAAAATTCCAGTATTCTCGGTATAGAGGAAAACGAACAGGTTATTGAAAACCTCGCTGACGGTATGGTGGTTGAGGGCAGGTATTATAACGATTTTATTGCAATTCAGAGAATATTATCTTTTGGGGCGGATTGTACAGTTCTTGAACCGGCGGATTTTCGCTCCAAGATTATAGAGAAATTGAAAAATATGAGAGGGGTTTATAATGACTAAAATCTCTGTCAAAAAAAATATTTCTTCTCTTCAAGTTTTAAAAACTCTTCAAGTACTTCTTCAGGGAAATTTTACAATGCAGGAGCTGCTTTCAAGGCTTAATGCCAACGAATCCGTGCCGATATTTAACAATAGTGTTGTAAGCAAATACATAAATACCTGTAGATATGCCGGAATTGATATTCCTAAGATTCATAACAGGTATTATGTGGCGAGTTTGCCTTTTGGATTTGAACTTACGGGAGATGATATTAATGTTCTTGAGATGATGCAAAGCATTGTAAATCAGGAAATGGGAAGTAAATTTAATAAAGTTTTTGCGAACTTTCTTGAAAAAATTAACAGGTTTTCGAATAAGAAAATTACAAGAGTCGAGAAAGAAACTTATCACATGACAGTAGAACTGTTTTCTCTTGCTGTTGCCGAGAAAAGAAAAATCAGACTCATGTATAAAAACCGGACAATTTATGATTGCATTCCGATAAGCATGGTTGAAAATAAGAATAAAACATATTTTCATATAAATTATGAAGATAACGAAAAAATGGTAGATGTTTCACGCATATCCGGTATTCAGGTTTTGAGTGAAAAATTTATTCAGAAATTTGAAGAACAGGTTGTAATTTTTGAATTGAAATCACCTCTCGCGCAGCGGTATAATTTGCGTGAAAACGAGAGACTTCTTAAGAGTTTCGACGGAAAAAGCATAACTGTTTCAAATCACGGTGAGAGCAAAGATATCTTGTTTTCAAGACTTCTGAGGTACGATGATAAATGTGAGATTATTAATCCCAAACCATACAGAGAAGAGATGAAACAAATTATCTTGTCTGCACTTGATAATTATGGAGAAATGTAATGCTGCTTGCGGTAGATATTGGAAATACAAATATAACACTCGGTGTTTTTGAAAACGAAAGTATCCTTGAAACATACAGACTTCCATCAGACAAGGAGCTTCCGCAAGAAGAGTATGAAATTTTATTGCATACTCTGTTTAAGAAATATGACATTAAATCTTGTATTATTGCATCGGTTGTTGATGAGTTGAACAAAATATTTAAGAAGGCTGTGGATAATGTTTTTCATCTGGATTCAATTTTGTTTACTAATAAACTGAATACGGGAATAAAGCTTAAGCTCAAGAATCCTGAAGAAGTTGGCGCGGATAGAATCGCAAATGCCTGCGGAGCTTACGTATTATATTTAAAGCCCGCAATAATTGTAGATCTTGGAACAGCAACAACATTTGACATTTTGGATAAAAACGGCGACTTTTTAGGCGGGGTTATTATGCCCGGTCTAAATTTGCAATTTAGAGCACTGAATACAAATACCTCAAAGCTTCCGAGAATTGAGGCGGATACTGTGGATAAAGCGATAGGGAACAATACTACAGACGCTATTCTCTCCGGTGTAATACGCGGTTCTGCCTGTGCTATAGAAGGTTTGATTGCCCAATGCGAAGCAGAACTTGGAGAACAAGCGGTGATTGTCGCAACGGGAGGTTATTCGTCGCTGATTGCAAAATACATGAAGCGTAAATTTGATTTTGTAAATCCTTATTTAACACTTGAAGGTCTGAGGTTTCTTTATGAACTAAATAAATAATTAATTAGTTATTTAGTTAGTTTTCTATCTTCATAATTCTTGGGAATTTTCCGATTTCTCTTATCTGACGTTCAAATTCACTTATTTCAACTTGTATTGCTTCAAAGGTATTGTAATGCATAGGGATGATTTCGCTTGCTTTAAGCCATTCCGCAGCTTTAATTGCATGTTCGATATCCATTGTATATTTTCCGCCGACAGGAAGCATTGCTATATCAGGCTGGTAAATTTCACCTATCATTTTCATTTCGGAATTTAATCCTGTATCGCCGGCATGATAAATTGTTTTGCCTTCGATTTCAAAAATGTATCCGCACGGAGTTCCGCCGTAAATTCCGTCAGGCGTAGAACTTGAATGAAATGCCGGTACCGCAATTGCTCTTCCCCAGCTGTATTCACACCATGCGCCAAATCCGATATCATTTACTTTTGCTCCCTTTTTCTTGCAATAGTTTGCAAGCTCATATATTGCTGTAATTGGTGCACCTGTTTGTTGTGATATATCAATGGCGCTGCCGAGATGATCCCCGTGGGCGTGAGTTACAAAAATATCATAGATATTTTCAGGTTTGTAGTTTGGTACACATACAAGGAACGGGTCAATTAAAATCTTTTTACCGGTTGTTTCTATTTCAAATGCACTGTGTCCCAAATATTTTATTTCCATAGTTCTCTCCTTTTTTAAATATTATTTATTATATATTAAATTCACTCGATATACCAGTATTTCATAAAACAGGCTTAATGGTGGGTCCTTTTAATTTTTTATACAGATTCATTATGTAATTATCGTATTTTTCCCCTTTTACAAGCCCTTTGAAAACTTCTGCAATAAATTCTCTTCCGTCATCTTTTGATACAGCATATTCTGAAACATCTTTTTTAATTTTTTCAGTATCAGCACTTTTCCAGATATTTTTGCATTCACTAACTGGAGGCATTTGAGGAAAATGCAGCCAGTGACCTATTTCATGAAACAAAGAATCGAATTTTTCAGATGCTGGCTTTTTTAAATTTGCTTTTGAAATAAAAAGATAAAGTTTATCCAAAACCTTAACACAGCTCGACTGGGTAATGAATTTGGGGCGGAAAGCAATTTTTTCAGGTAATTTATCTACTCTGCCTTCGAGAAATTTAAGTCCTTCTTTTTGATATTTTTCAGTTTTGGAATTATTTTTGTTCAGATATAAGAGGGTATTATAAGTTAATTTGTATCTCAATGCGCACAGGCTGGATGAAATTTTCATAATTTGAATACCTCACCGCTTGCGTGTTTCAAATCGTCTTTTGCCTCTCTTGTACAGCATTCCATATTTTTCATTAATATTCCGGAAATAAAAGGTACAACTTTATTAGTGCTGACAGGCTGCCCATTTTCTGTAATAACTGTACGATCTTTTGAGCCAAAGAATTCGTATAGATTTTTATCGAAATATTTTGAGTCAGCATTTCCTCTGGTTGTATAATACTTACCTTCGGTTTTACTAAAAACAATATCTTCTCCAATGTGAATAGCACTTTCTTTTTTATTATGCGCAAACCCCAGAGGTGTAACTCTTATATGTTCTTTTTCCTCCAGTACTCTTTTTATAATTGCAGAGATACCGGGCTGGAATTTGTATTTTAGCGGTAAAAAAGTAAGAGAAGCAAGGGCACCTTCCGGAAAAATAAATAAATTTATACTTCCTTTGATTAATTCTTTTGTCAAATGTTTCAAAGTAACTGCATTTTCACTTCTATTATCTTTTGCGCCAAGTCCAGCGTTAATAGGTACAGCTCCCATCCATTTTAATTCTTCTCCTTTATCTTTTGTTCTTTGCAAAACTCCTATATTTGTAAGTATTCTGCTTCTCGGGCAGGTTTCCGCTCTGGACTGATAAAGGTATTCTCTGTAAAGAAGAGTGTTGAAGAATTTTGCGGTATTAATATCCTTAACCTGATTTTTTGTGTGATTCATGATAAAAATTCGCGACTCATCAGAATGAACAATATCCTGAAGCTTTCCTGTCTCTACATTTATTTCCACAACTTCTTTACATACCTTCTTAAGTCTTTGATAAATGTATTTGATATAGTCAGCAGAATTTACTTCCAGCTTTTTGTATGCAGGAATTGTTTTATCAAGCAAAGGGACAGAACCTTTAAAGCTCTGTCCCTTTGTATAAAATCTATTTTCTGATATTGAGATTGGTAATATCATATTTATTAGCAGTCGCAGCCGGAATCTTCACGTTGTTCTGCCGGTGTTCCGCAAGCTGCATCACAACAAGGGTCTACCGGATTCCAACCTTCATCATTTCCTTTGAGAAATTCATTTTCTTTAGTTTTATCAGGTTTAGACAAACCTTTTACAAAAGTATCTGCTGCAAGTCCTGCTCCGGCAGCTGCCATAAAACCTGCTGCTGCTTTTTTTACAATTTGTTGTTTGTTCCCAAATGTTGTAACACCAATAGCACTAATTTTCATCTTTTCCCTTTTCCTTTCTTCTACTTAGGATGGTAATATTATACTTTTTCTTACTTTTATTATTTTAGAGAGTATTGCAGAAAAAAATACAGGAATTATAAATATACGCCTTGTTCCAATGTATGCTCTGTTGCATATTTTGCGAGTTTTTTGCGGTAAGGTTTGCTTTGTATTTGTTATTTGGTTGTCAAATTGAACTCTTGCACCGAAATTCAAATTATTTACACTGCATATATTCATATCTTAAGCATGATTTTATCATGGGTTTTGGTTTGTGCAATAAAAGTATATACGATTTTTATAAAAATTTACATTATCTCTTGCTGTTTACAAATTTATCCATAATTTTTTGAGTTCCAAGGATTCCGGCAAAGAGAGATGCAAATATTATCGGAATTCTGTATTTTGCTTTCATATGTTTTGTAAGAGTACTGGAGGTTGATAAAAATATAAGCGGTATAAGTGTGCCATTTACTAGGTATTCTGTAGTATATTGCAGCTTTTTATCCAGTTCTTTATTTTTTGTAAGCTCAATAGCATCAGCTCCAAGCATACCGGAAGATAAAATACGTACCTTTGGTAAATCAGAAACGCTCGTATAAATTACATTTCTTGTATTTTCGTCTGCAAGTTTGGAAAGATTTTCTTCTAAATATTGCGCAAATTTATCTTTTTCCTGTATTGTTTCAAACTGTTTGGGTTGTTCAAAAGAGGTTTTGGAGAGTATATAATCGGCAGAAAATGCACCTGCAATACCTGCAGCTGTTGAAATAAAACTTGAGGCTAAGTCTTTTACAATGTCCGTTGTGTATTGAAATGAGGTTTTTATACCGTTTTTTATACTTGATTCATTAACTTTTTTTGAAATATTCGTGATTATTTTGTTGTATATTTTAGAACCTGTCATTCTGTTTGAGACCGATTGATAGGCAAACATACCGGCAGCTGCTCCTGAGAGGACTACACTGTCTTTTACAAGAAAACGGTCTTTGTATTCAGGGCTAGCAGTCTTGTAATCTTTATAAGTTTTATAGCAGCCGCTTGTGATGAACATTCCGGTTGCAAGGGCCGAGGAATCAAGTATTCTGTTTATTAAGATTGAAGTTTTCATAAATTATTAGCTAAACATAAATGATAGTTTTATACTAAAATAAATGTATGAAAAAAATTTTTTTGCATATTATTTTAATTCTTCTGGCATTATCTATGGTTATCCCATTTTTTATGATGTTTTTAATTTCTTTAAGTGGAAATGAAAATATTTTCACGGATTATAAAAATATCAATCTTTCTATATTAGCTTATAAAAACGTTTTTTCTTCAATCCCCGTAGTGAGATATTTTTTAAATAGCCTGATTGTTGCACTTGTTACGACGGTTGGTCAGATTGCTGTTGCGGCTCTTGCCGGATACGGTTTTGCAAGGTTGGAATTTAAAGGGAAGGAAGTATTATTCTTTATTATTGTTCTTACAATGATGGTTCCGCCTCAGGTTAATATTGTTCCTTTGTTTTTTATTATGTCAAAGCTCGGATGGATAAACACTTATCAGGCACTTATTATTCCGGGAATATTTGGCGGCTTTGGAGTGTTTATGATGAGACAGTATTTTCTCGGTTTTTCAAAGGAACTTGAAGAAGCATCCAAGCTTGACGGATGTAACATTTTCCAAACATTCTGTAAAATTGTTTTTCCTTGTGCACTTCCTGCGGTTGCAACTCTGGGTATCTTTACTTTTGTTACAACGTGGAATAGTTTTATGTGGCCTTTAATTGTTACAAATACCGAAAGTGTGCGCACACTTGCTGTCGGTCTTACGATATTTAAAAGTTCTTTTCGGGAGATTACACTATGGGGCGAGCTGATGGCGTGTTCTTGTATTTGTTCAATACCGGTAATTTTGATTTTTATTTTCGGTAAAAAATACTTAATTAATAATCCGATGGATGGTGCGGTTAAAGAATAGGTATAAAGCGTGTTTATCTGAAAATAATTAATCAAAATAGTACTTATTATTTGTTTTGTCGGAACTGTAACGATACATTAAAAAATTGTAACAAATAGTGGAAATAATTTTTTTTATTGATTAGAATATCTATTGGGTATAGAAAGAGGGGAATTTTTGAATGATGAATGCGAATAAAGTACTTTTACCTAATGATGTAAGAAAACTTTTAAATGTAGACAATAAAGAGATAGTTGAGTTATGCAAAAAGACTGCAGTAACCCCTAAAAAAGACCACAGAGGGCAAATATATTTTTCAGTTGATGAAGTTAAGAAACTGAGAAATGCAAAGTCATCATCAATTATTGCAGGTATGAATGGAAAAGGAGCAACAAACGTTTTGGAAACGATGAAAACAAGTCCGAATAATGAAAAAAATGTGACATTACCCGTAACAAAAACAAATCCGCAAGCAGTGGTTAATGGTTTATTAGAAACTCTTAATAAAATGGAAAATAATATTACCACATCCATGACAAAACTTATTGATGAAAAACTTGAAGGTATGGACGATGTAGTTTTGGAGCTTGTCAGATGTAAAACTGAAAACGAGAATCTTAAGAATAAAGTTAATGAATTGAATAAGGAAAATTTTAAGTTAAAAAATGTCTTAAGCAGCTTCAAGCCGTTTGTATGCGGGTTCTATATCAAGAAAGAAGAAGAAACTAATTTTATGCTGTAATTGAAGCATTTGTTAAGTCTGTAGACGCTCACAGAAGTTGAAAAATTGTTACCTTATACAAGTTCAATTCTTACGTTGCTAGTTACAGAGAAAGGTTAAGACATGGCAGTTAAGGAAGAAACAACGGCAAGCACAACGGATGAAAGAAGTAAAGCACTGAAGCTTGCAATTGAAAAAATCGAAAAAGATTTCGGTAAAGGTGCTATAATGAAGCTCGGCGATAAGCCTGCTGTAAGCGTGGAAACAATTCCTACCGGAGCTCTTGCACTTGATGTTGCTCTCGGAGTTGGCGGTATTCCCCGTGGGCGTATTATTGAAATTTACGGTCCTGAATCTTCAGGAAAAACTACTCTTGCACAGCATATTGTTGCAGAATGCCAGAAACAGGGCGGTATTGCGGCATTTGTCGATGCAGAACACGCACTTGATCCGGAATACGCAAGAAACCTTGGAGTTAATATTGATGAGCTTTTAATTTCACAACCTGATACAGGCGAGCAGGCTCTGGATATTACGGAAGAACTTGTGCGTTCCGGGGCTGTCGATGTTATTGTTGTGGACTCGGTTGCTGCTCTTGTTCCGAAAGCGGAAATTGAAGGTTCAATGGAAGACCAGCAGATGGGTTTGCAGGCAAGATTGATGTCAAAAGCTTTAAGAAAATTAACGGGTATTATCGGAAAAACGAGAACGACTGTTATTTTTATTAATCAGTTGAGACAAAAAATCGGTGTAATGTATGGCAATCCGGAAACTACAACAGGCGGTAATGCTCTTAAGTATTATGCATCAGTTCGTTTGGAAATTAAGCGCGTAGAAGGTTTGAAGGGTGATGGAGAAGAAATCGGAAACCATGTGAGAGTTCGTATTTTAAAGAACAAAGTTGCTCCGCCTTTCAGAACGGCAGAATTTGATATTATTTTTGGAAAAGGAATTTGCAAAATAGGCAATATTCTTGACGTAGCTGTTGATTTGGATATTGTAAAGAAAGCCGGTTCATGGTTCAGTTTCAATGATGATAAACTGGGACAGGGTAGAGATAAGGCTAAAGAGTTTTTGGCTGCTAATCCTGAGATTTTGAATCAAATTGAAACTCTTGTTCGTGAGAAGCTTGCAAATAACTAATAGGTATTTACTCCCATCTTTATTGATGTCTAGCATTTTGTTGACAAAAATGTATTAATATGATATAAAGTAAGTGGGGTAAATGTATATTTTTGAGTCTTGCACACATTGCAAGACTTTCCTTTTTTATTGAGGTATAAAATGAAAACAGCACAGATATACAAAGACAGAATTATTGTGAAAGAATCGGAAGATGTAAGGCTTGATGGCAGAAAAGGCGCAATAGTGAGAGTTCTCGGGTGCGGACTCTGCGGGTCTGATATTGTTAAATTTAAACATAATATATTGCATGACGGTGCTGTCCTCGGGCATGAAATTGTTGCTGTTATTCTGGAAGCTGATACTGATACAAATTTTAAAAAGGGAGATAGGATTGTAACTTCACATCACATACCGTGCGGTATGTGTAAATTTTGTCTGCATGGTAATGTTTCAATGTGCGAACATTTTAAAAAAACTAATATTTTCCCCGGCGGATTCAGTGAGAAAGTTTTTGTCTCAGAAGAGCACTTGAACAAAGTTGCTTATCTTGTGCCTGAAAGTATGACTGATGAAGAGATTTCTTTTTATGAACCTCTCGCTTGCTGTATAAGAGCGATTAAGCGATGTGCGCTGGCTCCTGCAGATACAGCACTGGTTGTCGGCTTGGGTTCTATAGGGCTTTTGATGGGAGAAGGATTGAAAGCTTTCGGGTACAAAGTTTACGGCTGCGATTTACTCGCGGAAAGAATTAAGCTTGCTGAAAGCATGGGAATTGAAGCTTTTGATTCAAAGAATCCTGAGGAATTTGAATCTATTATAAAATCTGTGACAGACGGATATGGTGTTGATGCTGTATTTATGACATCAGGTGCGGATAAAGCTATTGATGTTGCTTTAAAATCAGTAAGACAGGGCGGAAAAATCCTTGTTTTTTCAAGTACGCCTTTGAGCAGCGGATATCCGAATAATGAAATTTATTATAAAGAACTAACTGTTCTGGGAAGCTATTCACCTGCGCCGGAGGACTTGAGAGATTCATTTAATCTTTTGACTTCCGGTAAAGTACATGTTAAAAATCTAACTACTGTATATCCTCTTGATAAAATTCAACAAGCGTTTGATGATACAATATTAAATAAGATTTTTAAGGCATATATTCAAATCGGGTAAGTTTTATACTTTTATATTGCAAATCCGGAATTCTTCATCCCATTCGATTTCGCCTTCCGGCTCAATATTATGGTAAGTGTAGCAGTTTTCTATAAATTGCGGATTGAACATACCTTTTTTCCCCAGTATTTGTATTATCTCCGGCAATAACTTTGTGCTTCCGGCAATTGTTCCACTCTCAGATACTGCTTGGTTGCCGTCATAATATATTTTAGAATCTGCAAAGATAGTTTCTTTCAAGCTGCTGTATGTAATTGGCAACGCGTCACTTATTAAAATAACTTTATCTGCCGGTTTTACCTTGAAGAAAAGTTTTAAGGCATCATCGCTAACGTGAATTCTGTCACAAATAATTTCTGCATAAATATTATCATTTGTTAGCGCAGAGAGTGCTGTTGAGATTCCGCGATGAGTTATTCCGCTCATTGCGTTAAAAGTATGTGTGACACCGTCAACGTTGCCAAATCCCGTGCAATGCCCCGCTTGAACTTTTACTCCCTTTTCTTTGAGATAATTAATTAATCCTTTATCCAGCTCGGGAGCTAAGGTTACTATTTTAATAAAATCATCTTCAATCAGTTGGTAGTTTTCAACAGTTAACGGTAAAAAATGTTCAGGATTATGGATTCCCTTTTTTTCAGGATTAATAAAAATTCCTTCAAGATGAATTCCGGCAATACTGTTTGTTTGTTTTGCAGCTTCTTTTATAACTGCAATCTGATGTTTTATATTGTTTACAGAATCAGTCACCAGAGTTGGAAAAAAACGACCTATACCACTTTGAAGAAGTTTGTTTGAAAGTTTCACAATATCATTAACATCGGCTTTGTTAAAATCAATGCCGTATGCGCCATGAAAATGTTGTTCTACTATTAAAGGAGTTTTCATTTTTTTCCTTTATTCACCAAAAATTTCTCTGACTTTTTCTCTATCATCAAAATGTATAGTTTCATTTACCAGAATCTGATAATCTTCATGTCCTTTACCGGCTATAAGTACAACGTCATTGTGCCGTGCGATTTTTTGTGCTTCCTTTATTGCAAGTTCTCTGTCAGGTTCAACTATAACATCATTAACACTTTTAAATCCAGCCAGAATATCTGTAATAATCTGCTGTGGATCTTCAGAACGAGGATTATCGCTTGTAACTATAACTTTATCTGCAAGTTCTTCTGCTATAGCTCCCATTTTTGGACGTTTTGTTGTATCCCTGTCACCTCCACAGCCGAATACGCATATTAATCTTCCATCGCTAGGTGTGATATCTCTTGCGGTTTTAAGAACATTAGCTAATCCGTCGGGCGTGTGTGCATAATCTACTATTACCGTAGGTTGTGCCGTAATAATCTCAAATCTTCCAGCAACACCCCCGAGTTCCTCCAGTGTTTTTACAGATTTTTCAATATCCATATTAAGAGCCAGTGCTGTCGTCAGTGCTGCAAGAACGTTGTAGATGGAAAACATACCGTTCATCTTGAGCTTAATATTATATTCTTTATCTTTAATGCAGCAGGTAAAAGCCGCACCGTCAGAGTTGAATTTTATGTCCTGTGCTCTTACATCTGCAGGCATGTCAATTCCATATGTATGTATGTTAACTGTAGGTGAAATAATATCCAAGAACTTTGAAGCATATTTGTCATCAGCATTAATAACTGCGAAATCTCCTGCAACAAGTCTCTCAAAAAGCAAGGCTTTAGCTTTGAAATAGTTTTCCATTGTTATATGAAAATCCAGATGATCTTGTGTTAAATTAGTAAATACAGCTCCGTTAAAGTCGCAGAAATCTACTCTGTGTTGTGCAAGTGCATGGGACGAAACTTCCATAACCACATTTTCAATACATTTTTCATTAATATCGTATAATAGGCTTTGAAGTTCCGGAGCTTGTGGAGTTGTATGTTTTGCATCATGGTAGCTGTCACCCACAAAAAATTTATGTCCGAGAGTTCCAATTAAAGCGCATTGCTTATTGTTAGCTTCAAATAATGTTTGAATAAGGTGTGTTACGGTTGTTTTTCCATTAGTTCCTGTCACACCGATTATATTCAATTTTTG
>CAZXQM010000009.1:26916-33384 GCA_964643455.1 uncultured Vampirovibrio sp. | reverse complement strand
TGAAACGGAAACAGAAGTAACAAACTACGAGAATGCAGAAATAAGGCTAGATTAAAATTTTCATTGCATAATATTTTTTTTGTGCTACCATCAGGAAGAGGGTAAGTAATTTTAGAGTTATTTATCGGAGTTTAAGAAGAGGGAAATAGGGGGTTTCCTGATTTACAAAAAGTGAGGTTTTTCGATGAGCGAAGGACACTGGATTGTAGATAAAGTTATTGCCGGACATTCTATAGCATTTAATATGGATACTATAATTACAATGTGGGCTGCTATGATTTTCTTGTTAGTAGTTTCTTATATTGCAACAAGAAAGCTTACAATCTTTCCTACAAAACTTCAATTGATGTTTGAAAGTGTATTAGGTTATTTTTCAGACTTGGTAAACAATATGATACCAAAGGAGGGGCAGAAACATTTCCCTTTAATTGCATCATTATTTTTATTTATAGTAACAGCAAACATTATGGGGCAGCTTCCTTTCAAAATGATTCAGTTGAAACATGGAGAGCTGGCTTCTCCTACAAACGATATAAACCTGACAGCGGGGCTTGCGATAATAGTTCTTGTATACTATGTAACTGCGGGTTTGGTAAAGAAAAAGGGAAAATTTCTACTTCATGAATTTTCTTTTGTCGGTATAATTTCAATGCTTGTTGAGATTTTGGAATTATTCACAAGACCATTAACTCTTGCATTACGACTTTTCGGAAATATTCTGGCGGGGGAAATTTTGATTACGGCATTGTTAGGTTTGTGTGCCTGGGGGCTTCCGCTTCCGATAATGTTTTTTGAAATACTCGTAGCATGTGTACAGGCACTTGTGTTCACAATGCTTACAACAGTTTATATTGCAACGGCAGTAAATGAAGAGCACTAAGTAAATATATAAAAATAAGAAGGAGAAAAAAATGGAAGACGTAAAAACAATTTCTGATTTAGCACAGTTAGGTGCAGGTATTGCAATGGGTTTTGGTGCAATCGGTGCAGGACTTGGTATTGGTGTTGCAACAAAAGGGTTGATGGATGCTATTTCTAGACAGCCTGAAATTGCCGGTAAAGCTGTAGGTTTCTTCCTTGTTGGTGCTGCTCTTGCAGAAGCTTGTGCAATTTATGCTTTAGTTATTGGTATGAAATTATCCGGTATGATGGGCTAAGGAGTAAATGTATCCGGTTGTATAGGTAATCTGTTTATAAGTGTCAGTCTCAAAATGAAAGTAAGAGAAAATCATGGAATTTAACGGAACATTTTTAGTAACAATAATATCTTTTATTATATTTGTCTTTTTGATGAATAAGGTGTTATATGAACCAATGTTGAGAATCGTTGCTCAAAGACGTGAATTTGTTGATGAAAATTTACGTATAGCGGATGAAAATCATAAAAAAGCTGGTGAGATAACAAATCTGAAAGATGCGAAATTAAAGAGTGCTAGGAATGATGCCAAGGTTAAATATTCCTTATCAGTAGACGCATATAAAACTAAAAAGGATGATATTGTAAAGCAGGCTCAGGCAGAGGCAGGCGACGCTTTTGCAGAGGCTTATGAAGGACTGGTTAATTTATCTAATGAAACAAAAGAAGGTTTAAAGGGCAGGATGACTGACTTAGCAAATGATATTGTCGAAAAAGTCATCGGATATAGAAGCGAAGTACAAGGCTTTAATAATGATGAAGTAAACAGAATTCTATATAAATAGAAGGTAGTAAAATATGTGCAGTGTTGGCGAAATTTTTAATTATATAGGCAGAACAAATCTTTTTAACTTTGTAATTTTCCTTGCAATAATTATCTGGGTGTGCAAAAAGATTAATGTAGCTGGAATCTTGGAAGGGGCAAGAAATTCTGTTGTAGATAATATTGAAAATTCCAAGGCTGCAAAATCGGATTCTGAAGAAGAGCTGAAAAAAATCGAAGAATCTGTAGCTCATATTGAAGATGAGATAGATTTAATCATAAAAAAAGCTGAGGCAAATGCAAAGATGGTTGGCGATAAGATTCTTATTGACGCAAGAGGTGCCGCAGATAATATCAGAGACAATTCTAAAAAAGCTGTTGAGGCAAAAGCCGAACTTTTGAAGAATGATATTTTAAAACGAGCTTCTGCTGCATCGATAGAGGTTGCAAAAAATCATATTATAGGTGAGCTTAAGAACAATCCGGATTTGCATAATAGATTGATTGATGAAAGTATTGAAGCTATAAATGGAGTGACAATATAATGGGTGGTATACAATATAAAGGAGCTGAACTTATAGCAAAAAGGTGGGCTAAAGCTTTAATGGATTTAGCTACTGAAGATGGAGGCGAGTCTAAAGACGATATCCTGTCTGATCTTAAAAATGTGAATGAGAATATACAAGCCTCACAAGAATTAGCTGAAACTTTGGTTAATCCTATTGTCTCACAAGAAGAAAAGCAAGTTGTTCTCTCTAAATTGTTTCAATCAAGAGTAAAGCCGGTTGTATTCAATTTTCTTACTGGGTTAAATTCAAAAGGCCGATTGGGATTTCTTGAGGCAATTACTGAGGAGTTTCAAAAACAGCTTGAAGATTTAACGAATATTGTAAGAGTTAATGTAACATCTGCAATTGAACTAAGTGAAGAAAAGAAGGCGGATATCAGAAACAGGCTTGCTGAAAAACTCCGGAAAGATGTTATTCCGAGCTGGTCAGTAGACTCTGATATTATTGGCGGGTTAGTTTTTAATATTAATGAAACAATTGTTGATAATAGTATAAAACATAGATTGGAAAATTTAGGCAAGCAAATTATTAAGGGGTAAAAAATCAATCTGGAGTTAGCAGTTTGAATAACAGAAAGGGTAAAATATGGCAGTAATTAATCCTGATGAAATAAGTTCAATATTAAAAGAAAATATACGCAACTATGAGGCTAAAGCAGAAATTTCTAATATTGGCAGTGTTCTTGAAGTTGGTGACGGTATTGCAAGAATTTACGGTTTGCGTAATGTAATGTCAAATGAGCTTGTAGAATTTGATGACGGTAAAGGAACTCTTGGTATTACATTAAACTTAGAAGAAGACAATGTTGGTGTTGTAATTTTGGGTGAGTACACTCATATTAAAGAAGGTATGACGGTTAAAACAACCGGAAGAATTGCATCTGTTCCAGTTGGGGATGCTTTGATTGGTAGAATCGTGAATCCTACCGGACGTCCGATTGACGGCAAGGGTGAGATTATAACAGACAAAACACGACCTATTGAAAGAGTTGCTCCGGGTATTGTTGCGCGAAAATCAGTACACCAGCCTCTTCAAACAGGCTTAACTGCGATAGATGCTCTTACTCCAATTGGTAGAGGGCAGAGAGAATTAATTATTGGAGACAGACAAACCGGTAAGACAGCTATTGCTATAGATACAATTTTGAACCAGAAAGGCGGAGATGTTATTTGTATTTATGTTGCTGTTGGTCAAAAAGCATCAACAGTTGCACAGCTTGCAAAAACTCTAGAAAAACACGGCGCTATGGATTATTCAATAATTGTATCAGCTACTGCTAATGAACCGGCACCTTTGCAATATATTGCTCCATTTGCAGGTGTTGCTATTGCCGAAGAATTTATGGAACAGGGTAAACATGTTTTGATAGTTTATGATGATTTAACAAAACACGCTCAGGCATACCGTGCAATGAGCTTATTACTTAAAAGACCGCCAGGACGTGAAGCTTATCCAGGTGATGTATTCTATCTTCATTCAAGATTGTTGGAAAGAGCTGTTAAACTCAATGATGAGCTTGGCGGTGGCAGTATTACTGCTTTACCGATTATTGAAACCCAAGCCGGTGACGTATCTGCTTATATTCCAACTAATGTAATCTCTATTACTGATGGTCAAATTTTCTTGGAATCTGCTTTATTTAACTCCGGTGTAAGACCAGCTATTAATGCAGGTATTTCGGTATCCCGTGTAGGTGGTGCTGCTCAAACAAAAGGCATTAAGCAGGTAGCCGGAAAGCTTCGTTTGGATTTGGCTCAATTCAGAGAATTGGAAGCTTTTGCGCAGTTTGCTTCAGACTTAGATGCTGCTACAAAAAAACAGCTTTTAAGAGGTCAGAAATTGACAGAAGTATTGAAACAACCGCAATACAATCCGCTTAGTGTTGCTCAGCAGGTTACAATTTTGTTTGCTGCAAATGAGGGATATCTGGATGAAGTTGATAATGCAAAAATCAATGATTACAAAACTGGTTGGTTTGAGTACTTTGAAGCTAATATGCCTGATTTAAGTGCGAAACTCAATGCGGGTGATAAGTTATCTGATGAGGATACAGCTGCCTTAAAGGAAAATCTAGAAGCGTACGGTAAAAATTTATAGAAGAATTTAATGCAGTATAGGATTTCTTTTTACTAAAGAAGATACTTGGTTTTGTAACAAAGGGTGAAAAATAAATTACTGTAGTATTAAAGAAAGGAGAAGCAACAGGATTTAAATTGATGATTGATAGACTTAGTTTTCTGTTATGTTGTACTCTGTTGCTTAAAGTAAAATGCCAAATTTAAAAGATATAAAAAGTAGAATAACAAGCGTTCAAAATACTAAAAAAATAACTAAAGCAATGAAAATGGTTGCTGCAGCAAAGGTAAAAAAGGCGGAATCTACAGTAAAGGCAGCCAGACCTTTTGCTGAAGAACTCATGGAAATGTTTAGAAAAATGCTTACAGCTGCCGGCGAGTATTCTGTTGTGGGTTTAAAAGTTCCAAGGGCTTTGGATAATTATCCGGAATTACTCAAAGAAAAGGAAGTTAAATCTGAGGGGCTGCTTGTTATTACTTCTAATAAGGGGTTGGCAGGAGCTTATAATGCAAATATTATTAAAGCTGCTTTAAAACGGGTTAAAGAGAATAGTGAAAATGATATTCATACAGTAATTTATCCGGTTGGTCAGAAGGCTATTTCAGCATTCAAGCATAGAAAAGGTAAGTTTGAAGTGAAGCAGGGGTATATTAGTATTGCTAATGACCCTACGGCTACCGGGGCTAATATCATTGCGGAAGATATAGCAGAAGATTTTGTATCTGGAGCTATTGACAGAATAGATATCATAACTACACGTTTTAATAATATGATGTCATATTCTGTTCAATCCTGGGAAATACTTCCTGTAAAAGTTGAAAAAGCGGAGGCTCATGAGCTTGATGCAGTTATGGAATTTGAACCTTCTGTTCATGCAGTATTACAGCAGCTTGTGCCAATGTATATTTCAAATGCTATTTATCAAGCTTTACTAGAGGCTAATGCTAGTGAACTGGCTTCAAGAATGACTGCAATGTCAGCTGCTTCAAATAATGCTGAGGAAATGATTAGTACTCTGACTGTTGATTACAATAAAGCAAGACAGGGGGCAATTACTCAGGAGTTGGTAGAAATTGTCTCTGGGGCTCAGGGTGTTCAGGGCTAGCTTGATATAAATGATTTGCCGCTTATTCTGGAAGAAAAGTTTCGGGTAATCAAAAAGAAAGTTTTTTGATTTTATTTTGCAACGTACATACTTATGCTTGATAATTTATTTCTTGTGCATTTTGTGCTTTTAGCATTTTGTTTTTGCTTTTATCAATATATTCACTTGTTCCAAATACTGAAAGAACGGCACCTGCAATACCGCCGGCGGTTCCGATTATCCATTTTAGAACAGTGTTTTTGAGTTTTTTTGTTGCAAGGCTTGCAAGAATTACACCGGCAAAAACTGATGAAACAAAGGCAGTGTTTGCAATAATTGAGTTTTTTTTATCATTTTTTTTGTATTCATTTACAAATGAATCAACATTTTGTTCCGGTACTTTGTAATATTTAGTATTATGATTTTTGTCTGAACTGACTTCTACCTGAACATTTTTGTCATCAAGTCTGTTTATAACTTTTATATCAAGACTCATACACACAACTCCTTTACTATGATAAAACATGTGAAATCTTGGGATTGCTCTAGAAAATAAATAAATTTACAAATCTTAACCTTGTGGAATTATTAAATAGTATCAATTATAAATACCCTACATTAGAGAAAATAGATACTTATCCGGAGTTTAGCGAGTATTATATCGCAAAAAGCAGTTCAGTTGTGAATGCATTTATTTCAAAAAGAAATAAAAATTATGGGAGAAGTGTAACAGCACAGGACAAAGTTAAAGCTGGAGTTGGTTCGCTTGTTGGTTGTATTATTCCGATGACGTATATGATGAAAAAACAGAAGGTAAAAAATCCGTTTAAGTTACATTACGGTTTATCAGAAATGGTTGTTTTATCTGCAACTTCTATAATAGGTGGAGTTGCTGCAGGAATGCTCGGAAAAGATAAAGAGACTAATAAAAATAAAGTGAAAGAAGGTGTGTTTCAGTTTTTAAACGCTTCTGTTCCTGCATGGGTTGTTGGCGGCGGATTGAAATTGTGTGAGTCAAGTAAAAATTATAATAATATTCCTGGTAAAATTTTGGCAATGA
>CAZXQM010000009.1:8875-26816 GCA_964643455.1 uncultured Vampirovibrio sp. | reverse complement strand
TTGTGTGAGTCAAGTAAAAATTATAATAATATTCCTGGTAAAATTTTGGCAATGATTGGAGGGGTGCTTGTAGGAATGTATGGTGCAGTCTCCATTTCTAATGTAATATGTGATCCGCTGGACAAGCTTCCTGACAGAAAGCTGACACTATTAGATTGTCTTGTTAATGTTGATGATGCCTTGGGAGTTCTTGTTCTTACTAAATTCCCTTTTGTAGGTAAACTGCATCTGGAAAAGTTACTGCCATTTATATATGCTTATTGCGGTTATAGAGCAGGGAAAAGTAATTAGTAATAAAATAAGGGCGGGTTTTCTACCCGCCCTTATTTTTAATAAAAATTTAAATATTAGCAAGTTGTTTGTAATAATCATGCGCCTGTTCAAATTTATATGACAGGTTGAATAACCTTGCTTCTGTGAGCTGCGGAGTCATTATTTGAAGACCGATAGGCATACCTTCCCTATCAAAACCTGCAGGAATAGATATTGCAGGCAAGCCTGCAAGGTTTGCAGATATTGTAGCAATATCTGTCAAATACATAGCGAGAGGATCTTCTGTTTTTGCTCCCAAATCAAATGCCGTGTTAGGGCAGGTTGGTGCGATAAGGGCATCAACTTTTTCAAAAGCTTTTAAGAAATCTTCAGTTACAACTCTTCTCATTTGAAGGGCTTTTTTGTAGTAAGCATCATAGTAGCCGGAAGATAATGCATAAGTTCCGAGCATTATACGACGTTTAACTTCCGGACCGAAACCTTCGGCACGTGTTTTGCAGTACATTTCCAGAAGGTTTTTAGCCTCAGCTGTTCTGTGACCGTATTTTACACCGTCAAAACGGGCAAGGTTAGAGCTGCATTCTGCTGTAGCTAAAATATAATAGATACCTATTGAATGTTTCAAATTCGGAAGTGAGACTTCAATTACTTCAGCTCCCTGAGCTTTATATGTTTCAATAGCATTTTGAATTGCTTTTTGAACATCTTCTGCAAGACCTTCTGAAACAAGTTCTTTAATAACACCAATTTTCATACCCTTAATATCATTATTCAGACTGTTTCTGTAATTTTCTACAGGTAATTTAAGTGATGTAGAATCATGTTTGTCGTATCCGGAAATAACTTCCAGTAGTGCTGCTGCATCTTCTACCGTTCTTGCAAAAGGACCGATTTGGTCTAGGGATGATGCAAACGCAATTAATCCATATCTTGAAACTTTACCATAAGTAGGCTTCATTCCTACAATACCGCAAAAGCTTGCAGGCAGACGAATACTTCCGCCAGTGTCAGAACCGAGAGCTATAGTTGTTTCGCAGGAAGCTACGGAAGCTGCAGAACCACCAGAAGAGCCGCCTGGAACTTTATTCAGATTCCATGGATTATGAACCTTTTTGAATGCAGAGTTTTCATTTGAAGAACCCATGGCAAATTCATCAAGGTTTGCTTTTCCGACAATCGGAATTAAGTTATTCAAAAGTTTTTGTGTTGCTGTAGCATTATAAGGTGAAACAAAGTTTTCAAGAATTTTGCTTGAAGCTGTAGTTTTTGAGCCGATAAGATTCATATTATCTTTTAATGCAAGCGGAACACCTGCTAATAAAGGAAGTTCATCTCCTTTTGCAATTTTATCATCAACTTCTTTTGCTGTTTTAAGTGCAATATCTTCTGTCAGAGAATTAAATGCACCAATTTTTTCATCGATAGATTTAATTCTATCAAGTGAAGCTTTTGTAAGCTCAACAGCAGAAACTTCTTTATTTTTAAGTGCTTTAGACTGTTCCATTGCACTTTTCTTTAATAATTCCAGCATAATTTCTCCTTTAATATACCCGATGCTTCTATTATACCAGAAACACAAAATAAAGAATTAAGAGAGATTATTTCTCAAATAAAATATTTTGCCGTCTTTATCAATGCTGTTTTTCATACCTTCATGCGAAAGAGTTTTGTAGTTTGTAACATCAAACATATAAGGGGTTGGCAAATCATCAAGATCTAAAGCAATACCTGATAAAGTTTCTTTGTCTGACCAGATAGCAAAATCAATATCAGAACCGGTTTTATAAGTACCTTTGGCACGTGAACCATATATTACAACTTTTTCAATTTCCGGTTTTGATTTAAAGTAGTCCAAAAGCTCATTCATAGTTCGTTCAGGAAGTCCAAACTCGTTACTCATTTATCTCTCCTAACCAGGAATGAAATCTTGTAAGTTTATCATAATAGGTCGTACACATATCTGATAAATATTTGTTAATCTTATCCATATTGTACTCATGTGATGTGGAATTTCTTACTTCTAGCATATCAATCCACAATTGACCGTTTTTTATAGTTTCTTTATTAAATGCTTCTTTTATAACTTCTTTTGGATAATTCGCAATTATCCCATTTTCAGCCATATAATCTTTTAAACACTTCCAAGCAAGTTCAAAACAAACCTCAAATGTTTGCACGAGTGCCATATGGGTTAAAATTTTGTTAAGATTAAATTCGTCTACAGCATCTTTATATATTTCAAATGCATTATTAAAATTTTCGATTCTTTCGGATAATCTTGACATAGTTAACCTTAATCTTCTTTACACTATTATGATAGCATAAAGAGGTATGTATGTTAATTATTAAAATATCTGCAGAATGAAATTCCAAAAACGGGGGTATTATCGGCTGCAAGAAAAATTGTAAGTATGATATTTTTATAGCTTTTTTGAGGTGGTAAATGCAGATTTATTGCATCCTGCAAATTTACTTCTTATGTTTATTACATATTATTTCTTATCCAAGCAAATCCAAAATTTTTTTCTCTTCAGTATTCAAACCTTCAAGAACCTGTTTTATACCAAGTTCAACCCGAATTTCTTCATTAAACTGATTAAAACAATTGTTGCTGTAGTCAGCAGCTATATTGTGCTTAGATGATTTTGGGAGTGTTTTATTACATAAAAGCAACGGATTTGCTGTATGTAAAAATTCATGCAGATAAAGATGAAGCGTATGTGATGTTGACAGGTTGTTCAGTTCATTATATTTATATTCTGCTTGTAATATATTTTTTTCAAAAGAATCAGGTACATTTGTTATCAAATGTCTAAAAGCCTCAGAGTTTTCCTGCGTTTTAACAAAATACACCGAGCTTTTTAAATCGCTGCTGAATCTGGATAATCCATTTATATTCGGACCTAGATTATATGGTGTAACAATAATGTTGTTAGGAATCGGGATATTTTTTTGTTTTGCAATTTCCAGCGCCTTTTCAATATTTCTCGCATGTTCGATTGTTTCCAGATGTATGTAATCAAGATTATATTTATTCTTCAGAGTGTTTTCTATCGCTAAAACGTCCGAATTTTGTGATTTGTTTAAAACAATTTTGTGAAATTTTAAAATTTTGTCGCCTTGTTCTAACAATTGTTGATAACCTTCTTTAAGATATTCAAATTTTTTATTCTTAGCAGGATTTATCCAGATATGAGAAGCTTTTGAAGCATCAAAATGTTTAAATATTTTAAGATATATATTACTGGTGAATAATGCATCTTTGTTACTGTCACCGGTTTTCACAAAGCTTTTTATTTGTTTCGCAAGTTTTCTATCTTTTAAATCTTTTAATGCAAAATTCGACAACCTGTCTTGTTTTGATAGCAGAACTTCTGTAAACTCATCAATTATATTCATTCCCCTTTCTCGTAGAGCAGAACTTTGAATCTTATTAATAAGTTCAAAGTATTTATTTTTATCTATATATTTAATAAGCGAGTCCATATATTGAGCCAAGCCCTCAGACAGAATTTTATCTGCTTTCTTGTTTTTATCAATAACTTCTTTACTTAAATTTTCAGATAAAAGCAATATATCATAAAGATTCTCAGAGTTGCTTTTTAAGGCACACCTGATAAGCTTTTGTCCCTGCATATTAAATTGACGCATAACATTAAGCAGTATCATAATAAATTCCTTCACCAATATAAAAAGCTCAATATAATTTTAGTTGCTTAAATGTTAATTTTTATTTACAAATACTATTGCAGAAATTTACTGTGTATAGGGTAGTAGATTAAAGACCTTATTGGAAAAAATAGGGGCGGAATGCTATGCATTCCGCCCCTATTTTTATTAGATTTATTTCTTTTTAGCTTCTACAACAGCTTGAGCTGCAGCGAGTTTAGCTTGAGGAATTCTGAATGGTGAGCAAGAAACATAGTCAAGACCGATTCTGTAAGCAAACTTAACTGAATCAGGGTCTCCGCCGTGTTCACCGCAAACACCGCCGATAAGTTTCGGATTAACTGCTTTACCTTTTTCCATAGCCATTTCCATTAACTTACCGACACCTTTTGTATCGAGTGTTTCAAACGGGTTAGCAGGAAGGATTTTTTGCTCAACATAACGTTTTAGGAATTTACCTTCTGCGTCGTCTCTTGAATAGCCGAATGTCATCTGAGTCAGGTCATTTGTGCCGAATGAGAAGAATTCTGCGTATTCAGCAACTTCATCAGCAGTTAAAGCTGCACGAGGAATTTCTATCATAGTACCGAATTTGTAATCAACTTTTTGACCTTTTTCTTTCATTACATCTTCGGCAACTCTTTCGAGAATTTCCTTTGCAACTTTTAATTCATTAACGTGACCGATAAGCGGAATCATAACGTAAGGAATTACGTCAACACCTTCTTTTTTAGCATCACATGCCGCTTCAAAAATTGCTCTTACCTGCATTTCATTGATTTCAGGATAAGTCAAGCCCAACCGGCAGCCCCTTAGACCCATCATAGGGTTAGATTCAGAAAGGCTCTCAACTACTTGAAGAAGCTCTTCTTTTTCTTTAGCATCTTTGCCTTGAGCCTTAAGGGTAGCAACCTCTGCAATTAAATCTTCTTTAGAAGGTAAAAACTCGTGAAGAGGCGGGTCTAAAAGTCTTATTGTCATAGGCATTCCTGAACCTAAAGCTTTAAACATGGCATAGAAGTCTGAATACTGCATAGGAAGCAGGTGATCAAGAGCTTCTTTTCTTGCCTCAGGCGTACCAGCAATAATCATTTTTTGAACCCAAGGAAGTCTGTCGGGATCCATAAACATGTGTTCTGTTCTGCAAAGTCCAACACCTTCTGTTCCGAATTTAAGAGCATTTGCTATATCTTTTGGAGTATCAGCATTAGCTTCAACTTTCATGGTTTTAATTTCATCTACCCATTGGAAGAAGGTAGTAAAGTTATCATCAATTTGAGCATCAGCAAGTTTCACTGCTCCATCCATAACAACACCCTTGCCGCCATCTAGTGAGATAACATCATTCTTGTGGTAAACAGTTCCGTCAGCGCCTGTCAAAGTTTCATTTTCAAGATCAATTTTCATATCTTCACAGCCTGCAACGCAAGGTTTACCCATACCTTTTGCAACTACAGCTGCGTGTGAAGTAGCTCCGCCTCTGAGGGTTAAAACACCTTGAGCAACTGCCATACCGTGAATATCATCCGGACAGGTTTCAATTCTTACAAGAATAACTTTTTCACCGGCTTCACCTCTTTGAGCTGCTTCTTCCGTATCAAATACGATTTTACCTACAGCAGCACCAGGAGAAGCATTTACACCGTGTGCAATCTTATGTGCTTCTTCCAGTGCTTTAGCATCGAAGCAAGGAAGTAAGATTTGGTTAACAGTGTATGGGTCAACAAGTTCAATCGCTCTTTCTTTTGTAATAATACCTTCTTTACACATTTCAACAGCAATTCTGACAGCAGCAGTTGCTGTTCTTTTACCGTTACGTGTTTGAAGAATATATAATTTACCTCTTTCAATAGTAAATTCCATATCCTGAACATCTTTGTATCCGAGTTCAAGTTTTTTTGCAATGTCAACGTATTGCTTGTAAAGTTCAGGCATTTCTGTTTCTAATTCTGCAATAGGTTTTGGAGTTCTGATACCTGCTACAACGTCTTCACCCTGAGCATTTGTTAAGTATTCACCATAGAATTTGTTTTCACCGGTTGCAGGGTTACGTGTGAATGAAACACCTGTAGCACAGTCATCACCCATGTTTCCAAATACCATTGTTTGAACGTTAACAGCTGTTCCATAGTTATGGTCGATTTTATTCATGTTTCTATAAGCAATTGCTCGAGGAATATTCCAGGAACGGAATACTGCTTCAATTGCTTCTTGCAATTGTACATAAGGATCTTGCGGGAATTCTTTACCGGTTACTTCTTTAATAGTCTTTTTGTAAATAGGAATAAGTGATTTCCAACCTTCTGCTGAAACTTCTGTATCGGATTTAACGCCTTCTTTTTCCTTAACTTTTTCAACTTCTGATTCAAAGTATTTTTGTCTGTCCATTTCCCAAGCAACAGAGCCGAACATAGTTAAGAATCTTCTGTATGAATCATAGCAGAATCTAGGGTTGTTGGTTAATTTAACCATAGCTTCTACTGTTTCATCGTTCAAACCGAGGTTAAGAATTGTTTCCATCATACCCGGCATAGAAATTCTGGCACCTGAACGCACTGATACTAATAACGGATTTGAAGTATCACCAAACTTTTTACCTGTTTGTGTTTCAACATCCTTTAATGCAGCCTTTACTTCATCCATTAAACCTTCCGGCATCTTATTACCATTGTTAATGTAATCCATACAGGTCTCTGTTGTGATGGTAAGTCCCGGAGGTACCGGTAATCCCAAATTTGTCATTTCTGCAAGGTTAGCACCTTTGCCGCCAAGAAGGTTGCGCATGTTTGTATTACCTTCTCTAAATAGCCATACTCTTTTTTCAGCCATTAGTTTCTCCTTCTCTTATGTAATAAATATCACTATAAATTCCTAGTGCTTTAATTTTATCACGAAGAAAATGAAGTGTATACAATACAAGTATTAAGATTTGTTAATTTGATATTTTATTAAAGCAATTTTCGTGCCACAGTTGTTTTTATAAACTTGTAGAAATTTTAGTGTGAGGTAAAAATATGTCAATAACAATTAATTCAATGACAACTCCAGCAGGAGTAAATGTAATGAAGCAGAATGCAGAACAGCCAAATGAAACTGTGACAGCAGATACAACAGCATTTAGAGGTAAAAATAAAATTGTACAAGATTTAACTGAGAGAGTATATCCGGAAGCAAAAAAATTAACTCCTGAACAAGCTTTTATGGAACGTGTTGCGGGTATGTCCTGTGCTGCAAATATTAAAGATAAGGTGGTTCTAAAAGAAACAATTCTTAGAGAAACAGCATTAGGAAATTTTGATTTTGTAAAGGGGATTAATGAATATTTGGCAAATCATGCAGCAAAAGGTACTTATAAAAAATAATTCTAAAACTTATAGTTCAAATTTTTCTATAGGGATACCTTCGTCATCAAAGTATTCTTTAGTACCATCAGGGTTTGTATATATAAACTTTCCAATGTGTTCGCGCGGGCTTTTAGCACTGAAGTTTTGTACAATAGAAGAACCATCATTTAAAGTTATTTCTATAGTACCGCCATCACGTAAAACATCATAACGAACAAATCTTGCCTGTCCATTAGCATCGTTACCAAACAATGTCCGCAGGAAATTATTCCGTTCTTCTGGGCTAATACTTCTGTAAGCAGATTCATTTCTTATGGCAGTAAGTATCGATGTTACCTCGGAATGATTGTTACTGTCAGCTTTTTCAACCAAAGTCTTTAATATACTTTTTATGGAATCGGATTCTTCTTTATCTGCAGGTAAGTTTTGCATTAACAAATTCAAAGCTTGACCGACATCAGACCAATTTTTTCCATACCAATGGTTATTTGTTACAAACTTTATGACTGCTTTATTACCATAGAAATCTGCTTTACTAACCTTACCATCGCCGTCAAGATCTCCGTAAACATATTTTCCGTTTGCATCTTTGGTTTGTTCGATTTTTTCAGCTTCAATCTTTTTGCCATCCAGAGAATATTCTACACCATTGACATTTTCAGCAGAACTTATTCTAAATTTAGATTCTGAAGGGTCATAGCTTGCTATCGTTTTTAAATCATCGTCAAAAATTATTTCGATAGGTCCGGCGTCAGGAGCAATAGAAATTCCGAGAACTCCATCTCCCAGAACGTTTCCTAAAAGTTTAGCATTGGTAAGAGACAAATTTTTTAAATTTGGCATATTCTTTAAGAATTGCAGAACTTTTATAACTTCTTTATTATTAATACTGCCGTCTTTATTATATAAATCAAAGGATTGCAACTTACTTTGAGCCAATTTGAAAGCATTTAGTTCATTTTTAGAAAGAGTATTGTCATAAATGCGGCTAATTTCACTATAAGTTGCTTCAGATAAACCGCTTTTTTCGCCTAAAGATGTCTCTGCATCAAATTCAAAAGATTCTCCATCTTCTGTCAGTTTTGCATCTAAAAATGTATAGAGTACTTTCAATTCTTTTTCTGTTACTTGATCTTTATTTCCATCCAGAGCAACAATCTGACGTACTTTTTCTTTTTCGTCCATAGACATCTTTTCATATTCTTTGGCAAATACAGAATTGGTCGTTAAATCATTGAAAGAAATGCTGTCTTTATCTCCAAGAATGTTTTTTGTTTTATCATTTAAGTAATTTTGATATTTTTCGTTATCAGGTGAGGTAGCATTATTCAGCTTGGTAAAATTAATATCAGACATTAAAAAATCCTTTCTATATACATTAAACCTTTCTTAGTCATATAACGGCATAATTTTACAGAACTTTAATAATCCAATAAGGGATTAAATTCTTAAAAAGGTTTCATATATTACTATTACTGGATTCAAGGCAAATGTAACAAATTTAAACCGGCTTAACAATTAGCAATACTTCTTAACAATTACAGATTTAAAATTTATGGTAGAATATATTTATGCCATTAATAGAATTAAAAAATATCGTAAAAACATATGTTACTGAGGATGAGAGTTTCAATGCGTTAAACGGAGTTTCTTTTTCTGTAGAAAAAGGAGAGTTTGTTGCAATTATGGGTACCTCCGGCTCTGGAAAATCAACCTGTATGAATACTCTGGGAACTCTTGATAGACCTACAAGCGGCAGCTATCACCTTGATGGTGTTGACGTCCTTTCTCTGGATGCTGATGAATTGTCTAAAATCAGAAACTTGAAAATTGGGTTTGTTTTTCAGGGGTTTAATTTGATTTCAAGAACTTCTGCCTTGGAAAATGTTGAGCTCCCAATGATTTATAAAGGAATACCGGAAGAGGAAAGACACCGACGGGCTAAGAAAGCATTAGAAATTGTAGGTTTAAAGAATCGTGAATCTCATATGCCGAATCAGATGTCAGGCGGTCAGCAGCAAAGAGTGGCGATTGCAAGAGCTCTTGTAAATGACGCACCCCTTATTCTCGCAGACGAACCTACCGGTAATTTGGATACTAAGACAAGTATTGAAGTAATGGAGTTTCTGGTGCAGCTTAATAAAGGTTTTGATGGTAAAGAAGGTAAAACAATTGTTCTTGTAACTCACGAACCTGATATTGCTGCTTATTGCTCAAGAGTAATAAAATTCAAAGACGGAAATATTGTTTCAGATCTTCCTAAAGAAGAATGGTTAAAGATACGAAGCCGTGAAACATAAAAAAATATCCGCCTCAACGGATATTTTTTTTATCTTTTCTTCATTAGTCTTTAATTTAAGCGACCATCCATTTAGTATGGAGTGAGTGACCGAGTCCATTTGTATAACTTGTGCCTGCACCATCTGCATAAGTTGTACCTAACCCTACTCCTTGTGTCCCTAGTGAGATTGGAGTATTGCCATCTTCTCCGGTTACGCTTCCAACTGTAGGAGTGCTTACTTGGGTTTTTGGTTCGACTCCGGTAACACGAGTTCCGGTTGTAAGACCACCAAAAGGAACTTGTGAGCCGCCCTGCCCGTATAAACCATATTGATAATTTTGTTCTAAACCTGTAATTGGTAGTGCCATACTCATATCCTTTTACTTTGTATATATATAATAACGTTTCCAATTTTAAAAAATTGTCTTTTTATATACAAAATTTTACAAAAGTTTACAAATCATTTATAATCAAATTATGAAAATGATTGGAATTATAGCACCATCTGGTGTTGTGGATAAAGAAAAATTGAATAGTGCTGTTAAGAATCTGGAAACATTAGGGTATAAAATTAAATTGTCAAAAAATATATTTGAGAGAAATTGTTATCTGGCTGGCTCTGATGAAGAAAAACTTGAGGCGTTGCATAAATTTTTTTCTGATTCGGAAATTGATATCATTATGGCTGCAAGAGGCGGTTACGGGGCAATAAGGCTTATTGATAAAATAGATTATGATTTAATCAAAAAAAATCCAAAACCTCTTGTCGGGTTTTCGGACGTTACCGCACTTTTGCTTATGATTTATAAGAAAACCGGCATGGTTACATATCATGGTCCTATGGTTTGTTCTGATTTTGAAGATTTAGATGAGTTTGGGCAAAGTAATATTTTACAAAATTTTTCCCATACTAGTTTTGTTAATGCTATACGCGGTGAGAAATTAGAATTTCAAGGTAATAAGGTTTATAACAATGGAACTGCAGAAGGTATTATCTGGGGCGGAAATCTTGCAACGGTTGTGTCATTATGCGGATTAAATTTTATTCCGGATGAAGATTTTATTTTCTTTACAGAAGATTTAAATGAACCTGTCTATAAAATTGACAGAATGTTTACACAGCTTTTTAATGTAGATAAATTTAAGTCTAATTGCAAAGGAATAGTTCTGGGTGATTTTATTAATGTTGATAATGAAGAATGGTTGGAAAAGTTGTTTTGTGAATTTAAGCTTCCGACAGCCGCCGGATTTAAAATTACACATGCAAAGGATAAAATAACCATACCTATTGGGAAACAATGTAAATTAGATGGGACAAAATTAATTATATATTAACCTTTTACTCCTACCGGTCATTCGCGTAGGAAAGGAAACTCGCTGTAGATTTATAAATCAACCGGTATATTTAGTCCTTATTCTTAAAATAAAACCGTACCACTGCCTATCGAACTACAGCCAAACTGATTTTGCTTACAAAATCTACTTCTTAAAATTATAACACCCGCAAGGCTTACCTTAGTGCTGCTATGTTTCCATCCTGACACGGTTCGATATCTTACGCCATTATATCTTAAGCTATCAACAATCCTATAAACATAGGCAATTTACCTGTAACCCTCACAGCAGGCTCTGCACCTCGCATAAAGCGTTCGAGTCAAGAGATCCGCTAAGTCCCCGTGGAGTACGGCAATATTGATTTTAGCACGGATAAATATGAATTACAAGTTGAATGCTATTGACTTAATTATGCTTAATAGGCATTTTATATTATTTATTATAAGTATTTGCTATTTTTATTAAATGGTTAATAATGGTAAGTGTAGTATTATCAAATGGGAGATATTATGAAAGTATTATTGGCAGGATTGATGACATTTGTATTACTGATAGGAGGTGCATCGATGAGTATTGCAAAAAATAATGAATGGGATAAAACATTCCCGAAAAGTGATAAGGTCAATGTAGAAAAGGTAAGCTTTAAAAACCGATACGGCATAAAGCTTACAGGTGATTTGTATACTCCTAAAGAAAAATCTGGCGAAAAGTATGCTGCAATTGCTGTTTGCGGTCCTTTTGGTGCCGTAAAAGAGCAGGCTTCCGGATTGTATGCACAAACTCTTGCTGAAAGAGGGTTTGTAACATTGGCTTTTGATCCATCTTATACAGGTGAAAGTGGCGGTGATGTGAGAAATGTTGCTTCACCTGATATAAATACTGAAGATTTTAGCGCAGCAGTCGATTTTTTAACTAACCAGAATAATGTCGATCCGGAAAAAATAGGAATAGTTGGTATTTGCGGATTTGGCGGCTTTGGCTTAAATGCGGCAGCCATGGATACAAGAATAAAAGCAGTTGTAACTTCTACAATGTACGATATGACAAGAGTTAGTGCTAATGGGTATTTTGATTCGATGGATGAAAAAGCCCGATATGAATTAAAAGAATCTTTAAATAAACAGAGAACAGAAGATTTTAAAAACGGAACTTATGCAAAAGCTACGGGACTTCCGGAAAAACTAGCAGGAGATGAACCTCAATTTGTGAAAGATTATTATGGCTATTACAAAACTTCCCGTGGTTTTCATGAACGTTCAATTAATTCAAATGGCAATTGGAATACAACTTCAGCACTTTCTTTGATTAATATGCCAATATTGGCATTTAGTAATGAGATTCAAAGCGCCGTTCTTGTTATACATGGTGAAAAGGCTCACAGTAGATACTTTAGTGAAGATGCTTTTAAAAAACTAAAAGGTGATAATAAAAAATTATTAATTGTAGATGGTGCAAATCATGTCGATTTGTATGACAATCTTGAAAAAATTCCGTTTGATAAAATTGAAGTATTTTTTAAAGAGTATTTGAAATAGAATAAGCAACAGGATTCTTCGCTTATCAAAGAAGGGGCGGTTTAACCGCCCCTTCTTTGATTTTATTTAAATCATTTTTATTGATATAAAGGAACAAGTTTCTTTTCTTGTTGCGGTATAACTCCTTCCGTAATAGACTGATAAACTCTGTAATCAATTACAGGGAAGCAATTATCAATACTTTCAATTTCTTGCAGTTTACCATCATCAATATTTCCGGATTCAATCATATCCGCAATCAGACTAAACCTG
Source organism: uncultured Vampirovibrio sp. (assembly GCA_964643455.1). Taxonomy (GTDB): domain Bacteria; phylum Cyanobacteriota; class Vampirovibrionia; order Gastranaerophilales; family Gastranaerophilaceae; genus CAG-196. The sequence goes on along the minus strand of CAZXQM010000009.1, from coordinate 14,127 downwards.
TCTACATGCTCATTGAATCTGTCTGTTGCGTAATCTTTAGCCTGCCAAGTTGTAATTAGGAATGGCCAATCTGAACTTTGCAGAAGCAGATTTTCTCTTGCAAGCTGGTTTAAAGCTCTATGCAAAAGTTTATCTTCAGGTATTTCAGAATACTGATCTACAATTGCATTGATTCGTTTTTCACAGGAGTGTATAATAGGCCACATCCATTCAGTTAAGTGGTTCATCCATACATAGAAGTGACCGCCCTGTCCCCAAGAACTTTCAGGAATTTGGATTGCTTCTTTTGGAGGGTACTTAGTAACATATTCTCCCGCAGTAAGTCTTTCAACTTCCGGTAAATAGTCATGGAATTTTTTAATAACCTGTTTAATAAATTCAACACCTTCAAACCACCAGTGACCGAATAATTCTGTATCAAATGATACCATTACCAGCCCTTCATGACCTTTTGCCAATTTATAATCATTTAAAAGATGGTAGATTAAAGTTGTGTAGTGATCAGAATTTTCGTTAACTTTATTCATTGCGAGCACAGGATCATAGAGCATTTTGTCCCCTAAATCCGTTGTAGGAGAAGTAATTCTCCAGTAGTGCATACCTGATTTATCATCTTTTTTATGGAATTCTCTAAAGCATCCATCACCAGGATATCCGTCAGCAGCAGACCAAACTTGATATCCTGCTCTGTCATTACGTCCCATTACTGCAACCTGTGCGTCAGGAAGCCAGTATGCAGAATATGTATCATATCCTGTAGCTGGTCTTTCCGGAAGCGGAATATATTCAATATTACCGTACATACCGATTACACGTCTGTTACCGATAGAATTACCGCCCTCAATAACGTGGGATTCTGTAAAGAAGTAGTGAATATCATTATTTTGCAATGTTACTTCTATAGCCGGTCTCCAATGCTTTTGTCCGTCTTTTCCTACATATTCATATCCTTGACGATATGCGCATTCAGGCAGCCAAGCTCCCATAGCTTTTTTGCCAAATAGTCTTTTTGTTGTATCCTGCCCAACCTTGAATTGAGCATTCAGGTTGCTGTCTGTAGCAAGAAGCGGAGAAAAACCATGGGTCGCACCGGAGGTTGTAATTTCTATGCAGCCGAGGTCTTGATATTTTTTGAAGTATTTAATCAAATTCTTTTCGTATTTATTAACAAAATCGTCTCTTAATTTGTTCCACCAGTCAAAATAATATTTTGCCAGATATTTTAAGTGCTGTGAATGAGCAACTTTCGGGTCAGGATATCTATCCAAATCTTTAGCAACAGCACTAATTCTTGAATCAATATATTCGACAAAACCATTCTGTAAATGTTCGTCATTTAACTGTTCCGCAAGAATTGGAGTTATACCGACTGTTAATTTTGCTTTAATACCTTCATCATATAATTCTGTAATTGCATTTAATAGAGGTACATAGGTTTCTGCCATACATTCGTAAAGATTTTCTTCACCGAATGGCCACATACCTGCTTTTCTGTAATAAGGCAGATGGCTGTGTAACATAAATACGAATTGTCCTACTGACATTTTTGCCTCCGATCATTTTTCGTGTTTGAATATATATTTTTACATTATTATTTATAACATAATCTTATCAAAAAATTAACTCTTTAGTATTAATTCAACGGAATAATGTTACAAATGTTAACTATCTTTAAGTATGAATAACAGTTTAAAACCGTTATATAAGGTTTATATCAGATTATCCGATAGCAAACATATAATTATTGTTCTTGGAGCAAGTTGCACAAAAGTCTGTTTCGGCGGTTATGTTTATAGAAAAATCCTTGAGAGAACTTCCGGAACGTCCTCTGTAATCGTTTGCTAGAAATGGGCAGGTGTAAATTCCGTTTTGGCAGAGAGTTCTTCCATACATGCAATCGGTTTTTTGTGATGGTGTGGAGAAATTTTCTTCATCAAAAGATGGGTAGGAGACTATTATTTGAATATCTGTATTTGTAATTTCCTGTTCTTTAAAAATGTGCTTGAAATTTTCTAAAATTTCAGTATCACTGAGATTATAGAAGTTTTGTATGGTTAAAACAGAGTTAAAGTTGTATCTGCTGAGAGTTTTTAATGCATAAATTGTCTGTCTGAAGTTTCCTCTATATTTTATCTTATCACTTTCGAGTTCGTTATAATGTGTGACGGAAAGTTTAAAAAATATTTGATTACTACCTTCTTCTTCGACTTTTTTTAAGAATCTTATCTTTTTTTCGTTTAGAAAACTTGCATTTGTGCAAATACATACGTTGCATCTTTTAAGACATAACCGGAGAATTGTATTAAAGTCTGGATGTGTCATCGGTTCAGCTCCTGTTAAGTATATGCAGTATAAATTTTCTTTTTTAGTATCTTCAATAGCTTCTTTTATTTTGTCTAAAGAGATAAAATCTTTTACAGGTTTTGTTATGCCTACATTATTACCGAAATTAATGTAACATTTGGAACATCTCTGATTGCAGTTTTTTGCGGTCATTTCTATAAAAAGGTTGTTGAATTCTTTTAATTGATATACAGGTGCATGTGAAAAAGCGGCAGTTTTTACGGTTTCCCAACCGGACGATGAGCGTGTAGCGTTTCTCATAAATCCTCCTTTTAGTCTTGACTTAGCCATGTTATTTCAATCAAGATAAAAAAAGAATTATCATGTCGGGGTAAATGTAACTATCTTTATGGATAATATAAAAATTGTGAATAAAGGGCGAGGATTAAAAATGTATCATCTATTTTTATCAGCTAAAATTTTCATCATGAAAATCTGTTCCCCCGGTTTGAATTAACTGTGGGTACTTATTGGCTATTTTTTTCACATCTTTAGCGGAATGAAATTTAACAATTTTTCTAAACCTTGGATACGGATAATAAACTTCTATACCGTCCAGACCATGCTTCATAAGTTTTTTTACGAGTTTTTCAAGATTTAATGCCCAGTAGCATGCTGGATGCGCAAGTACTGCTATTCCTCCTGCTTCATGGATTGCTTTGATAAGTTTCGGAACATTTCTTTTTGCAAAAAGTCGCCTAAAGTCTACTTTTGTTTCGGCATTTGTTTTGGCTAAAAAAGGATAAAGTGACGGGTGGCTAACATTTATTCTGTATGCGAGAAGGTGGATATAAACATACCCGAACCAGCAGTCAAATTCTGCTCCTGTTAACAAAATATTATCCTGATATTTCCGGTGACCTTCTACTGTATTGTGGTCGGTTATGGAAATCATTTTGTATCCGTTTTTCTTTGCACGTTCAATAATCTCTTTAAAATCGGCTTTACCGTCGGAGTAATTCGAATGTATATGCAAATCAACTTTGCCGGATAAAAAATCTTCTTGTGTTAAATTTTTCATACTAATATCTTTATACTACAATGGAATATAAAAGAGAAGCGGAGATAAATGATGGCTAAAAAAACTAATACACCTTTGGGAATTTTTACTGAATCAATAGGATTATATTTTTCTAATTTTGATAAGTTTATGAAGTACATGACATTTCCTGTTTTGGGGCAGATTGCAGGTTTGCTTCTTGTATTTCTTATTACTTATTTTTATACCAGATATTTACCTCCTTTAATGGATAAATTTCCAGAATTAAGTAATTTTTATATTCTGGTATTAATTTCAATTTTGATAACTCTTCCAGGGCTTGCAATTTTTGTGAAAGCATTCTGGGAATATCTTATTGCTTACGGAGCAATAAATTCTATGTATGAAAATATGCAAAAATCAGGACGAGTTTATGATTTTACGGCACATACGGAATTAATTAAGAGAAGAACATTACCATTTATTGGTTTATGGTTTTTGTTTGGAATATTTTATACAGTAGCTGCGTGTCCTCTGTTTTGGGTAATTTGCGGTATTCTTGTTGTATATTTTGTTCTTGTTTTTCAGGTATTTACTTTTGAACCGGAATTATCTCCGATGGGTTGTGTAAAAAGAAGTTTATCTCTTGTAAAAGGTCATTTTTTATCAACTTTCTTGCTGTTGACATTAATAGGAATTTTAACTTATGTATTTATTCCACAGTTGTTTGTGAAAATTTTTGATTTAACAGGGGTAAATGGCATCTTAGCTAAAGGTATTGTACCAGTGATTTCACAGCTTCCTATTCCAGATTTATCTCAATATGGATTAAAAATGCCTACAGTATATGATATTGCGATTTTTACAATAAAAACGTTTGCAACACAAATTTTAATACAGTATACGCTGCCTATGCGTTCAATTTTATGGTCAATGTGGTACAGAGAGCTTAACAACGGAAATCTTAGTAGTGAATATTCTGGAGCATCAAAAACAAAGAAATCTACAAAACGTCCGAGCGAAAAATTAATGGAAGAATCCAACAAAAAATATGGTAGGAAAAAATTGGACAGAAATATTCTCAGACGTGCTGCCGAGAAGGATGATGAGACTTAAGTTTATAAACTGTAAAAATAAGTCCGTTTCCGATTTCTGTTTGTTTGTCATAATTATTTCTTACAAATTCCATAATTTTTGCTGCGTAATCGACTCCAAAATAGGTGTAATAATATATAGATGTGTCAAAATTGCTTGTTACAATGTATTCAGGACGTTTTAATTCTAAACGCTTGACTATAACATCTTCTCCAAAAGTTTCTACATAAAGAGGTATCAGTGAATAGAATTTATTGTCAGAATCTCTAGAAGTCAAGACATTGACAGCCAGACATTCCGGATAGATGAGAACTTCATTTTCAGGTTTTGTGTTAGAAGTTATATAATCCACCAAGAGTTTTATGGAGTTTCCATTATAAGGTGTGGTATAAATAGTTCCTTGCATTGTTGAAATTTTCACATTCTTAGATTGTAGAATTTGTATGTTTTTTATTCCAAACGAAAGCCCGCATAAAAGAATTACAGTCATTGCAGATATTTTTATTCGTTTCGGAAGTAAAATGAGGATTGAGATAAGTGCAAACGGAGTAAAATAAATTCCGTATGATTGCAGAGTCATTGCGAAAAAAATTTTTACTGAAATTAATAATGAAGCGATAACAAATAATCTTTCTTTTTTGGAAAGTTCTGTGAATCTTCCTATAAATAGAATTAGGATTAAAGGGAAGATATAAATGAAAATTTCCGGTGTAAAAATATAATAACAATAAGCGAAAATAAACGGATATGTAAGCCAATTTCTCACATAATATGCAACTGCTGCCGGAATTGCAAATTTGATAATGTTTTCCAGATAGATAGGGATTAATTCTGG